>JBBSCD010000056.1:0-15356 GCA_038250645.1 Rhodospirillales bacterium
CCGCCGCACCCTCCTAGATTGCGCAGCGTTTCCACCCCAAGCCGAGGATGAGCGAAAGCCGGTGAATGACCGCGATCAAGCCCTTGCCTGGGTGCGCATAACGCTGCCTGACGGGAGCGTGCGCAGCTATGACGGCCCGCGCAGCGGCGCCGAGGTTGCAGCCGACATCGGCCCGGGCCTCGCCAAGGCGGCGCTTGCCGTGCGCATCGACGGCGAGCTGCGCGATCTTGCCGCCGTCATCGACCGCGACGCGACGGTCGCCGTGCTGACGGGGAAGGATCGCGACGCTCTGGAGCTGCTGCGCCATGATGCGGCCCACGTCATGGCCGAGGCGGTTCAGGAACTTTACCCCGGCACCCAGGTGACCATCGGCCCGGCGATCGAGAACGGCTTTTACTACGACTTTGCCCGCCCCGAGGCGTTCACGCCCGAGGATCTCGAGCGGATCGAGGCGCGGATGCGCGAGATCGTCGATCGCAACGAGCCCATCGTTCGCGAGGTGTGGGACCGGGACGCGGCGGTCGCGCATTTCGAGTCCATCGGCGAGCACTACAAGGCGCAGCTCATCGCCGCCATTCCCGCCGGCGAGCCGGTCAGCATCTATCGCCAGGGCGGCTGGCTCGACCTCTGTCGCGGGCCGCATCTGCCCTCCACCGGTCGGCTCGGCAAGGCGTTCAAGCTCACCAAGCTGGCTGGCGCCTACTGGCGCGGCGACTCCGGCAACGAGATGTTGCAGCGGATCTACGGGACGGCCTGGGCCAGTGCCGAACAGCTCGATGCCTATCTTCATATGCTCGAAGAGGCCGAACGGCGTGATCATCGGCGCCTCGGTCGGGAAATGGGGCTTTATCATTTCCAGGAAGAGGCCGCCGGCGCGGTGTTCTGGCATCCTGACGGCTGGACGCTTTACCGGACCCTGCAGGATTACATGCGCGCCCGGCTCGATCAGGCCGGCTACGTCGAGGTCAACACCCCGCAGCTTCTTGATCGCTCGCTTTGGGAGCGCTCAGGTCACTGGGAGAAATTCCGCGAGCACATGTTCACCGTCGAGGCGGAAGAGAAGGTGCTGGCGCTCAAGCCGATGAACTGTCCCGGCCACGTCCAGATTTTCCGCCAAGGGATCAAGAGCTACCGCGATCTGCCGCTGCGCATGGCCGAGTTCGGCTCCTGCCAGCGCAACGAGCCGTCCGGCGCGCTGCACGGGCTGATGCGGGTACGCGCCTTCGTTCAGGACGATGCGCACATCTTCTGCACCGAAGACCAGATTACCGAGGAAACCAGAACCTTCTGCGACCTGCTGCGTGTGGTCTACGCCGACCTCGGCTTCAGCGACATCACCGTCAAGTTCTCGGATCGGCCCGAGAAGCGGGCGGGCAACGACGCGACCTGGGACAAGGCCGAAGAAGCGTTGCAGGCGGCGACCGCGTCGGCGGGGCTGGAAACCGTGCTCAACCCGGGAGAAGGCGCATTCTACGGACCGAAGCTCGAGTTCGTTCTGCGCGACGCCATCGGCCGGGAGTGGCAGCTTGGCACGCTCCAGGTCGACTTCGTCTTGCCCGAGCGGCTCGAGGCCAGCTACGTCGGCGAGGATGGCGATAAGCATCGGCCGGTGATGCTGCATCGCGCGATCCTCGGTTCGTTCGAACGCTTCGTCGGGATCCTGATCGAGCACCACGCCGGCCGACTGCCTCTGTGGCTGGCGCCGATCCAGGCGGTCGTGGCCACAATCACCAACGAGGCCGACGCCTATGCCCTGAGCGTTCGCGATACGCTGGCAGCCGCCGGGTTGCGCTGCCGGGCGGACACGCGCAACGAGAAGATCGGCTACAAGGTCCGCGAACATAGCCTGGCGAAGATCCCGCTGCTCGTCGTTGTCGGCGGCCGCGAGCAGGCCGAACGGACCGTGGCGATCCGCCGTCTCGGTGGGAAAACTCAGGAAATCCTTGCTCTTGATACCGCGGTGACTAGACTGAAAGAGGAGGCGGCGAGTCCGCTTGCCAAAGGGTAGGGTCGGCGGCGTAACCCAATCAAGAAGGACGCCGTTAAAGAGGGCGTTCGCGAGGGTGCTTTTGTACGAAATCTGCGTAATCGGTCAACGTCGTGCGTTGGCGCGGCGGCGGTCGTCTGAGCGTCTGTGCGGCTTCGTACGCGTATGCTGAGGGCGAAGGGCTTCGGCGGCAATGTTCGCCGTGACGGTTCAGCGGGCGTGGTCCTCTCCTGTCTGCTCGCAGCCGGAAATCACCTGCTGCGACCTTCCTATTCATGATCCGCAGGCTCAGGCCTCCGGTCGGCACGCTGCCGTCGACTTGGGATGCGATTGCGCCGTCCTTGGCCGCGGTCGGTGCAAGCGTGTCTGGATCCATTGCATCATCAACAGGGCTGACGGTCGGCGCGGGCCGGGTCCGCAACCAGGAGTTCCGTCGATAGCGAGAGCACCATTTTCCCAGCCGCCAAGCCGTGAGGGGCCGCGCGTCAACGACGAGATCAACGTAGCCATGGTTCGGGTGGTTGATCCGGATGGCGGTCAGCTCGGCGTCCTGCCTCTCAATGAGGCGCTTCGCGCTGCCGAGGTTGCCGGCCTCGATCTGGTCGAGGTGGCACCTGCCGCCGATCCGCCGGTGTGCAAGATCCTCGACTACGGAAAGTTCAAGTACGAAGCCCAGAAGAAGCGGAGCGAGGCGCGCAAGAAACAGAAGATCATCGAGGTCAAGGAAATCAAGATGCGGCCGGGAATCGACGAGCACGATTACCAAGTCAAACTCCGCAACATGAATCGCTTCCTTGATGACGGCGACAAGATCAAGGTGACAATCCGCTTCCGCGGCCGTGAAATGGTCCATCAGGATCTGGGAATGAAAGTCCTCCACCGCGTCCGCGACGAACTCGACGAGCGCGCCAAGGTTGAGCAGCATCCCAAGATCGAAGGGCGGCAGATGGTGATGGTCATCTCGCCGCGCTAGAGAGCTGTCTGATGATCGCAGACAGACTCTAGCAACTGAAATCGATCAACTTGGTTGCCTTGGGCCAAGTCCGGCCAAGGCGGGTTGATCTGATCGCAAGCGGGCGTAGTGAGGCCGCCGGCGTGCGTAAATACCGGCGGCAAAACCGAGTTCGAGGTCGCCGATCAACTCAGCGGTCGCCGGCGGTAGCGCCCAACGAGTTTATCGGCCCGCAGCCTGAAGTCTGCGGCGCGCGACGAACGCGCTACGTCGATTGCCTGCGGGCCGGGGCAGGCTGCAATGACGGACGGGCCCCGCGACGCGGCGGTGAAGCGACTACGTGTGCCGGGTCGCTGGCCGGCGCGGCGGCGCCGCTGACGACGGCCGCGTTCTGGCGCGCGAGGAGGGTCATGACCGCCCACAGGATCAGGGTTACGCCGGTCATCTCGCCGTATTCCTCGACGGCGACCTGGATAGTTTCGGCAGCGCCGGACACGTAGTTCAGAATGATGTCCTCCGGTCCCGCGGATCCGATGAAGATGACGATGCCAACCAGGGCCTTGACGAACACGCCCGTGGGGATGGAGAGCCGCTTGCGCAGGAAGATGACGCCGGCGACCAGGGCCAGGAACAACGGCGGGGCGAGAAACAGCATCCACATCCCGGTAACATGAAATGGGGTGTCGGCGCGGCCAATGCCGCCCGTCAGCAGCAGATCCAGCTTGTCGCCGATCCGCTCATGGATCGCGGCGCCCTCGTCCATGGACAGATAGGCGAAAGCGGCGGCGCAGATCAGGATCAGGGTGCCCGCCAGCCGGTCGCTCAGGTAGATGAGCCGCCCATAGAAAAAGGCGCACAACCCGACCGACAGCAACTTCATCGACGAGTACCAGGACGGAAGATTGCCTTCCAGATCCAGGTCAAAAAGGCCCGGACTGTCTTTCCCAATTGGGTTGCCGTGGAGGAACAGGAAAAGATACGCGCCCAGGAAAAAGAGATCCGCGGAAAATAAAAAAATAACGATGCGGCGGACTTGCGAATCATTCAGCAGGCTGAATGAGGAATCCGTTGCGTGCATCGGCTGAGCTCCCATGGAAAATGTTTGTGCCGATCCATAAAGCGGCGCTGGATGTTCAATTATTTCTGCAAGATCCCGGGCGAGGTTCGGATACGCCTCGATGCACCTGGATTATGTCACACAGTTGTAATGAATACACGCGCGAAATGCGAAAATGCGCGTCTCGCGTGCAAAAGTCAGGCGGCCAGCGATCCGACAGCAATCCGCGGTGCGCTTGCAATCCGAGCCGCCGGGACGTATAAGCCGGGCTTATGTCGGCTGCTGGCGGAGAGGGGGTGTCTTTGTCCCCGCGCGCTACTGCGGGCCTCGATCAATGGGGCCGGCGCCGGCGGCAGATCACTCCGGCGAAGGACAGCGAAATGCCCAAGCTGAAGACCAAATCGGCGGCGAAGAAGCGCTTCCGCCTCACGGCGACGGGCAAGCTCCGTGCGAACGTCGCCTACAAGCAGCATAACCTGCGCAAGCGCTCGCAGAAGATGAAGCGGAAGGCGCGCGGCACCTTCGTTCTGAGCAAGGCCGACGCCCGTATCCTCAAGTCCTGCCTGCCTCATCTGAGGATCCAGTAGCATGGCGCGTGTCAAGCGAGGTGTGACGACCCACGCCCGCCACAAGAAGGTCCTGGACCGGGCCAAAGGCTACCGCGGGCGCAGCAGCAAGACGTTTCGCATAGCCATCGAGCGGGTCGAGAAGGGCCTGCAATACGCGTATCGCGACCGCCGCAATCGGAAGCGCTCGTTCCGCAGGCTGTGGATTCAGCGGATCAACGCCGCTGCCCGCGAGAACGGTCTGACCTACGGCCAGTTCATGAACGGCCTGACGAAGGCCGGTGTCGATCTCGATCGCAAGATCCTGGCCGATCTCGCGGTGCGTGAGCCCGACGCTTTCAAGGCGCTCGTCGATCATGCGCAAGGAGCGCTGGCGGCGGCCTGATCCGCCGGCCGGCGCCGTCGACAATGTGCGGTCGGAGAGCAGTGCCGCACACAGCGATGGATCCATGCACAACCTTCACGAGACAGAACTGGACGCCGTGCGCGAGACCCTGCTGGCGGCGATCACCGCCGCCGACTGCGCCGAGGCGCTGGAGAGCCTGCGGATCGCCGAGCTCGGCAAGAAGGGTCGCCTCACCCAGTTGATGCGCAGCCTCGGATCGATGGATCCAGAAGCGAGGCGGAGCACCGGCGCGGCGCTCAACGCAATCAAGACGGATATCGCGGCGGCCATCGAGAGCCGCAGGACCGCGCTAATGGACGCGGCGCTCGATGCGCGGCTGATGGACGAGCGCGTTGACGTGACCCTTCCGGTCCGCCCCGAACGACGCGGGGCCATACACCCCATCAGCCAGACCATCGACGAAGTCATCGCGATTTTCGGCGAGATGGGTTTCGTTGTCGCCGAGGGCCCCGACATCGAGGACGACTGGCACAATTTCTCCGCGCTGAATATTCCGCCCGAGCATCCGGCGCGTCAGGAGATGGATACGTTCTACCTCCCGGGTGAGGCCGGAGGTACGCGCCGGGTGCTGCGCACCCATACCTCGCCGGTTCAGATCCGCACGATGCTGGAAAGCCAGCCGCCGTTGCGGATCATCGCTCCCGGGCGAACCTACCGCTGTGACTCCGACGCGACGCATTCGCCGATGTTCCACCAGGTCGAGGGGCTGGTGGTCGACGAGTCTACGCACATGGGCCACCTTAAGGGCTGCCTGATCGAGTTCTGCCGGGCCTACTTCGGGATCGACGACCTGCCGGTCCGATTCCGCGCCAGCTATTTTCCCTTCACCGAGCCGTCGGCCGAAGTCGATATCGGCTGCACCCGCGCCGGCGGCGGTTTCCGCATCGGTCATGGCGACGACTGGCTCGAGATCCTCGGCAGCGGCATGGTCCACCCGCGGGTGCTGGCGAACTGCGGGATCGATCCCGGCCGCTACCAGGGCTTCGCCTTCGGTATGGGGCTGGAGCGGATCGCCATGCTGAAGTACGGGATCCCGGATCTGCGCACCTTCTTCGAGTCCGATCTGCGCTGGCTGCGCCACTACGGCTTCGCGGCGCTTGACGTGCCGTCGCTGGTGGCCGGGGCGAGGCCGTGAAATTCACGCTCGGCTGGCTGAGGGACCACCTCGAAACCGACGCGGCGGTGGACCTAATCGCCGAACACTTGACCATGATCGGCCATGAAGTGGAGGCCGTCGTCGACCGTGGCGCGGCGCTCGCCGGTTTCGTCGTTGCCGAGGTTCTCGCGGCCGAGCCTCACCCCAACGCCGACAAGCTGCGGGTCTGCGCCGTCGAGACCGGAAGCGGCCGGGTCCAGGTCGTTTGCGGCGCGCCCAACGCCCGCGCCGGGTTGAAAGGCGTCTTTGCCGCGCCGGGCGCCCGCATCCCCGGCCTCGGCGTCACCCTGAAGGCGGCCGAAATCCGCGGCGTCGACAGCGCCGGCATGCTTCTCTCGGAGCGCGAGATCGGCCTGTCGGACGAGCACGAGGGGATCATTGAGCTGGCCGGAGATGCGACGGTCGGCGCGCCGGCGGCCGCGGCTTTGGGGCTTGCCGACCCGCTGATCGACGTCGCCATCACGCCGAACCGGGGCGACTGCCTCGGCGTGCGCGGACTCTCCCGCGACCTTGCCGCCGCTGGTGTCGGCCGGCTGAAGCCGCTGAATGCGATACCTGTTTCCGGTTCGTTCGCCAGTCCGATCGGGGTCTCCCTCGATCTGCCGGCGGAGGCCGCCAATGCCTGCCCGTACTTCGTCGGCCGGCTGATCCGCGGCGTTCGCAACGGCCCCAGCCCCGCCTGGCTTCAGGATCGGCTGCGCGCGGTCGGGCTGCGGCCGATCTCGGCGCTTGTCGACATCACCAACTACATGACCCTGGATCTGTGCCGGCCGCTGCACGTTTTCGACGCCGATCGCGTCCGGGGCGATCTGCGGGTGCGGCTGTCGCGACCGGGCGAGACGCTGGCGACGCTGGCCGAGCGGACCGTCGAGCTCGACGCGGCGATGACGGTGATTGCCGATGACGCCGGAGTCGAGGCACTGGGCGGCGTCATGGGGGGCTTGAGGACCGGCTGCACCGCGGCGACCACCAACGTGTTCATCGAATCGGCGCTGTTCGATCCGCTGCGCACCGCGGCGACGGGGCGCAAGCTCAACCTGCAGTCCGACGCCCGCTACCGCTTCGAGCGCGGTATCGACCCCGCTTTCCTCGTCCCCGGCATGGAGATCGCGACGCGGATGGTGCTGGAGCTGTGTGGCGGCGAGTCGTCGGAGCTGGTCATCGCCGGCGCACCGCCCTCGGCGCCACCAGCGGTGCGCTTTCGCCCCGCTCGCGTCAAGGCACTAGCCGGCGTCGATGTCGCTCCGGTCGAGTCCCGTAGAATTCTCGACGACCTCGGGTTCGTGGCCAATGGCGACGAAGAGGGCGACGCGCCCTGGTCGGTGCGCGTCCCGAGTTGGCGCAACGACATCGACGGCGAGGCCTGCCTCGTCGAGGAGGTCGTTCGCATCCACGGCTACGAGCGGATCCCGACGCTGACGCTGCCGCCTGTCGCGGCACTGCCGCGTCCGGCGGTGAACGCCGACCAGCGCCGGATTGCCCAGGTTCGCCGGCTGCTCGCCGCCCGGGGCCTGATGGAGGCGGTGACCTATTCGTTCCTCGCGGCGGAGCGGGCGGCGTTGTTCGGCGGCGGCGCTGCGGACCTGCGCCTGTTCAACCCCATCAGCACCGATCTGGCCGTCATGCGGCCGTCGCTCCTGCCGAACCTGATCGACGCGCTCCGCCGCAACGACGATCGCGGCCAGAGCGACGGGGCGCTGTTCGAAGTCGGGCCCTGTTACGCCGGCGCCGGCGCGGATGCGCAGTCGACGGTCGCTGCCGGTGTTCGCGGTGGCCGCGCCGGTCCGCGCCACTGGGCCGCCGCCGTACGGCCAGTCGATGCGTTCGACGCCAAGGCGGACGCGCTTGGCGTTCTCGAAGCTGTCGGCGTCCCGATCGACAAGGTCAGCGTCACCGCCGATCAGGTGCCCGCTTGGTACCATCCCGGACGCTCGGGAGTCATCCGCCTCGGCCCGAAAGCCGCACTCGCGGCCTTCGGCGAGATTCACCCGAAGGTGCTGCGGGCGCTCGGCGTCCGCCCGCCGGTGGCGGCCTTCGAGGTGTTCTTCGCCGCCCTGCCCAGGGCGAAGACGCAGGGAGGCAAGGCCCGGCCGCCGCTCCAGCTCTCGGCCCTGCAGCCGGTCGAGCGCGACTTCGCTTTTGTCCTCGACGATCCGGTGCCGGCCGAGGCCGTGGTCCGCGCGGCGCGGGCGGCGGACAAGGCGCTGATCAGCGATGTGCGCGTGTTCGACCTGTTTGCCGGCGGGGGTCTTGGGACGGGCAAGAAATCGCTGGCGATCACGGTCGTACTTCAGCCTCGGGTGCGGACGCTGACCGACACCGAGATCGACGGCGTCGCCGCGCGCGTTATAGACGCCGTCGCCGCCGCGACCGGCGGCGCCCTGCGCGCCTGAACCTCCGCTAACTCCCGCCGCCCGACCCGCATCGTCGCCGGCAGCGGCAGACGGACCGACGGCTGGCGCGCCCAGCCACTTAATCGGGAACCGCGCGCCCGCACCCTCGTTGTCTTATCGAACCAGCCGGCTCCACACGCAATGGCAGCGAGAGGAAGATGCATTTGGCCCGGAAACGGCATTCGAGCGAGCCGCGCAGCACCCGGGTCCGCACGGGCGTCGGCCTGATCGCGGCCGTGCCGCTGGCAATCGTCAGCGTCGGCATCGGCCTTCCTGTTGCGACCGTCGCCGGGACCTACGCCGCCATCCAGTCGCGCGCGGCTCCGGCTGAGGGCGCGAAGCAAAGCGAAAAGGCCGGCGGGGCTGGCGAGGATCTCGGCGCGACCGACGCGTTGGCTGCGATCACGCAAGGAGAGCTGAGGGCGTTCGTCGAAAAGCTGGTTCAGAACTACACCGGGCGCGAGGTGTCGGTCGGCCGGCTCGACGTCGATCTCGGCCTGGATGTGGTCGAGGTCCGCGCCGGCGATATCGCCCTCGCCAACGCCGACTGGGGCCGGACGAAGCAGATGCTGACGGTCAACGCGCTGAAGGTCCGGGTTGACGTGGCGTCGCTGCTGACCGGCAGCATCGTCGCCCCGCTGGTCGATGTCGATGGCGCCAAGGTGATCTACGCCGTCAATGAGAGCGGCGAGACCAACCTGCCGCTGCCGAAGACGGAGAGCAAGGAGAGCAAGCCGTTCAAGCTCGCGAACCTGCCGCTCATCCGCGATGCGAACTTCAAGGATTCGACGGTGGTGTACCGGAACTTCCAGACCGGCGCCGAGACCGAGCTCGATCTGGCCAAGGCGTCGTTTGCGGCGCGCGAGGGCGAGCCCATGAAGCTCGCAGCCGACGGCCGGTATGACGGCGAGCCGCTGAAAATAGACGCCAGCGGCGGGACCTGGCAGGCCCTGACGGAGCAGACCGGGAAGGCCTTCCCTGTCGACCTGAAGGCGTCCCTCGGCTCACTGACGGCATCCGCATCGGGCAGCATCGGCCAGCCGGCGAAGTTGCAGGGAGTCGACCTCAAGGTCGACCTCAGCGCCGACGAGATCCCGGCGGTCTATCCCATCGCCAAGACCTTCGTTCAGCCGACGCCGGCGCTGCACCTGGCCAGCCATCTCACGAGCGAGACCGGGGACCAGGGGACGACGCGCTACACGCTGGCCGATCTCGACGCCGGCCTCGACAAAAGCGAGATCACGGACGGCAAGCTGACGTTGACGATGGCCGGGCCGCGGCCGCGGGTCGAGGGCCGGGTGCGCGCGAGCCAGTTCTGGTTCGATGATCTGACATCGTATTTCTCCTCGCCCAAGCCGGAGGCAAAGAAGGACACTGGCGGCGTGCTGCCCGAGAGCTCGTTCTGGCCGCTGGCGGCTTTCCAGGCCGCCGACGCCAACATCGACTTCGAGCTTGGCCAGTTCCATGGGTTCGGCCTGTATTTCGACATGCTGTCCGGCACTGCGACCACCGACGACGGCGTGTTCCGGTTCCAGCCGCTGCACGGCACGCGCGGGGAGGCCGAGATGACCACATACGTCTCGGTGTACTCGAACGCGTTGCCGGTGAAGACCGACGTAAAGGCGGACATCAGCCGGCTGAGCCTCGAACGTCGGATCGGCGACGTGCCGGTCGCCTCCGTACCGATTACCGGCCGGCTCGGCGGGCGCGCGAATCTCGGCATGAAGGGCAACTCCATCGCCGATATGGCCGGCACCGCCAACGGCGAGATCGTCTTTACCGTGGACAACGGCCAGGTCAGCGGCCTGCTGCTGGAGCTACTCGGCCTCGACATCGCCGAGACGCTGGGGCTTGTCGTGAGCGAGGGCGACGAGGATGCGCCCGTACCGATCCGCTGCGCGCTGGGCAACCTGCCGGTGAAGGATGGGGTGGTCGATCTCAAGACCTTCGTCATCGACACCGCCGATACCGTCATCAAGGCCGATGGTACGATCGGGCTTGGCGCCGAGACGCTCGACCTCAAGGTTGTGCCCTACCCGAAGGACTTCAGCCTGCTCAGCCTGCGCTCGCCCATCGGGATTGAGGGCACCTTCTCGGAGCCGGAGATCTTCACCGACCCCATCGGGATTGGGGTCGAGACCACCGCCGACAAGGTCATCAACGCCATCCTCACGCCCATCGCGGGTCTGCTGCCGCCGTTCGAAACCGAATCCGACGCCGACAGCAACTGCCGCAAGCTGGTCGAGCAGGCGGGCGTGTCCGCCGAGTAGGACACCGCCCCGCACGCGACGGCTTCGCATCACCCGCCCTGGATGGCGACGGCACGGACCGGTGCCATGGTGAGCTGTTTGACCTGACGCTTGAGGACTCAAGCGTCAGGATCGGACCACTAGCGAGAGATATCCCGATCCGCGCACCAATGTATTACTCGAGTGGTTTCTCTACGCAATTCGTACAGAGGCGCGCCTTTTAGTTCGGTACTGTTAGTAGAATCAGCAGCCGTTCGGACTAAAATATAGTCACTCCCAGAAAAATAAACAAATACGCGAACAGACGTAATAGTATCTATGGCTTGCTCATCATGGTTGCGTCCAGATGGTGTGGATGAAAGCGCACTAAAAGAAGAAGATGACATCTCAGAGCGGACAACATCTATATAAGCACATCGTGGCGCTGGACCGCCCATAGCCTGCGGTAAATCATGGTATATTTCTATAAAAAAACTGAACGAAAGCGTGGCGACCATTAGAGCAATTAATAGCCTATAAATAAGCCACAAAATACCACGCGGCACCCTATTCTCAAGGAACATGACCGCTGGTGAGCAGAAGAGAGATGCTAATAATACAGTTTTTGGGATTGACGGGAGTATGGGCAACCAATTGTGGTCAATATAAGAGAACCTTCTAATGGACAAGAACGTGACATCCAACAATGCATAAACTAAAAGCAGAATAAGTAAACAAATAATAACTGTTGATAACGTCGACCTATGCGTATAAGCACCAAGAATCTCTTGTAGTTTTGGTAAATATGTAGCGACGATAACCGCAACCGCGATTATTACGCCGGGGATTAGTCCTGCTACAAGATATTGAAACTCAAGGGCAGGAAGCTGTCCTAGACCATTTAGCCACGCGGTGTATGACCATACGAGATAGCCGAGCCCATAGACCGCGGCTATGACGACGAGCAGCCCGTCTCTGCGATCGCCGAGCCACTTAAGCAAGTCGATAGAAAACATCGATCTCCTGGCCAACTCGCGTAGCGTTCAGTGTCGGTGCCAAAAACTACATCGAGAAGGTGTTAGCACGATATTGAGAAGTCAAGGGGACGCGCCTACTAAATATGGGCGATGCGGCCGCTGTGCTCCCATACACGTAGTCGGGGTCAAGCCCGGTAGCGGGGTCAATCGGCAGGGTTTGCATGGCTCCGCCCGAACTTGTTGCGCCGCGCCGGCCGCAAAAACCACTGGCATGCGAGAGCCGCTTGCTGTCACGATAAACATGAACAGCACACGCCAACGATATCGCCGACGCGGTAGCGCAGAACGCCTCTCCTACGGGGCGATAAATAACGGCGATTGAGGGAGGATGAACATGATTCGCGCGCTCGGCAATTTCTTCTCCGGGCTGGCTCGGCGCTGGCTGCCCGATGCGTTTCTCTTCGCGATCATTCTCACCCTGATCTGCTACATCGCCGGCATCGTCGGCGAGGGCAAAGGCCCGGTCGAGATGATCGGCTTCTGGGGCGACGGCTTCTGGGGCCTGCTCCAGTTCTCGATGCAGATGGTGCTGATCCTGGTCACCGGTCACGTGCTCGCCATGACCGGGCCGGTCAAGGCAATCCTCGACACCGTCGCCGCGGCGGCGCGGACGCCGGGCCAGGCGATCATGCTGGTGACGGTGGTCGCGCTCGCGGCCTGCTGGATCAACTGGGGCTTCGGCCTGATCGTCGGCGCGCTGATGGCCCGGGAGCTCGCCGCGCGGGTGCGAGGCATCCATTACCCGCTGCTGGTCGCCGCGGCCTACAGCGGCTTTCTCGTCTGGCATGCCGGCCTGTCGGGTTCGATCCCGCTGAAGCTGGCCGCACCCGGCACGGATGCGCTATCGAAGCTGACGAACGGCGTCGCTATTCCTCTCGGCGAGACCATCTTCGCGTGGCCGACCCTGGTGCCGGTGGTCGTGCTGTTCGTCACGCTGCCCCTGCTCAACCGGCTGATGATGCCGAAAGCGGACGAGACCGTCGAGATCGACGCGGGCCTGCTCGCCGAGGACGCCCGGACCGAAAGCGCCGCCCCGGCCAACACGCCGGCGGAGAAGCTGGAGAACAGTCCCATCCTCTCCGTGGTGCTCGCCGTCATGGGCCTCGCCTATCTGATCAATTACTTCGGCTTCGGCAATGGCAGCCTAGGGCTGGATAGCGTCAACTTCATTTTCCTGTTCGCGGGCGTTCTATTGCACCGCACGCCGGCGAACTACCTTCGCGCGCTCAACCAGGCCATCCGCGGCGCCGGCGGCATCGTCCTGCAGTTTCCGCTCTACGCCGGGATCATGGGCATGATGGTGAAGTCGGGCCTGGCGGCGTCGATCTCGCAGTGGTTCGTCGACATCTCGACGGCGCAGACCTTCCCGCTTTTCGCCTTCCTCAGCGCCGGGGTCGTCAACATCTTCGTGCCGTCCGGTGGAGGGCAGTGGGCGGTGCAGGGGCCGATCGTCATGCCCGCGGCCGCGGCGCTCGGCGTCGTCCCGGCCCGCGCAGCCATGGCCATCGCCTTCGGCGACGCTTGGACCAACATGATCCAGCCCTTCTGGGCGCTGCCGCTGCTGGCCATCGCCGGCCTCGGCATCCGCGACATCATGGGCTACTGCATCGTCGCGCTGCTTTGGTCGGGCGTGGTGATCGGTCTAAGCTTCCTGCTTCTGTAAAGGGGCAGACAATGGGGCGGGCGTCCGGAGCCGAAGGGCAAAGCCGCGGCGCCGGCCACCGGTCGCGATGGGACTTGGATGGCGTCAGCCGCGACGCTCCGAGCCGACCGCCTCGCTGTGGGTCCGCCGGTCGGCGCCGAGGGCCGTCAGGAGGTGGTTCAGCGCTTCCCTTGTCTTCTGTTCCCTGGGCTTATCCTTGCGCTCGCGCTCGTGCATGATCCAGTCGGCGATCATCGAGCGCATCTTGTCGCGACCCTCCGGGCTCTGCGCCAGCGCGTTCAGCTCGCCCAACGCGGCGGTGGCGGAGACATGATCCTCATTGACCAGCGCATCGACGGCGACATCCACGTCTTCGGCGGTCACCTCGCCGCCGAGAATTTGACAGAGCTCTTTCTGCAGGTCTTGATAGCCTTCGATCATGGTCTTCCCTCCGAATCCGGGTTGAGCGCCGATGCAGCGATTGAACGCTTGAAGAAAGCCTAGCGGAAGCAGGCGGCGCGGCGCAAATCAATCCGCATGGCTTCGCTTCCGGCCGCGGGGCGGTTGGAGGAAAGGAGCGTCATGAAGGTCGGACAACGTCACTACCGGACGATCTGGCTCGCCGAAGACGGCTGGTCGGTGGAGATCATCGACCAGCGAAGGCTGCCCCACGCTTTTTCAACCTTGCGGCTGACCGGTCTCGCGGCGGCGGCCGACGCGATCCGGACCATGGCCGTGCGCGGCGCGCCGCTGATCGGGGCCATGGCAGCGTACGGTTTCGCCCTGGCCATGCGCGCCGATCCCTCCAATGCCGGGACGGACGCGGCGCGGACGGCCCTGATCGCCACGCGGCCGACCGCCGTCAATCTGCGCTGGGCCGTCGACGAGATGACGACGGTGGCCGGCCAGTTGCCGCCGGAGCGTCGGGCTGGCGCGGCCTATCGCCGGGCAGCCGAGATCTGCGATGAGGACGTGGCGATCAATGCCGCCATCGGCGACCATGGCGTCAAGCTGATCGAGGCCGCCTGGGAGGCAAAGGCCCGCACCGGTCGGGTCAACGTGCTCACCCACTGCAACGCCGGCTGGCTGGCAACGGTCGACTGGGGCACGGCGCTGGCGCCGATCTACAAGGCCCATGACGCCGGCATCCCGGTCCACGTCTGGGCCGACGAGACCCGGCCGCGCAACCAGGGCGCCAGCCTCACAGCTTGGGAGCTCGGCCAGCACGGCGTGCCGCATACGGTCGTCGTCGATAACGCCGGCGGCCATCTGATGCAGCGCGGGCTGGTCGACCTGTGCCTCGTCGGCACCGATAGGACCAGCCGCGCCGGCGATGTCTGCAACAAGATCGGCACCTACCTCAAGGCGCTGGCCGCGCGCGACACCGGCGTGCCGTTCTATGTCGCTCTGCCTGGGCCGACCATCGACTGGACCATCCGCGACGGCCTGCGCTCGATTCCGATCGAGGAGCGGGCGGCGGACGAGGTCACGACCATCAGCGGCCGCGATCCACAAGGGCGGATCGTCAGCGTCGGCCTGACCCCGGAGACCAGCCCGGCGGCGAACTACGCCTTCGACGTCACCCCGGCGCGCCTGGTTACCGCATTGGTTACCGAACGCGGGATCTCGCCAGCGAGCGAGGAGGGGCTGAGCGCGCTCTATCCCGATCGCGCCAAAGCGGTGTGACCCGGACGATACGATAGATCGCCTATTCTCGCAGGCGCTCGATCTCCGCGCCGCAGGCGGCGAGCTTGGCCTCGATCTGCTCGTAGCCGCGATCGAGATGATAGACCCGATGGACGATGGTGTCGCCCTGGGCCGCCAGTCCGGCCAGAACCAGCGACACCGAGGCGCGCAGGTCGGTGGCCATGACCGGCGCGCCGGAGAGGCGGGAAACGCCGCGGACAATAGCCGAGGCGCCGTGAACGTTGA
>JBBSCD010000057.1:0-15262 GCA_038250645.1 Rhodospirillales bacterium
GATCCGTCGACGACCTCTGGGCCGTCATCGCCGACCTCCTCGACCAGTTCCCACCCCAAGAATGCCAAAACTTCTTCAGACACGCCGGCTACGGATGCCACCAATCCTGACGCGCTCTAGGCAGCGGTCATGCGCAAACGCTTCGAAGGCACGGACACCTACGTCGTAACCGAGGATCTGATGGTCGCGGTCAATGCCGCGGTGACGCTGGAGCGGCCGTTGCTGGTCAAGGGCGAACCCGGCACCGGCAAGACCATCCTCGCCCATGAGATCGCGAAGGCGCTCGGGGTTCCGCTGATCCAGTGGCACATCAAGTCGACGACGAAGGCGCAGCAGGGGCTGTATGAGTACGATGCGGTCGCCCGGCTGCGCGACTCGCAGCTCGGCGACGCCCGGGTGCACGACATCGGCAACTATATCGTCAAGGGCCGGCTGTGGGAGGGGTTCACCAGCGACGTCCGGCCGGTGCTGCTGATCGACGAAATCGACAAGGCCGACATCGAGTTCCCCAACGATCTCCTGCTCGAGCTCGACCGGATGGAGTTTCACGTCTACGAGACGAAGGCGACCGTCACCGCTCGGCAGCGGCCGATCGTCGTCATCACCTCCAACAACGAGAAGGAGCTTCCGGACGCTTTCCTGCGCCGCTGCTTCTTTCACTACATCCGCTTTCCCGACCGCGAAACGATGGAGCGGATCGTCGCCGTCCATTATCCCGGAATCCACAAGCGGCTGGTCCACGACGCGCTGACGGTGTTCTTCGAGATCCGCGACGTGCCGGGGATGAAGAAGAAGCCGTCGACTTCGGAGCTGCTCGACTGGCTCAAGCTGCTGCTGGCCGAGGACATTCCGCCCGAAGTCCTGCGCGCCGGCGATGGCCGCAAGCTGATCCCGCCGCTCCATGGCGCGCTTCTGAAGAACGAGCAGGACATCCATCTGTTCGAACGCCTCGCCTTCCTGCATCGGCGCGAAGGCTCCTGAGGGGGGCGGATCCGAAGCCATGTTCATCGACTTCTTCCTCGCCCTGCGCCAGGCCCGGCTTCCGGTCAGCCTGCGCGAGTATCTGACCCTGGTCGAGGCCATGGACACCGGCATCGCCGCCTACAGCGTCGACCACTTCTACTATCTCAGCCGCTCCTGCCTGGTGAAGGACGAGACCAACCTCGACAAGTTCGACCTGGTCTTCGCGACCGTCTTCAAGGGGCTCGAGCCGCCGGAAGAGGGCGAGGCCGTCGAGATCCCGGAAGAGTGGCTGCGCAAGGTTGCCGAGCGGGAGCTGAGCGAGGAGGAGAAGGCCCTGATCGGCTCGCTCGGCGGCTGGGATAAGCTGATGGAGACGCTGAAGCAGCGGCTCGAGGAGCAGCGCGGTCGCCATCAGGGCGGGGCGAAGTGGATCGGCACCGCCGGCACCTCGCCGTTCGGCGCCTACGGCTACAACCCGGAAGGGATCCGCATCGGTCAGGACAAGAACCGCAACAACCGGGCGGTGAAGGTCTGGGACAAGCGGGAGTTCCGCAACCTCGACGGCGATGTCGAACTCGGCACCCGCAACATCAAGGTGGCGTTGCGCCGGTTGCGCCGCTTCGCCCGGGAAGGCGCGGCGGACGAACTCGATCTGCCGGGCACCATCGGCGCGACCGCGCGACGCGGCTACCTCGACCTGCAGATGGTGCCGGAGCGCCACAACGCCGCGAAGGTGCTGCTGTTCTTCGACGTCGGCGGCTCGATGGAGCCGCACGTCAAGGTTTGCGAGGAGCTGTTCTCGGCCGCCCGCGCCGAGTTCAAGCACCTGGAGTATTTCTACTTCCACAACTGCTTGTATGATCGGGTGTGGCGCGACAACCGCCGCCGGCGCAGCGAGACTATGGCGACGTGGGACGTGCTCCTACCCGCACGACTACAAGGTGATCTTCATCGGCGACGCGTCGATGAGCCCGTATGAGATCATGCACGCGGGCGGCTCGGTCGAGCACTGGAACGACGAGCCGGGAGCGTTGTGGCTGCAACGTCTGCTCGACGTTTACGCCCATGCCGTCTGGCTCAATCCGGTCGAAGAGCCGTGGTGGGACTACACCGCCTCGACAAAGATGCTGCGTCAGGCCTTCTCCGGGCGGATGTTCCCGCTGACCCTCGACGGCCTCGACCGGGCGATGCGAACCCTGAGCCGTTAGGCTTCCGCCTAGAGCATGCCTCTCGCCCGAACGGGCGCGGATGGGATGCTCGATCTTTTGTAATCGATCAACTTCATGCTTTCGGACGAGTCCATCCGAAAGCAGGTTGATCTAATGTCCCGCCAGCGGCGTGGCTATGAGTTTGGCGGCGATGGCGCCGCCGACGTCGAGCTGCGGAAGGGAGGGGCGCAGGCCTTCATCGCGCTCGCGCGCGGCGATGCTGAGCGTCGCCGCCCGGAAGCCGTCAACAAGCGAGCCGCCATGGCGCAGGCCTTCGGCAAATAGCGCCTCGCCGAAGTAGGTGAATTGGTTGCCCGCGGCGCAGCCGAAAGAGGCGCGGTCGGCGCGGGCGGCGGTCATCACCAGCGTGCGGTCGGAGCGGAGCGCATCGATGAAGCCGCCGGAGTAGCACGCCGAGACGATGATCACCCGCCAGCCGATGCCGGCGTTGTCGAGCATCGCGCGCAAGGCCCCAGGACTTAGGTCGTTGAGCCCGAGCGGGCCGAACTCCACGGCCAGTCGCTCCGGCGCGCCGTGGGAGGTGAGAAAGATCACCGCGACATCCTCGTCGCGGTCCATGATCCGGCCGAGGCCGTCCACGGCGGCCTGCAGATTGTGCGCCGAGGCGAGCGGGTTCTCGTTCAAGGTCTCGATATTGTTGACCAGGAGGAGCGAGCGGCCCTCGGTGCCATAGGCTGTATCGAACAGCGCCTGCGCGGACCGCGCCTCCTTGAGGAATACGTCCTCGTAGGCGAAGCCGGCGAAACCGAGAAAATAAAGATCCGTGCGGCCAGGCCGCTGTGGCTCCAGGCCGGCGATGGCGGCCGCGAGCAGAGCGTCCTGGTGATAGTAGATTTCCTCGACGTTCAGTGCGGCGATCGCCGAGACTGCCGTGGGAGGCGAACCGACCCCGGCAAACGGCGGTGCGGCCGGAACCGGGGGTTCGGCTGCTATCGACGCGGCGGACAGGCCGGCCATGGCAAAGCCGAGGGCGACCAGCATCGCTCCTGACGTTGCGAGCCACGGGGTTGTATTCGAGCGTGTCCCCCGGCTCCGCCGCATATCCTCGTCTCCACCGTTTCCGGAACGCCGATGATCGGGCGAGGTTCGTCCCGATCGGCGGCGGCTTCGTTATCGTGACCGCAGAATGTTAATGTGGTCCTGACCCGGCGGCTTTTCGCCATCATTGCGCGCCGACTCTTCCGCCGGCTCCGGACGTTGACGCGCGCCGTCAGCCACGCCATACCGCGGAGGGGCTGCGGTTCGACTTATTGAGCAGGATGCGGAAACGCGATGGCGGGATGCGGGTGTGAGTCTGGCGGCAGGTTCGAGGGGCTTTCGGCTGCCTACCGGCGCGTCCTTATTGCCGTGATCGCCATCAACGCCGGCATGTTCTTCGTCGAGATGGGCGCGGGCGTGCTCGCGGGATCGCAGGCGCTGAAAGCGGACGCCCTCGATTTTCTGGGCGACTCGGCGACCTACGCGCTCACCCTGGCGGTCATCGGCAGGCCGGCCGCCTGGCGCGCCGGTGCGGCGCTGGTCAAGGGCGCGAGCCTCGGCCTGATGGGGCTTTGGGTGCTGTTCACGACCGCCTACCAGGTTCTTGTCCTCGGCGTTCCGCAGGCGCCGGTGATGGGCGCCGTCGCCGCGCTCGCGCTGGCCGCCAACGCCCTCAGCGTCCTGCTGCTGCTCAGATACCGCGAGGGTGACGCGAACGTTCGCTCCGTCTGGCTGTGCAGCCGGAATGACGCCATCGGCAACGCCGCCGTGATCCTCGCCGCCGGCGGCGTCTGGGCGACGGGCGCGGCCTGGCCGGACGTCGCCGTCGCCGGCGTCATGGCCAGCCTGTTCCTGTGGTCATCGGCCCAGATTGTGCGCCAGGCCGGCGCGGAACTGCGGACCGCGTCGGCGCCCGCTGCCGCGGAGTAGCCAGACGCCGGCGAACGCCGCCGCCTGCCGTCAGCGCCTATTTCTTCGCGTCGGCGGCGACCTGCATGCGGATGATCTTGTCGGGATTGGTCACCGTGCCGTTCTGCGCCTCGTTGCCGCGCTTGATGTCGTCGACGTATTCCATGCCGTCGACAACCTGTCCCAACACCGTGTACTGCCCATTGAGGAACGGGGACGGCGCGAAGCAGATGAAGAATTGCGAGTCGCCGCTGTTGGGGCTGGCCGACCGGGCCATGCCGACGGTGCCGCGCTCGAAGGGCGCCTTGCTGAATTCGGCCGGGATGTTCGTTCCCGACCCGCCGGTGCCGTTGCCGAGCGGATCGCCGGTCTGGGCCATGAAGCCGTCGATGACGCGGTGAAAGACGAGGCCGTCGTAGAAGCCCTCGCGCACCAGCGTCTTGATCCGCGCCACGTGCTTCGGCGCCAGGTCGGGCCGCATCTCGATGACGACGCGGCCGTCCTTGAGGTCCATGAACAGCGTGTTCTCGGGATCGGCGGCCTTGGCGGGACCGCCGCTCATGGCGAGGGCGCCGGCGAGGCAGACGGCAAGGTAGGGGATCGAGTCGTGGAACATGGCTGGGCCTTTCGCTGACGGGGTAGAAGGGGGCGGGATTGATCGCAGCGCCGGCGCTGTCTGGCCGGTGCGTCGTTTGAGAGCGCCAGCCTAAACCATCTTCCGCCGATGTCCACTTGCGCGCGTCCATCGCTGGAATCCGGAGGAGCGAGGGCTGCGGGACGGCGCGGCCGGCGGCAACTTCACGCTGGCGCCGTTTCGTGGGAGTGCCTAATGTCCCCCGCCATGCGCCGCAACCGCCGGACAAAGATTGTCGCTACTCTCGGCCCGAGCAGCTGCAGCGAAGGCGTCATCCATCGCCTTGTCGAGCGCGGCGCCGACGTCTTCCGCCTCAATTTTAGCCACGGCACGCACGAAAGCCACGCCGACCTGCTGCGGCTGATCCGCGCCGCCGAGACCCATCACCGGATGCCGCTCGGCGTGTTCGCCGATCTGCAGGGACCGAAGCTCCGTCTCGGCACTTTCGCCGATGGGCCGGTGCGGGTCGACGCCGGCGCGAAGTTCCGTCTCGATCTTGACCACACGCCAGGCGACGGCCGTCGCGCGCCGCTGCCCCATCCCGAGATCTTCGCGGTCTGCCAGCAGGGCACGACCCTGCTTCTCGACGACGGCAAGGTCCGGCTCCAGGTGGTCTCCACCGGTCCGGACCATGCCGAGACGAAGGTGCTGACCGGCGGCGTCCTCTCCGACCACAAGGGCGTCAATCTTCCCGATGTCGTCCTTCAGGTTTCGCCGCTAACGGCCAAGGATCGCGCCGATCTGGAGTTCGCCCTCGGGCTCGGCATCACCAGGGTCGCACTGTCCTTCGTCCAGCGCCCGGACGACCTGGACGAGGCCCACCAGCTGATCGGCGATCGGGCCACGATCATTGCCAAAATCGAGAAGCCTTCGGCGATCGAGCATCTCTACAGCATCGTCGACCGGGCGGATGCGGTGATGGTCGCGCGCGGCGATCTCGGCGTCGAGATGCCGCCGGAGGACGTGCCGGCGCTGCAGAAGCGGATCATCCGCGCCTGCCGCTACGCCGGCAGGCCGGTGATCGTCGCGACGCAGATGCTGGAGTCGATGATGGTGGCGCCGGCGCCCACCCGGGCCGAGGCGTCCGACGTTGCCGCCGCCGTTTACGAGGGCGTCGACGCGGTCATGCTGTCCGGAGAGTCCGCCGCCGGGCGCTACCCCATCGAAGCGGTGTCGATGATGGAGCGGATCATCCGCCGGACCGAGCGGGATTATCCCTACCAGCGGATCGTCGACGCCGACCGCGCCGTTCCCGAGACGACATCGGCCGATGCCATCACTGCCGCGGCGAGGCAGGTTGCCGAAACGATCTCCGCGCAGGCCATCGTCACCTTCACCGCCAGCGGCTCGACAACGCTGCGGGCATCGCGTGAACGTCCTCCGGTTCCGATTTTGGCGCTGACCCCGTACGAGCGGATCGCCCGCAAGCTCGCGCTGACATGGGGCGTTCATCCAATCGCCGTTGAGCGCTTCGAGGCGTTCGACCAGATGGTTGCCCAGGCGGTCAGGGTTGCGCTGGAAGAAGGCTTCGCCAAGGAGGGCGACCGCCTGGTCGTGACCGCCGGACTGCCCCTGGAGATGCCGGGCACGACGAACGCCCTGCACATTGTCACGATCTAGTGCCCCCTGCGTCCGTGGTCGACACGATCGAAAAGGTATTTTCGATCATCGCTCCGGTGTTCGTCTGCGCCGCGATCGGGTTCATCTGGGCAAAGCGGGGGTGGTCGTACGACGTCGAGCTGGTGACGACGCTGGTGACCAATATCGGCGCGCCCTGTCTTATATTTCACACCTTGGCGAACCTCCCGCTCGGCGCCCATGGGCTGGCAATGATGATGGCCGCTACCATGGCCGTGGCCGTGGCCTGCGCGGCAACGGGCGCCGTGATCCTGCGTCTCGCCGGTCTCTCCCAGCGGGCGTTCCTGCCGACGCTGATCTTCCCGAATTCGGGCAACATGGGCATGCCGCTGTGCTACCTCGCGTTTGGCGACGCCGGCCTGGCGATGGCGATCGCGGTTTTCACGGTCTATGCGGCGACGCAGTTCACCTTCGGCATCTCTCTCGCCTCCGGCACAGTGTCGCTGCGGATGCTGGCGCGGGCGCCGCTGCTCTACGCGGTGCCGCTGGCGCTGGCGTTCCTGCTCACCGGCACCCGGCCGCCCGCGTGGATCAACGCGACAGCCGCGCTTCTCGGCGGGCTGACGATCCCGATGATGCTGATCACGCTTGGCGTTTCACTGGCCGAACTGGCCGTCGGCAGCGCCCGGCGCAGCCTTATGCTGGCGGCGCTTCGCCTGGTCATGGGCTTCGCCTTCGGCGTCGCCGTCGCGGCGGTTCTGGGACTGGACGGGGTGGCCCGCAGCGTCCTCATCGTCCAGGCGGCGATGCCGGTCGCCGTCTTCAACTATCTCTTCGCCCTGCGCTACAAGACCGAGCCGGCGGAGGTCGCGGGGGTGGTCGTCCTGTCGACCGCTCTCTCCTTCGTCACCCTGCCGGCGCTGCTCTGGTATGTCCTCTGACGGTCGCGGCCTGATGCCGGAAACGCCGGCGCGGCAGGCCGCGATCGGGGTCGCGTGCTCGGTCGGCGCCTATGCCCTCTGGGGCTTCTTCCCCGTCTACTTCAAGGCCGTTGCCGACGTTCCCGCGCTTGAGGTTCTTGCCCATCGGGTCGTCTGGTCGGCGGTGCTGGTCGGCGGCCTCATTTCGCTTCGCCGCGGCTGGCGACTGGTTGCCCGCGTCCTCGCCGCACCGCGCCTGCTCCTCACGCTCGCCGGCTCCGCGACCGTGATCTCGGTGAACTGGGGCGTGTTCATCTGGGCGGTTGGCCAGGGGCGGATTCTCGAGTGCAGCCTTGGCTACTACATCAACCCGCTGGTCAGCGTGCTGCTCGGCGTCGTCGTCCTCGGCGAGCGCCTGCGGTTCGGCCAGTGGCTCGCGGTCGTGCTCGCAGCCGTCGGTGTCGGCGTCGAGATTGTAACGGTCGGGGCGCTGCCATGGATCGCCCTGACGCTGGCGGTAAGCTTCGCGCTCTACGGCCTTATCCGCAAGACGGCGCCGGTCGATCCGGTGAGCGGGCTGTTCATCGAAACGCTGCTGCTGTCGCCGGTGGCGCTGCTCTATCTCGCGGTCCTGATGCTGCAGGGGCAGGGGAATTTTCTCGCCGGCGACTGGCGTATCGACGGGCTGTTGCTGTTGGCCGGGCCGATAACGGCGCTACCGTTGCTCCTGTTCGTTGCCGGGGCGCAGCGGATCCGGCTCACGACGGTCGGGCTGCTGCAGTACATCGCGCCGACCGGCCACTTCATTCTTGCGGTCCTTGTTTACAAAGAACCGTTCACGCAGGCTCATCTGGCGACGTTCGCGTGCATCTGGGCGGCCCTCGCCATCTACACCCTGAGCATCCTGCAGCGGCAGCGACCGGCCTGATCCGTCACTCGCGCCGTCCGCGGAAATGGCATCGCCGCGGCGATGACGATTATCGCCGGTTACGCCGGCACACAAAGGCGGCGTTGCCCTTCTGACCATTGGCCGCTGCGGGTGCGTGCCGCCGCGCGCGGCCGCCGCCCCGACGGCGGCGCGGACGCTTTCCAGACGGATGACGTTCTGCTCGGGTCCGGCTTCCGGTGTTGCCGGCGGGATCTCGGACGCCCCAGCCGGTGCGGCGGGACCGGCCGCCGCTACCGCGCAGACCCGCCGGCTCCACTGTTCTATTGCCGTGCGAAGAGCATCGCCGACACGGCCCCGGTCGCCGACATCGGCCGGGGCGAGCAGCCGCGTTTCGACGAGGGCGTGCAGGTGGGTGTCGTTCAGCCAGACGGGAACGAGTTGCTCGACCTTTTCGGCTGCAATGCCGGCCCGGTGTGCGCGGTCGCTCCCCGCGATCACCCGCGGGCGCCTCGTGCCGCCGTAATCAAGCCGGCAAGTCATTGATTCCCGCGACCGCTCGCTGCTTTCGAGCGCACTCTCGAGGCGCGACACTTGCCCGCGCAGGGCGAGCAACCGGCTCCGTACCCGCGCCAGCAGGCCGCCGCCCAGCAGTGCCGGGGGCGTCCACCTGCCGGTTCGGCGATTGGGGCACCCTGAGCCCGCCTCTTTCACTGGAAACGTCTCCTCGAAGCCTGGACACCATACAGCGGGTACGCCGCCGCCTACTTTGGTTGCAGGATATCGAACAGTTCGCTCGCTCGCGATAGGAACATTGGCCTAGAAGGAGCGGGCTGGTCAAAGCGGCGGCGCGGCCGTAGAAGAGCGCAGAGGCGACGGCAAGGCCGTTTCCGGCGGTCGGCCCGGCGCAGGGGGAATCAGAGCAATGGCCGCACTCGTCACCGGCGTCGCCGGGTTCATCGGCTTTCACGTCGCCCGCGCGTTCGCCGCGCGCGGGGAGGCGGTCGTCGGCATCGACAACATGCAGCGGAGCCACAACCCGGCGCTGACCGAGGGGCGGCGCGCGGCGCTGGCCGGGATTGAGGGCTTCACCTTCGAAAAGGTCGACGTGGCCGACGCCGAGGCGATGCGCGGGCTGTTTGCGGCGCGCCCGGATATCGACCGGATCGTCCATCTCGCCGGCCAGGCGGGCGTTCGCTACTCGGTCGAAAACCCGTACATCTACCTGCGCAACAACATCGAGGCGTTCGTGGTCCTGCTCGAGACCTGCCGCGCGCTGCCGTCGCTCAGGCACCTGGTCTACGCATCGTCGTCGTCGGTCTACGGAGCCAACAACAAGCTGCCGTTTTCGATCGAGGACAAGGCGGACAGCCCGGTCTCGCTCTACGGCGCGACCAAGAAGGCGATGGAGGCGATCGGCCATTCCTACGCCCGGATGTACGGGCTGGGACTATCGGGCCTGCGTTTCTTTACGGTCTACGGCCCGTGGGGTCGGCCTGACATGGCGGCGTACATGTTCACCGAAAAGATCATCGCCGGCATGCCGATCCAGGTCTACAACCGCGGAGAGATGCGCCGGGATTTTACCTTTATCGACGATATCGTTGCCGGCATCCTCGGCTGTCTCGATCATCCGCCCGCGGCCGGCGTTCATCGGGTCTACAATCTCGGCAACAACCGCAGCGAGGAACTGGCGGATTTCATCGCCGCCATCGAGCGGTCCGCTGGACGCAAGGCGATCGTCGAATACTTGCCGATGCAGCCGGGCGACATGACCGAGACCTATGCCGATATCGAGGCGTCGCGTCGCGACTTCGGCTTCGAGCCCAGGATCGGCATCGACGAAGGCATGGCCCGGTTCGTCGCCTGGTATCGCGACTACTATCGGCTCTGAGCCGCCGCCGGCGCGCACGGCTTGGCGTAAAGACCCTCGATCGCGTCGCCATAGACCTGCGTAATGACGTGACGGCGCAGCTTCAGCGTCGGCGTGAGTTGGCCGTTGTCGACGCTGAAGGCGACGGGCGCGATAGAGAAGCGGCGCACCCGCTCGACGACGGACAGGGATCTGTTGACGTCGTTGATGACCGCGGCGATCGCATGGCGGAACGCCGCGTCGTCAGCCAGAGCGGCGACGTCCGCAGGCTTGCCCGCCTGTGCCGCCCACTGCTTCGCCCATCCGGAGTCCGGTACGACCAGGGCGACGAGGTGGGGCCGGCGGTCACCATAGACCATGGCCTGGGCAATCTCCGGACGCAAGGAGAGCGCGCCTTCGATCCGCGACGGGGACAGATTATCGCCGCCGGAATTGACGATGATGTCCTTCTTGCGATCGGTAATGCAGATGTGGCCGTCTTCGTCGATCCGGCCGATGTCGCCGGTGTGCAGCCAGCCGTCGCGGACTGCCTCCCGGCTCGCCTCCTCCTGTTGCCAGTAGCCCTTCATGATCATCCTGCCACGAACCAGGATCTCGCCGTCCTCGGCAATGCGCGCGTCAACGCCCGAGAGCGGCGGGCCGACGGTGCGCAGTTTGGCTCGTCCCGGTCGGTTGACGCTGATCAGTGGCGATGCCTCCGTCTGGCCGTAGCCCTGGATCAGCGGCAGGCCGAGCGCGAGGAAGAACGAGCCGACCTCCGCGTTCAGCGGCGCGCCGCCGGACACCATCGCCCGAATGCGGCCGCCGAAGCGCTCGCGCACGGTCCTGCGGACGGTGCGATCCAGCGCCCAGTCGATAAGCCTGTCGCCGAGCGTCAGGCTTTGCGGCTGCTCCAGCCGGCGTCGGCCGATCGCGACGGCGCGGTCGAACATGCGCTGGCGCAGACCGCCCTGCTTGCGGACAGCCAGGGTGATGCGGCTCTGCAGGATCTCGTAGAACCGCGGCACCGCGGCGATGATCGTCGGTCGCGCCTCAAGCATGTTCGCCGCAACCTTGTCGATCGACTCGCCATAGTAGATCTCGGCGCCCAAGGCGATGGGCACGAACTGACCGACGGTGTGTTCGAAGGCGTGCGAGAGCGGCAGGAACGACAGGAATACGTCGTTACCGGGCCCGATGTCGTGGATGACTTCGCCGGCCCCGGCGCAGTTGTGAAGAATGGCCTGGTGCTGAAGCATGACGCCCTTGGGCGCGCCACCGGTGCCCGAGGTATAGATGATGCAGGCGACATCGGTCGGCGCGATCAGCTCCGCATCGCTGAGTACATTGCTGTGGTCGTGTTCACCCCGCGCGACCACACCGTCCCAGGCGAGCACGTCGACGCTCAGATGCTGCCGCAGGGACGGCGGATCCATCACGATAACGAAGGACACGTCGGCGAGACGGTTGGCGGCTTCCAGCAGCGTCTGCGCCAGCCGCGAGGTCGAGACGATCACCCCCTTGGCGCCGCTGTTTTCAAGGATGTGGCAGTGATCGTCCACGGTGTTGGTCGTGTAGGCCGGCACCGTCATCGCGCCGACGGCCATGATCGCCAGGTCGGCGATCAGCCACTCTGGTCTGTTTTCGGCGACGATGACGATCCGGTCGCCGCGTTCCACTCCGGTCGCCCGCAGGCCCCGGGCGAGGCCGCAGACACGGGCGGCGACATCGCGCCAGCTCAGCGGCCGGTAATGGCCGTCACGCTTCGCCCACAGCAGCGGCCGCTCGCCGAAGCGGTCGGCCTGGACGAAAAACATGGTGACGAGGTTCGGCCAGTCAGCCTCCGACGGCGGATCAGAAGCACGGCTGTGCGACACGGTTGCGGCCCCCAATAACCGTTGCCGGGTTCATCCTGCTCCCTTATATGCGCAGCGAGGCCAAAGGGGAAAAACTTATGCTTGAGAGCTCTGCTGCGCTGGCGCCCGAGGCGAAAGCGGCGTCGGCGCCGCCGGCGTGGGATCTTGCCGACCTTTACGACGGTCCCGATGCGGCCGCGCTGGATAAGGATCTATACGCGGCGCTCGCGGAGGCGAAAGTGTTCGACTCCGACTATGCCGGCCGCCTGTCCGGCATCGACGGCGCCAACCTCGGGCAGGCGATCCAGCGTTACGAAGCGCTCTTCGAGCGCCTCAACAAGGCGATGAGTTTCGCTCAGCTCTGGTACGCCGCAGACATGGCCGATCCGGCTCGCGGCCGTTTCCTGCAGACCCTGCAGGAGCGTTACAACGAGGTGTCCGCCGAGACCTTGTTCTTCACGCTGGAGCTCAACCATCTCGGCGACGACGTTCTCGACGCCAAGCGGGACGATCCGGTCGTCAGCTATTACGGTCCCTGGCTGGCCGATGTCCGCCAGTACATGCCGCATCAGCTATCCGACGAAGTCGAAGCGATCCTCCACGACAAGAGCGTTACCGGCGCGCGCGCGTGGATGCGCCTGTTCGACCAGACCATCGCCGAGCTGAAATTCGATATCGACGGCAAGCGCCTGTCCCTGGCCGATGTCCTGAACCGTCTCGACAGCCCGGATGAGACAGCCCGACGCGCGGCGGCGAAGGCGCTGGGGCACGGGCTCGGCGAGCGGGCCGATGTCTTCGCGCTGATCGTCAACACGCTGGCGAAGGACAAGGAGATCGACGACAAGTGGCGGAAGTACCCTCATCCGGTATCCTTTCGCAATCTGACCAACAAGGTCGAGGACGAGGTCGTTGAGTCGCTGGTCGATGCAATCCGCGGCGCCTACGGCGAGCTGGCCCATCGTTACTACCGGCTCAAGGCCGGCTGGTTCGATCGCGATATCCTCGATTACTGGGACCGGAACGCGCCGCTGCCGGGCGACGACAACCGGCTCTATTCCTGGGACGATGCTCGCGAGATCGTCCTCGATTCCTTCGGCCGGTTCGATCCGCGCATGGCCGAGCTGGCGGACCGCTTCTTTGCCCGCCCCTGGATCGATGCCGCGCCCCGACTTGGCAAGGATCCGGGCGCCTTCTGCCACCCGGTGGTTCCGGCGGTTCACCCATATGTGCTGATGAACTTCTACGGTCGGTCCCGCGACGTCATGACCCTGGCGCACGAGCTCGGCCACGGGATCCATCAGATCCTGGCCGCGGACCAGGGAATGCTCATGGCCGACACGCCGCTGACGCTGGCGGAAACGGCCTCGGTGTTCGGCGAGATGCTGGTGTTCCGGGCGCTCCTCGACCAGCAGCGCGATGAGGGCGCCCGCCGACGCCTGCTGGCCGGCAAGGTTGAGAGCATGCTCAATACCGTCGTCCGCCAGATCGCCTTCCACGAGTTCGAGAAGCGGGTGCACGAGGAACGCCGACGCGGCGAGCTGGCAACGTCGCGGATCGGCGAGATCTGGCTCGACGTTCAGCGCGAGAGCCTCGGCCCGGCAATGCGCTTCGATGACGAATACCGGCACTACTGGACCTACATCCCGCACTTCATCCACTCGCCGTTCTATGTCTACGCCTATGCCTTCGGTGACTGCCTTGTGAACTCGCTCTACCAGGTCTATCGCGAGGGCGCGGACGGGTTTGCCGAGAAGTATTTCACCATGCTGCGCGCCGGTGGCACCCTGCGCCATGACGAGCTTCTGGCTCCGTTCGGCCTGGCGCCGGGCGATCCGAAGTTCTGGCGCCGCGGCCTAGACGTAATCGTCGGCTTCATCGACGAGCTGGAGGATCTCGAGTGAGTACACCGGACGTGCCGGCGCGACCGGCCGCGCCCCTTCCCGGTGCGACGCGGGGCGATCCCGCGGCGGGAACCGGCGAGGGCGACAGCTTCGGCGGCCGGCTGAAACGTTACGCCCGGGTCGGCACGACCGTTGGCGGACTCGCCGCGCGCTTCGCCGGGAACCGGATGTTCGGCCTGTCGATCGACAGGCCCGAACACGCCGCCGAACTGACGGCGGCCCTCGGCGGGCTTAAGGGACCGCTGATGAAGGTCGCCCAGATCCTGGCGACGGTGCCCGATCTCCTGCCCGAGGAATACACAGCGGAACTCGCGCAGCTGCAGACCAATGCGCCGGCCATGGGCTGGCCGTTCGTCAAGCGGCGGATGACCGCGGAGCTCGGCGCCGGCTGGCAGACGCGGTTCGCCTCGTTCTCGCACGAAGCGGCGGCCGCCGCTTCGCTGGGTCAGGTGCACCGCGCCGAAAACCACGACGGCCGGCGGCTGGCGTGCAAGCTGCAGTATCCGGACATGACCTCCACGGTCGAGGCCGACCTGCGGCAGCTTCGCGTGATCTTTTCGATCTATCGCCGCTACGACAAGGCGATCGACCCGTCGAACATCCACGTCGAGCTCATGGCGCGGCTGCGCGAGGAGCTCGACTACCGCCGGGAGGCGCGCAACATGGCGCTGTACGGCGTGATGCTTGGCGAAGAAGCGGGTGTCCACGTGCCCGAGCCGCTGCCGGAACTGTCCACCGACCGGCTGCTGACCATGACTTGGCTGGATGGCGAGCCGATCCTCAGCTTCGTCGATCATCATCTCGATGCGCGTAACGAAGTCGCCCGCAACATGTTCCGCACCTGGTACGTGCCGTTCTACGAATACGGCGTGCTCCACGGCGACCCGCACCTCGGCAACTACACCGTCCGCGACGACCGCTCTATCAACCTGCTCGACTTCGGCTGCATCCGGATTTTCAGGCCGGCGTTCATCCGCGCGGTGATCGACCTTTACTGGGCGCTCTTGAACAAGGACGACGACCTCGCCGCGCACGCGTATGGAACGTGGGGCTTTAAGGATCTCAACCGCGAAATGATGCAGATCCTCAACCAGTGGGCGAGTTTCCTTTACCGCCCGCTGATGCAGGACAAGGTTCAGCGCATCCAGGAGGAGGGCGGCGCCGTTTATGGCGCGCAGGTGGCCGGAAAGATCCAGCGCGAACTGCGCGAGGTAGGCGGCATCGCGCCGCCGCGGGAGTTCGTCCTGATGGACCGCGCCGCGATCGGATTGGGGAGCGTCTTCACCCGCCTCGGCGCCGAGGTGAACTGGCACACGATGTTCCACGAGCTGATCCAGGACTTCGACGTGGACGCTCTGGCGGCCCGTCAGCAGGCGGCGCTGGAAGCCGCCGGCCTGCCGCTTCCGGAGTAGGCCCGCGGCGCGGCGATCGCTCTTGCAAGGGAGGGGAAGGGAGCATACGGACAGGGAACGCCGCATCCACCGACGCAACGATGTTGTGCACTTGAAAATCAAGAAATTTCGCAGGAAATCCGAGTTTTTGTATGATACGGCCAA
>JBBSCD010000058.1:0-15200 GCA_038250645.1 Rhodospirillales bacterium
CTCCCCGGCCAGTGGTAGAGGTGGCAGACGTCCATCGTCCAGAAAGCCGGATGACGCGAGCTGCGCGCCGGCTTGTGCGGGAACGTCAGCCTCGCTTCGAAATAGGCCGGCTGGCGATCGACGTAGAATCCTTCTGCGCCGGTCGGGCTCTTGTAGGTCGTGATCAGATTGAGATTGCTGCTGCCGTGCGTTGTATTGAGCTTCAGCTTGCCATCTTCGACCAGTATTTGCGACGCGGGGGTCGAGTCATAGCCGAAGGGCAAACCGCTGCGGTACCATTTGTACCCTGGCTCGAGTGCGCCGCTCATGTTGATCGTCGATGCGGATGCAAAGTCATCGCAGAAGGCCAGTCGGGTCAGGCCTGCCGCCTGCGCCTGTGGAGGCGGGGCTCCGGCGCAGTCGCCGTCGGCGGCTGCACCGACCGCCGTGGCGACGAACGCAGGCGCAACAGAAACGAGGAATGCAAGCGTCAGCAGGATCAATGCGGTGGCGCCGTGCACCTTCTTGTCAGGCGGGGACGGGGCAGTCACGGCGATGAAAACCCTTCCTGTGAACGGCGCGCCGCAGGAGCCACATCGGCAGAACCTGCATGGCGATGATGCCGGCTGCGGCGCCGGTGATGCCGGCGAAATGCGCGCTTAACAACAAGATCCCAAGGCCGGCGGGAATAGCGACCGCCCGCACGATTGCGACGGCGCCCGCGCGATCGAGCGCATAGAGCAGGGACACATGGATTTGGCTGAGGCCGCTGATCCCTGCCGCGATCGTGAAGGCCGCGAATAGCGGCGCCGCGGCACGGTAGGCCTCACCGAGGATCCATGGCCCCAACCAGTAAGACAGCGGCGCAGCGGCAATGAGGCAGGCGAAGTAGGCGAGCAGGATCACCCGGCCTTGGCGGAACGTGTCCGCCCGATCATTCGCGTTGCTCGCCGCCGCCAATTTCGGGGTCAGGATCGAGAGGATCGTCGCCGTGAACAGGTTCAGCGGGTTGACGACTCTGGCTGCGGCGCCGTACTGACCGACAAGAGTTTGGCCGGCAACAGCCTGCAGGAGAACCACGTCGAGGTTCTGCAGATTGAGCAGAGCCATCGACGACCAGAAATGAAGTCCGCTGCGGACCGCGGTCCAGGCCGGGAGCGGCCGGGCGACTAAGGAGCGGCAGAAAAACAGTGCAATGGCCGCCGACAGAGCCCAGCCGATGCTGAGCGTGAGGCTTGGCGACCAAGCGAATGCAATGCCTGCAAGCAGGAGCGCCAATGGTACCACCCGGCGCTGAACGATAGCGACATGGGCCATTACGACGTGCTGCATTCCAAGCATCAGTGACTGGCACAGATCGCAGACGATCTCGCTGGCGACGTAGATGGCGGCCATGAGAACGACATCCCGCGGCCCGCTCCACCCTACCGCGACGACAAAACCGGCAACGATCGCGGCAGCGGCGAGGCGAAGGAGCAGGAGCGTTGCCGCCAGCCGCCGGGGTTCCGGCGTGGCGAGCAGCCTGAGCGCCTGCGCGGAAGAACCGAAGCCAAGCAGGCTGCCCAGGACCGTGCCGATGCCGATCGAGACGGCAAAGGTTCCGAAGCCGCCCGGACCGAGGTTGCGCGCCAAAAGGATGATGATGACCGCTTGCATCGCGGCGGCCGCGATGCGAGCGAGTAACGGGGCGCCGAACTGGGCGGCAACGACGCGACCCTCATGCACAACGCGTTCGATGACGCCCATTCACTAACTCATGCTCCACTTGAGCCGCCGTGGCGCCGGCCGCAGGACCGGAAGCTGCCACAGATTTCCGATCTCCTTGTCAAGCTCATGGGGCCAGTGAGACAGTCCACCAGCCGGATAAGCCGTGAGCTCGCCGAAATAGATGCGACCTTCGACATTATAAAGATCGACGCGAATGAAATCGAACCGGGCGCCGAGATCCTGCGCCGCAGCGCACATCGATTGAAAATTGGGAGGTGGAGGAGTCACATCACCGCGCGGATGCGTATACGTGTAGGGCAGCGGAGTCCAGTCGGCGGTATACAGATTGCGCCGAAAGGTATCGAAGCGACCGACGTCAACCTGGATCATCGCGACCCGCCCGGCAAAGACGAAGAACTTGTAATCGACCGGATAGCCGGCGAGATCGTCAACACATTCTTCAAGAATGTACTCCCGGCACACCTGACTGTATCCCCAAAGGGCGTACTTCTTGTACTCCGTCTCCTCAAGCCAGCCCTGTGTCTGGGCTCTCAGCCGCTCGGGGTTCAGTTCGTCCGGCGTTCCGCTCAGGACACAGCCGGACCGGTGGCTCGCCTTCAACACCCAGCGGCGATCCGTGGAAACGCCCGCCAGATCGTTAAGATCGGCGCCGTGCCAGATGGTCTTGGGCACGCGGATCTGCGGCGCCCATTGCTTCGCCAGTTCCTTCGACTCGACCTTCGACGATGCGGCCACGAGCAGCGGGTTGCGGTCGAAAACGACTCGCCAGTTGACCTTTTCGTTGAAGGTTCGTGGGTTGGTAAGGTGGGGCAGACGGCGATGCAACGCGGCGAACATCAACCATCGCGCTTCCGGCGGCGGCAATGTGAAGATCGCTCTTCGCACGAGATCCTTGGCTTCTGCCGCAAGCCTCACCTTCAGGGGAAGTCGACGCGGACCGTTAGGCATGGCTACCGCCACTCCGATCGTTGACTGAACATGGGCATCTGCAATCTATAGATACTATCACACGTGTCTAGCAATTATAAGTTGTATGTTCAGGCGCGGAATTGATGACGCGGTTCTTCGCCTGCTTTCTTTGCATCCGATTCGCAGGTATAATTCGCCGTTATGGGGAAGGGTGCCAAAGCGGGTCGTGACCCATGGCGCCAAGGCAATGAACAAGCGGATTGGAACCGTAATCGCGGCCTTAGCGATTACGGTCGGGCTTGCGGTCTGTTCCGGCCGCGTGGGAAGTCGCGCCAATAGCCTTAGTGGTGCCGATAGCCTCAGTGGTTCGGACGTTGAAGAGCCTCATGAGCATTTCACCATAGCCCAGGCCGCCAAGCTCGATAAAGGCGCGGCGTTGATCGCCTATAACAGCCTCGTCGGCCTTATGATGCGGGGATATGCTGTCTCGGCCGAGCCGGCAGCGCGCCGCTACTTGGCTTGGCGGCACTTCAACGACGCGCCGTATCCTTCCGCCGCCCATGGCAATCGCTACGTCAACAATTATGCCAATGCGAAGGCTGAGGCGGCCGGGTATGGCCGGTCGGGCAGCGTCATGCCGCCAGGCGCGATTGTCGTCAAGGACAGCTTCACCGCGAGCGAGAAGGGTCGTCTATGGCCCGGCGCGCTGTTTATCATGGAGAAACTGGCTGACGCTGCCAGCCCGCAAACGGCCGGGTGGCGCTATGTCATGATCATGCCGGACGGCAGCACCTTCGGCGACTCGCAGGTCGATGCCGCCAAAACGGCGTTCTGCCACGCCTGTCATGCCGCTCGAGCCAGCGACGACTACCTGTTTTTCGTTCCCGAAGTTGCAAAAGCGTTGCCAGCGCCCGCAGGCACTTCACCGGGCGGCCCCCCCTAAGCAACCAGGGGCGGTCCATGTGCCGGTTCAACAAGCCGGCAGATCTTGCCCGCCATCCGGCGGTTGTTGCCGCGTGCGGCTGGCGGCCCTCCGGGAATCCGCTTCACCACACCTTAATCCGCGCGGGTTTTTCTATCTCCGTATGTGGCACACCTTTCGCAACCACCACGGCGAGCAGAGGACGCAGCGGTGAGGATTTGCATGTCAATGACGCTGAGACCCAGCCAGGAGCGGCGCCGGACCGGCTTCACCCGCAAGCGGCACGGCGCCTGTTGGCGACGCGGTCTGGCCATGAGCGGGCTCCTGGTCATGCTCGGGACCGGCCTTGCCACGCAGGCTGCGGCCTCGCGGATCAAGGACCTGGTCGACTTCGAAGGCGTCCGGGATAACCAGCTCGTCGGCTACGGTCTGGTTGTCGGCCTGAACAAGACCGGCGACACCTTGAAGGACGGCGGCTTTACCAAGCAGAGCCTGCAGTCGATGCTCAATCGTCTTGGTGTCAAACCCACGGACAAGGGCCTGACCTCCAAGAACGTCGCCGCGGTCATGGTCACAGCCAGCCTGCCGCCGTTCGCCCGTCAGGGTGGACGGGTCGACGTTACCGTGTCTGCCCTCGCTGATGCATCCAGTCTCGTCGGCGGCACACTTCTGGTCACCCCCCTGCAGGGCGCCGACGGTGAAGTCTATGCCGTGGCCCAGGGACAGGTCGCGGTCGGCGGATTCTCGGCCACCGGTGCGGCCGAGAGCGTGACCAAAGGAGTGCCGACCTCGGGGCGGATTGCAGCCGGCGCGATTGTCGAACGCGAAGTCGGATTCGCCATGGCCAACATGGACTCCGTTCGCCTGAGCCTCCGCACCCCGGACTTCACCACCGCCCGGCGCATCGCGCAGGCAATCAATGCGTTTTTGAAAGAGCCGGCGGCACGGCCGAGCGATCTTTCGACTGTACAGGTTACCGTTCCCGCGGCGTATAGCCGCAGCGCCGTCAACCTGCTGACCGACATCGAACAGCTTCGCGTCGAACCCGATCAGCCGGCGCGGGTTCTAATTGACGAACAATCCGGCATCATTGTCATGGGCGAAAACGTTCGGGTCAGCACCGTCGCCATTGCGCAGGGAAACCTGACGATCCGGATCACCGAGACGCCGCAGGTGTCGCAGCCGCAACCCTTCGCCGACGGCGCGACCGCAATCGTCCCGCGCACGGAAGTCGCGGTCGACGAATCCGGAACGAAGCAGCTCGGCATCGTCTCCTCGGGGGTCACCCTGCAGGATCTGGTCGATGGGCTCAACGCGCTTGGCATCGGCCCGCGCGACCTGATCGCGATCCTCCAGGCGATCAAGGCTGCCGGCGCCCTGCAGGCGGAAATCGAGGTCATGTGATGACCGAAAGCGTGAGAAACAGCGTCGCGATGGCACGGCCAGCCACGGTAGCGCAGATCGCTCCGGCGGCGCCAAGAAGTTCCATGCACCCAGACCAGCTCCGCCGCGCGGCGAGCGAGTTCGAGGCCTTCTTTCTCGCCCGGGCGCTGGAGCCGATGTTCGAGGGCATTGCAACCGAAGCGCCGTTCGGCGGCGGCATGGCAGAGACGATGTGGCGTTCGCTGCTCGTCGACGAATACGGAAAGGCTTTCGCCAAGTCCGGAGGTATAGGCATCGCCGACGCCATGGTTCGCGACCTGGTCGACCTTCAGGAAAAGACGCCCGCGCCCGACACGGCGTCGGCCACGTCCGCCACCTCTGACTCGCCTTCAACAAGCCTCACGATTTCGGAGATGAAGCACCCATGACCAGCCCGGAAGGCAATGTTGCTATGACCGGCATCGCAGCATCGGGCGCCGCCGCGCTCGCCGCCCTCGATCGCCTTGCTGACGTGCTCGCGCGCGAGAACGCCGCGCTGCGCGCTCGGGACGTCCGTGCGGTGGAAGCTCTCGCGGAAGAGAAGCGAGCCGCCGCTGATGAATGCGAACGCCTCGTTTCAACCTCTGCGGCAAGGGGGGAGACAGGCGGTGGCGCGGCCCCCTTCTCGGAGAACGCGCTGCCCTGCGTCATGGCTCGGCTCGCTGCCCTCGTGGAGGAGAACCAGTGGCGCCTGCGTGTCGCCAAGCAGGCCAACCAGCGCCTTGTCGAGACCATCGCTGTGGCGGCGCAGGCCCAGGCTCCGGGCGCGGGCGTCTACGCCAGTGACGGACGCAAGGATTTTACGCGTGGCCGCAAGAACAATCCGCCGGCGCTGACGTTCAGCCGGTTCTTGTAAGACGGAAGGAGATTATCATGGCCGGAGATCTGGGTTCCGCGCTTCGCACTGCGTCGAGCGGCTTGCTCGCCAACCAGCGCGCGCTGGATGCCGTCGCCAACAATGTCGCCAACGTCAACACACCCGGCTTCTCCCGCAAGAACGTGCGCTTCGAGAGTCGGGCGCTGGACGGCGGCGGCGTCGGCGTCGAGCTCGGCCCGCTCATGCGAACCATCGACGAAGGCCTGCTCAAGAGCATCCGTCTTGAGCGCGGAGAGCTTGGCGCGCTGTCGGTCCAGGACGACTACTTTTCTCGCATTTCGGATCTGTTCGGTAGCCCCGAAAGCAACACCTCGCTCAGCCACCGACTGGCCGACTTCGACGGCGAAATTCGCTCTTTGGCTCTCGCGCCACACGACCTTATCGAGCAGCGTGAAGTCGTCCGACGCGCCGGCGACGTCACTTTGGCCCTGAGCCACTCCACCGGAACCATCCAGACGCTCCGCGCCAACGCCGACAACGCGATTGCCCAGACGGTCGAGGAGGTCAACGGCCTCGTTGCCCGCCTCGCCGACCTAACCGCAAACATCGTTCGCGATACGGCCGTCGGCCGCGAGACCGGCGATGCGGAGGATCAGCGCGACCGTTCGCTCGATCGTCTCGCCGAGCTTCTCGACATCCGAGTCTTCCCCCGCAGCGGCGGTGATATCGCCATTCTCACCTCCAGCGGTCGCACCCTCCTGGACGGTACGGCCGCGCCGATCAGTCATGATCGCGTCACGCTCGTCGACGCCAACTCGACCTACGCCGGCGGCGCGTTCGACGCGATCATCATCGGCAGCGGCGCGACGGCCAGGGACGTCACGGCGGAGATCCGCGGCGGCAGACTGGCGGGACTCATCGAAATGCGCGATTCGATCCTGCCGGATCTGCAGAGCACGCTCGACACCCTCACCACCGGGCTGCGTGACGGCCTCAATGCGGCCCACAACCGGGGGCTGCCCTACCCCGGCCTGACACGGCTCGACGGCACCCGCCGGTTTACCGAGCCGGCGCAACAGACGATCAGCTTTGCCGCGGGCGAGGACAGCCGCCTGGTGATTTTCGATGGGGCTGGCAACGAGGTTCGCTCGACGTCGGTACGCAGCCTGATCGGCGCCGCCAGCACCACCATCACCAACCTCGCGACGCAAATCGATGGCTGGCTCGGTGCCGACGGATCGGCCGCGATCGTCGACGGCGCGCTGCAAATCCGTGTCAGCACGGGCGGGCGCGCGCTCGGCATTCGCGACGAGGCAGGTGCCGCGCCAGGCAGCGCCGCGCAGCCTGCCAGCATTGCCTTCGACGCCGATGCCGATGGTCAGACCGACGAAACCGTGGCCGGCTTTTCCGCCTTCTTCGGTCTTAACGACCTGTTCATTGACCAGCCCCCGACCACCACACACGCTTCGGCCGTTGTCGCCGCCGATTTTAAAGCCTCGGCCGCGACGCTCAAATTCCGCACCGCCGCCGGCGCGCTGGGCACGCCGGTTGTCATCACCGTCGGTGACGATCTTTCCACGGTCGCAGCGAAGATCAGCGCGGCCACGGGCCTTGAGGCCGACCTTGTGCCCGAAGGCAACGGCATCCGGCTGCGCCTTTCGGTACCCGATGGCGCAGCGTTCACCGTGACCGAGGATCCCGGCGCCGGCGATACGCTCCTCGAGGATCTCGCCCTGACCCCAGCAATCGCCGGAATCGCGGGTCGCATCGGCGTCCGTGCCGATATCGCCGCCGCGCCGCAACTGCTTTCCCGCGGCGCCATCCAGTGGGATCCGGGGCAGGGCGCCGCCGGGGGCTATCGCACCGGAATCGCCGACCAGACGACCGTCAACGCGCTTGCCGCCGCGTTCGCCGACAGCGCCGTCTTTGCCGACAGCGGTACGCTCGGCTCCGTCGAGACCACGATCGGCGGGTATGCTACGGCTATCCTCGGCGATGTCGCCGGGAGGGCCAGTGGGCATACAACGTTTACGGCTGAGCGCGGCGAGCTTGTCGACAGCCTTCAGGCCAAGTCGGAGAACCTGCGCGGCGTCAACCTCGACGAGGAGATGGCGGACCTGATGGTCTTCGAGCAGGCCTACGCCGCTTCGGCCCGAGTGTTCGGCGTGATCAAGGACATGTTCGATACGCTCGAGCGGATGCTCGGTTAACGCGCCGACATCTTGACCGGTCGCAACCAGGAAAGCATGAAACGATGAGCCGCATTGCCACACTCGCCGCCAGCAACACCCTGCTCGACCTCATGTCGAAGGTGCAGGGCCGGCTTCAGGATCAGCAGGTTCAGGTCACGACCGAGAAGGCCGCCCAGACCTATGCCGGCATCGCGTCGAAAGCCGGACGGCTGGTGTCACTTGAGACAACGCGAGCCGCCGTCGGCCGCAGCATCGACAACAACACGATCATCCAGACGCGGCTTGAAGCGACTGACACGGTTGTCGAGGCAATGGGCGGGACGATGCGCGAATTTCGGGCTGTGCTGCTCGATCTCGCCGCCAACCAGCCGCTCGACGAGGCCCACATCGGCGCCGTGCAGGACTGGGCGTTCCGCGCCCTGAAGGACATGGAAAGTTATCTCAATACCGAGGTAAATGGCCGATATATCTTCGCCGGCAGCCGCGCGACTTCGGCGCCGGCTGATCTTGGCCTGACCACGCCGACGGCCTTCCAGACACGTTTCGACGGCCAGGCGGTCATCTATCCGCCCACCCGCGCGGCCCACGTCGAGACCAGGGCGAGCCTGACACCGGCCGTGACCGGCGGCCTGAACATCAGCGGCGGCGACACGATCACCGCGGGGTCCGCCGGGGCCTTCGTCAACTTCGCCGTCGGCGCGACCATTCAGCTTTCGGGCAGTGGGCTCGGTAATGACGGTGAGTACACCGTCGTCTCCACCAACGGCTCCGACCAGATCACCATCGCCGGGACCATGACTGTCGGCTCCGCCACGATGACGGTCGCAAACAGCATCAACAACGGCGCTGAGCCCGCCGCGACCCTGTCCGTCGCCAATTGGTACGCCGGCGATACCATGGCGCAGAGCCATCAGGTCGACACGACTCGCTCCTTCGCCCTCGACCTCGACGGCATCGATCCAAGCTTCGAGAAAGCCATCCGGGCGATGGGCATGATTGCCCAGGGCGCCTATGGTACCGCCGGGGGGCTGGAGCAGAACCTGGAGCGGGTCGACCAGGCTATCGCTCTGCTCGACTCCTCACTGCAGCGTGCTACGGGCGCGCCCGAGCCGTTTGGCCCGGAGACGACCGGCAGCATCGAGACCGTGCGCATGGATCTGGGATTCGATCTTAGCGTGCTTGCAGAGACGAACGAGCGCCACCGTGACTTTGCCGCCACTCTCGACAATCAGGTCGCCGAGATCGAGAACGTCGATCCGCTTGAGGCGATCACCCGCCTGCTCGATGACGGCCGGGCATTGGAAGCATCCTACCAAGTCGTCGCCCGCATCCGTGAGTTCAGCCTGATGAATTACCTGTAGGCATCGCTCTTCATTGTTGCCCCGGCAGGCGGAGGGAAAACATAAACGGCGTCAGCCAGATCGGTGGCTAATGCGCAAGTGTCGGCCTGCGCCACCGGCAGCAGGACAATTATCGGCGGTGCGTCGAGATCGGCGAGCTGATGGGGAATGCCCCACCGATGCGCGAGATGGCCGGTTCCGGCAATCGCAACAACGACGGCGCCCGGATGGCTGGACGCGGCCGCGCTGATTGCCTCCGCCATGGCCCGATCCCAGATCAGCTGCGCGTCTATGAAGCGCGCCAGCCGACCGTCGCTCGCGCCCCCCGATCCACGATCTTGCGCTTGATTGGCCGCTCGATTCGGTTCGCGGGTATGCGCGCCGAAGACGCCCTTGAGAGACTGCCGGTAGGCATCGGCCGGCGGCGCCGGATCGCCGACGCCCTGGCGCGCGGCGATTGGCACTGAAGCCCAGCCGTCGCGAGCGACGCGGGCGACGAGGGTGCGCTCGACATTCAAAGCAACCACTGGGATGCGGTGGAGTCGGGCAAAGTGAAACAGCGGCATGTAGAGCCCCGGATCAAAACCCCACGACTTCTCCCAGTTAACCGCGACCAGAAAGTCTTCCTCGCTCAATGTGCCGGCGACCCACAGGTCGAGCGCAGCCTGCGCGCTCCGCGGCAGCATTTCGACGCCGATGACCATCGCCGGTCGGCGCCCGTGAATCGCAGCGAGTGTATGCAACTGCCAACGATGGTGATCGGCATCATCGTGGGCCTCGCCGAGAAGAACGATGTCTGCGGCCGCGGCGCGCGCGATCAATGCATCAGCCGGTACTGTCTTCCGGCTTGCAGGCTCCAGCCAGGTCGAAGTCGCCGCGCAGGCGACGGTCGATCGTGCAGCGGCCGCGGGGCCGTGAGCGCAACCGGCCGAGAACGCGGCAAGGATCAGTGCAACCGCCAACATGAGCCGCCGCTGCGCATGTTCCAGCGTACGGGGCTGCGTTGCGAGCGCGTCAGCCTTGCTCGGGCTGACATTCTGGCGCTGGCGAGGCGTCAAGGGATCTCCCTGTCATCAACCAGAATGGCCGATCTGATCCTTTAGGCTGTGGCGATTCCGCGGCATCACCGTCGCCCGGCCTGGCCAGCGCCGCCAGAACCCGTCCCCGCTGCCGCCGACGCAGACGGACGCGAAGTCCGCTCCGCTCGCGCCACACCATTCGGCTTCCAGGCATTTCGGATCCCCCCTGTGGATGACAACATGGAAAAGCGAGTGTCGAGCGCAATTTTGAGCGGCATCTTGCGGCGCGTGCAAGCCTAAACGGCGTTCGCGTAGCGGCACACAGCTCGCCCAATCCGGTGCCGCGGCACTTGTTGACGCCAGTCGCGGCCGCCGCCATGTAGCGGCTGATGCTCCGTACCTCAGGCCATTCCACCGCTAGCCCAAATAAGCCGATCATGATCGGCAGCGACATCTACCGCACCTCGAAGCACGCCTCCGGCCATCCTCTGGCCATACCACGGGTGTCACTGTGCATCGACCTGTGCCGAACCCTGGGCTGGCTTCCGGGGGACGAATACGTGGACAGCCCGCTGGCTAGCGTCGCCGACCTCTGCCGCTTTCACACGCCCGCATATGTCGCTGCGGTTCAGCGTTGCGAGCAGCGCCAGCATGCGGATGCCGACGACCGGTCCCGCTTTAACCTCGGCGTCAACGGCAACCCCATCTATGCTGAGATGTTCCGCCGCCCGGCGACTGCCTGCGGCGCCTCGCTGGCAGCGGCCGGACGGCTGCGCAATGGCGGCATCGTCTACAATCCGGCCGGCGGCACCCACCACGGTCTGGCCGGAAGGGCAAGCGGCTTTTGCATTTTCAACGACCCGGTTCTCGCCATTCTTGCCCTTCTCGACGGCGGCTTGCGACGGGTCTTCTACCTTGACCTCGATGCGCACTTCGGCGACGGCGTCCAGGTAGCCTTCGCCGACGACGACCGGGTGTTCACCCTCTCGCTCCACGAGGGTGGCCGCTGGCCCATGGCTCGGGACGACACGTGGACCGCCGGCCCGGGCGGCGTCCACGACCGCGCCGGCGGGGCGGCGCGAAATCTGCCCCTGCCCCGCGACTTGAACGACAGCGAAATGGCGGTCGTCATCGAAGCCGCGGCCCTGCCGCTGATCGAGATGTTCGCGCCGGAAGCCATCGTCGTACAGTGCGGCGCCGACGCCCTCGCCGATGATCCGATGACAAAGCTGTCGTTATCGAACCAGGCTTTGTGGGCCGCCGTCGACGCGGTGCGGAAGCTGGCGCCGCGGCTGCTCGTGCTCGGCGGCGGCGGTTACAATCCGTGGAGCGTCGCCCGCTGCTGGACCGGGATCTGGGCGACACTGACCGGCCGATCGATTCCCGAGCGCCTGCCGGACGCGGCCGAACGACTGCTGCGCGCGGTGCATTGGCCGCACCGACGGGGACGTACGCCGCCGACGCACTGGTTCACGACCTTGGGCGACACGCCCAACAAGAGCGTTGTGCGCCCGGAAATCCGCACACTTGCGGACCTCGTAACGGCGCCTTAAACGGCGTTCGCGGCCGCGACTTCCTTGAGCGCCGCAACACCCGGGAGAGGCCTTGGTAGTAGGCAGCGAAGACCAGCAGCGTACCTGCAGCGGCAACGGCAAGAGCCGCCAGCGGGACGATCTGGGCGATCAGGTGATCGACGTTCATGACATATCCCCTGTCTGTCCGGCCGCTCGCTGCCGTGTGCAGCCTGGGGCCGTGCTCTGAATGTGTCACCGCGAGCCTACCGGCCGACCGCCGCACCGTTGAGCGCATCTTTTGCAATGCATCATAGCTGTGGCCGCATGAATAAGCAAGGATGCATCATGATTTGTGAATTCGGGGAACAGCTGCGTGGTAGATTGTTTCTCTTGCTCAACGCGCGGTGCCAAGGAAAGCGGCCGACGGAAAGTTTCAACTTGCGCCGGCTGTGGTTAACGCCTGGTGTATGAGAAGAATCTCAGCGACGCTGGCCAACGGATACGGAGGGGGGATTGATACCTGGCGTGCTCCTCGCGGCGGATCTCGCCGTCGTTTTGGCAGCGCGGGCCTTCGCCGGTTTATATTGAGAGGTCGCATTCAGCTCGGGAGCATGACATGAGCAGCGTACGTCATGAGCCGCCGGCGCCCGGTCAGGAGTCGGTTTGGGACTACCCGCGGCCGCCGCGGCTAGAGGTGGTGACGAAGCGCATCCGGGTCGCTTATGCCGGCCGCACCATCGCCGACAGCCGGCGTGCGTTCCGGGTGCTCGAAACGAGCCACCCGCCCGGCTACTACGTTCCGCCGACCGATGTCGATGCGACGGCCCTGCGGCCGGCCTACGGCGCGTCTTTCTGCGAGTGGAAGGGTGAGGCCAGCTATTTCGACGTTTTCGCCGGCGAGGCCGTGGCGGCCCTTGGCGCCTGGTGTTACCAGCGGCCGACGCCGGCCTTCGCTACCATCCGCGATCACCTCGCCTTCTACCCGGCGGCAATGGACGCCTGCTACGTCGACGACGAGAGGGTCAGGCCGCAACCAGGCGGCTTCTACGGCGGCTGGATCACCGATGACATCGTCGGCCCGTTCAAGGGCGGCCCCGGCACCGCCGGGTGGTAGGCCCTGCTGGTCCTCAAAGCACAACGCGAGCGCAACGGAGGTACCGAAAACGAAGCTCACGATCTACCTTCGTTCACAAGATCCTTGATCTTGATCCCGCCGAGGGTGGTGCCGCAACTCGCCGCGCGCAGACCTGCGGCTGCTCGCCTCGCTTTATCCCGATCGAAGCGTGGCAAGGCCGGAACAAGCTTTGCCACCGGCACGCCGCGCCGGATAATCGTGATCTCGGCGCCGCGCGCGACCGCGGCGAGCAGAGCGCTCAGCCGGCGACATCGTCGGCCGGGCTAAGGCGACCTGTCCGCGCACGTCAAACCTCGGCGACCGAACGTGGGTTGGCGCTGTCACGCCCCGCCGTCACCCGAGGGAAAATCAGGGTAATAATGAGGCCCGGGCCGGCGTCGCCGAGATCGAGCTGCGCGCCGTGCATCCTCGCCACGGCGGCGACCAGGCTAAGGCCAAGGCCGGCGCCGGGCGTGCTGCGACTTTCTTCGAGGCGGACGAAACGGTCGAGCACCCGTTCGCGATCGGCTGCCGGAATCCCCGGCCCCGTGTCGCCGATGTGCAAGGTGACGCTCGACCGCGAGACCCCGACGCCCACGGCGATGCGGCCGTCGGGAGGCGTATTCTTCACGGCATTGTCGATCAGGTTGGTGATCGACTGGGCCAGCAGCTCCGGTTGGGCGCGGACCATCGCCCCGCCCTGCGTCTCGATAAGCAGGCGGATGCCGGCCTCCTCGGCGACCGGTTCGTAGAGCTCGGCCGCATCGCGTGCAACCGCGGCCAGATCGACGACGCGCAGCTCGGCGGCGCCGACGCCCGCCTCGGCCATGGCGATCTTTAGCAGGCTGTCAAAGGTCGACAACGCCGCCTCCGCCTGTCGAAGGACATCGGCCAGCGCCTCGCGGTCGCGGACCGCCTGCGGCGGCTGGCGCAGCGCCAGCTCGATGCGGCCGCGCAGGCGTGTGAGAGGACTGCGCAAGTCGTGGGCCAGGCTGTCGGTCGCAAGCCGCATTCCCGTCATCAGCCGCTCGATCTGGTCCAGCATCGCGTTGAGGCTCGTCGCCAGGCGATCGAACTCGTCGCCGCTGCCCGTGACCGCGATCCGCCGGCTGAGATCGCCGCCCATGATCCCCTGGGACGTGCGGGCGACGTGCTCGACCCGGCGCAGCATCCGCCGGCTGATGACGATGCCGCCGATGAGACCGAGTCCGAGCGCCGCCGCCAGCGACCAGCCGAGCGCCTTGACAACGATATGACGAATGTTGGTCCGCTCATGGGTGTCGCGGCCGACAAGCAGGCGGTAGCCGCCGCTGAGCGTGAACAGTTGCGCGCGGACGTCGTGGGAGACCTCCTGCCCCTTGCTGTGGCGCGTCACGGTCAGACCGACCCAGTCGCCGGCGGTCTCGGCCTCCTTCGGCCACATGGTCAGGTTGCCGGCCAGCGGCCGCAGGTTCGGATCGGTCAGCAGGTAGTAATCCTGGCCTTCCAAGCTGCTGCGCAGACGAATGACCTCGATCAGACGGGCCAGCCCCTGCTCGCGGTATTGCTCGGCCAGGCCCCGCACCTCGGCATCGATGGTATCTTCGGTCTGCCGGTCGATAACCGCGATCGTCGAGAGGTAGATGAACGCGAGCAGCCCCAGGACAGAGGTGCCGAACAGGATCATGTAGAGCAGCGTCAGCCGAAAGGCGGACGACTTGATCAGGTTAGGCCGGCGCACGCAGGGAGTATCCGGCGCCGCGCACCGTATGCAGCAGGGGCGTGGCGAAGCCCTTGTCGATCTTGCCGCGCAGGCGGCTGATATGAACGTCGATGACATTAGTCTGCGGGTCGAAGTGGTAGTCCCAGACGCCCTCCAGCAGCATGGTCCGGGTGACGACGTGGCCGGCGTGGCGCATCAGGTATTCGAGCAGGCGGAACTCGCGCGGCTGAAGGTCGATCTTCCGCCCGCCGCGACGCACGGCGCGGGCGAGCAGGTCCATCTCCAGATCCGCCACCTTGAGCCGCGTTGCCACCAAGTCCTCGGCGCCGCCGCGTCTGGCCAGCGCCTCGAGCCGGGCGAGAAGTTCCGAAAAGGCGAACGGCTTGATCAGGTAGTCGTCGCCGCCGGCCTTGAGCCCGCGCACGCGGTCGTTGACTTGGCCCAGAGCGCTAAGAATAAGGACGGGCGTCGAAACCTTCTGCTCGCGCAGGCTCTTGATCAGCGTCAGCCCGTCGAGGCCCGGCAGCATGCGATCGACGATC
>JBBSCD010000059.1:2500-15000 GCA_038250645.1 Rhodospirillales bacterium
GACGCGGCCGCCGGTCAGGCGGACCAGGTCCGTCAGCGAGGTGGCAAAGACGCAGTGCGGGTGTCCCGCCGCGGCGTAGAGGACAGGAAATCGGCCCAGCGCTTCGTCGATCACGACCGGGAGGCCGGCGGTTGTGGCGCCGACCGGGGCGACGCCGCCGATGGTAAATACGGTGGCGGATTTCACCGCCCGCGCGTCGGCCATGCGCACCGCTCCATCGCAATCCAGAGCGGTGGCAACGGCTTCGGCGCGGCAACGGCGATCGCCGCTGACGAGCGCCAGGACAGGCGCCTCATCGACGAGAAAAACCAGCGATTTAACGATTGCGCCGAGCGCCACATTCAGGGCTGCGGCCGCGGTGCCGGCGCTGTCGGCAAGAACGATCGGTTCGCTGGCCGAACCGGCGGCGGCAAGCGCCGCGCGCACCCGCCGCACAGGCTCCTTGTCAACGATGCCCATGCGGCGCCCCCGTTCGACGATCCTTCACGCCTGCGCCGACAGGCGAAGGCCCCCTCATGACGGCGCGGTCGGCGGCTGGAGCGAGGGTGCTTCGCGCACCGCACGCACGCTGTACGGAGTCGAGATCCCGGATCCGCTGAGGCGCTGGCGGCCGACGCGGAGCAGGTCGGACTGGAGGTCGCCGAAGTTCCCGCTATCGGTCCAGCACCGCATCGTCACCGTGAAACCACCGTTCAGGGCGGTGACCATCACCTGCGGCGCCGGGTCGCGCAGCACCCGTCCGTCCTCGTCGAGAAGAGTGCGGAGGACGGCCATGGCGTGATCGAGATCGTCGGCGTAGCCGATGCTCATGGCGACGTCGAGCCGGCGAGTCGGCAACCGCGAATAGTTGCGGATCGTCCGGTTCCAGAGCTGCGAGTTCGGAACCGCGACAAAGACGCCGTCGAAGGTGTGGAGCTGGGTCGTGAAGACGCCGATCTCGTCGACGGTTCCGGCGACCCCGTCGGATTCGATGTACTCGCCCACTTCCAGCGGGCGGAGGAACAGCAACATGACCCCGGCGGCGATATTGGCGAGCGTGCCCTGCAGAGCGAGACCGACCGCGAGGCCGGCGGCGCCGACAACGGCGATGATGCTCGTCGTCTGCACCCCGAACTGGGCCAGTGCCGCCGTGATCACGAACAGCAGTACGACGTAGCGGACGAGGCTGCCGAGCAGCGGCTTCAGTGTTGCATCGACATGCTCGGAGCGCGAGATCAGGCGGCGAACCGTCCGGCCCGCCCAGTCCGCGGCGAACCAGCCGGCGATGAGCAAGACGACGGCGCCGACGATGTTCAGACCCCAGCTCAGGGCCATGTCGAGCAGCTGCTCCGGCGAGTTCAACGTCATCGCGCTCATCGCGTCCCCTGGCGCTTTCTCCGAGGGCGGCGAATGTAGGCGTAACGCCGCAGCCTGACCAGTCCCTGCCCCCGGCTTTGCCGCCGGGCCGGCATTGCAGCGGCAGGTATCTGCACGCTGGCGCCGGGACCGGCGTGGCGCTACGCTTTTGCATCCCATGCGGGAGAAGCCGGCGGGAGGGCAAACGTGAGCGGGATTGGGAACGACGTTCCCTCGGTGCAGGCGCAGATCGAGACGGTGCACGACCAGCTTCGCGCCGAGCTTCCGGGGGTGATCCGCATCGGCGTCGCCATCTACGACGGGCGGACCGACATCCTCACGACCTTCATCCATAGCACCCAGGGGCCCGCGCCATTCTCGCTCTACGAGGCGAAGCTCAGCGCCGTGCCATCCCTTGCAGCTCTCGCCCGCGACCATTGCGATCGGATCGTCGAAGATCTCGATGCCATGGTCGAGCAGGTTGTCACCAGCGGCGGAACACCGGGACAGCACACCCGCCAGCTCGTCGATCACCGCTACCGGTCGAGCTACACCAAACCGTTCTACGACCGCGGCGAGCTGTTCGGCTTTCTGTTCTATGACTCCGATCGCCGCGCCTACTTCTCCGAAGGCGTCATCCGCCATCTTTCGATCTACTCGCATCTGATCTCGCTGATGATCATCCAGGACGCCTCGTTCGATCGCATCGTCAGATCAGCCGTAGACGTCGCGACGCAGTGGAGCCATCTGCGCGATGAGGAAACCGGGGCGCACCTCGACCGGATGTCGCGCTATGCCCGGCTGATCGCGCGCTCGCTGGCCGGCGACCAGCGGCTGAACGACGAATTCGTCGAGTTCGTCTTCCGCTTCGCCCCGCTCCACGACATCGGCAAGATCGGCGTTCCCGACCGGATCCTGCTCAAGCCCGGCAGGCTGACGACAGAAGAGTTCGAGATCATGAAGGAGCACGTTGCCAAGGGGGTCGAGATGGTCGATACGATGGCCAGGCGGTTCGCTTTCGGCCCGGCGCAGCACATCGAAATCCTGCGCAACATCGTCCGCTGCCATCACGAGGCCTTCGACGGCAGCGGCTATCCCGCCGGACTTTCCGCAGATGCCATTCCGCTCGAAGCGCGGATCGTCACCGTCGGCGACGTTTTCGACGCGCTGACAACCAGGCGGCACTACAAGGAGGCGTGGAGCAATGACGAAGCCTTCGCCTTCCTCGGCGCGCATGCCGGCCGGACATTCGACGCCGATTGTGTCGCCGCCCTGTGCGCGGCGCGTGGCGAGGCGGAAGCCATCCAGGCCCGCTTCGCCAACGGCAAAGACGCCTTCGCCGGTTTTCACGAGGCCTATCTGGACGAGGTTTGAAGGCGTCTCTGCGGCGACGGCAGCGACGCGACCCGACCGACGCGCTCTGGGCGCGGGGGGTTGATCCAGGCTGTAAGCCGATGCGGGGCCATGCTAAACCCCGGCGAGTTTGTGCCGGGAGTTCGCCGTTTATTATGACAATGCAACCTTCGCAATCTACCGCCGCGACGGCGAGTCATTGGACCGGACCGTTCCCGGCGCGAGAAAGGCTCGGCGCAAGCCTGCGCCCAGTGGTCGCTGTGGCGCTCTTCGCCGCCGCCGGCGTGAGTGTCGCCGTTGCCCAGGAAGCCAGCCGATGCGGATCTGGCCAAGCAGCTCCAAAATCCCATCTCGTCGCTGATCAGCCTGCCGTTTCAGAACAACTTCGATGTTGGCGGCGGCTTCGGCGGCGACGGCTTTCGCTACACCCTGAACGTCCAGCCCGTCGTCCCGATTTCGCTAACGAAAGACTGGAACCTGATCTCGCGTACGATCGTGCCCATCGTCTACCAGAACGACATCCTTCCGCCTGAGGTTCTGGGCAACGACGTCGGCGACGACAACGACCAGTTCGGGCTTGGCGACGTGGTCCAAAGCCTCTTCTTCTCGCCCGCCGGCGGCAAGGTGACCTGGGGGGTTGGGCCGGTATTCCTTCTACCCACGGCGACTCGGCAAGTCCTCGGCGCGCAAAAGTTTGGCGTCGGCCCGACGGCCGTCGCGCTGACACAGGAGGGGCCGTGGACGATCGGCATGCTTGCCAACCACATCTGGTCGGTCGCGGGCGATGGGGACCGCGCCGACGTCAGCCTGACCTTTCTCTAGCCGTTCCTGGCCTACACCACCCCGAGCGCCTGGTCGTTCACCCTGCAGACCGAAACCACGTACAACTGGGAGGCCGACAAGGACAAGTGGACCGTTCCCATCGGCGCGTTCGCCAGCAAGGTCTTTTCGGCACCCGCGGCGTTCTTCATACTTTCGCGACGGACAAGGATGATCCAACCGAGGATCCGCGCTTCGGCCGCGTCGGCATGCAGACCATCGAAGACACCGGCGCGCTGACCCAGGAGCGAATGAAGGACTTCGACGCCGGTGAGGTCATCCCCCGCGCCGAGGCGTTCATGGCCGCATCTAAGGAGGCTGATAAGCCTTTCTTCGTCTGGCTGAACACCAGCCGGATGCACCTTTACACCCGGCTCAACGACACTTGGCGCTATGCCGCGGAGGACGTGACCTCCGAGGCGGATTTCCACGGCAGCGGCATGCTACAGCACGATCACGACATCGGTCTCGTGCTCGACTGGCTGGACGCCCAGGGCCTCGCCGAGAACACTATCGTCTGGTATTCGACCGACAACGGTCCCGAGCACTCGTCGTGGCCCCACGGCGCCACGACGCCGTTCCGCGGGGAGAAGATGACCACCTACGAAGGCGGCGTTCGCGTGCCTTCAATAATCCGCTGGCCGGGTGCGCTACCGGCAAACACGGTTCTGAGCGGCATCCAGGCGCACCAGGACATGTTCACCTCGCTGGCCACGGCCGCAGGGGTCACGGACGTGAACGCGAAAGTCCTGGCCGAAAAAGATCAGTACATCGACGGTGTGGATAATCTCGCTTACTGGAAGGGGGAAGAGATGCTTCGCGACGCAACTCTATCTTCTACTACTACGAGAGCAAGCTGACGGCCGTTCGTCTTGGACCCTGGAAGATGCACTTTTCAACTAAGGAGGATTACTACGCAAACGTTATTCCGCGGACGGTGCCTCTGATTTTCAACCTTCGCATGGATCCGTTCGAGAGCTATGACAGCGTCGACTCCTACGGCCACCTGCTGCAAAAGGTCTCATGGCTCATCCAGCCGATCAGCGTGCTGATGCAGCAGCATCTGCAAACCCTTGCGCAGTACCCGCCGGTGCAAGGCGGCGCATCGTTCGACATGTCCAATGTCGTACAGGAGTTCATGACCAAGGGCCGCGAATAGCCTGAGCCGGAACGCGAGGCGGACCTGGAGACGCACGAATCGGGCCCGAGGGCGAACTGGCGGCGCGGATCTTGAGCGCAGAGATCAGCTCATGCGCTTGGAAAGGATCGCGTTCGCTGCAGTCCGGCGCTAAATCGTTCCCATGCTGACCATCTCGGGCCTGACCTACAGGATCGGCGCGCGGCTGCTGCTCGACGGCGCCGATGCGACAGTTGCCGCCGGCCATCGGGTCGGGCTCATCGGCCGCAATGGCTGCGGCAAGACAACGCTGCTCAGGCTCATTGCCGGGATGCTGGAAGCCGACGGCGGCCGCATCGAGGTGCCGACGCGCTGGCGCATCGGCCTGACCAGTCAGGAGGCACCGGACGGCGACGCCAGCCTGATCGAGACGGTTATGGCGGGCGACCGCGAGCTGGTCGCGCTGTCGGCCGAAGCCGAAACGGCGACCGACGGCCATCGCATCGCCGACATCCATGTCCGGCTAGGCGACATCGGCGCCCACTCCGCCGAGGCCCGTGCCGGCCGGATCCTCGCCGGCCTGGGGTTCGGTCCGGACCAGCAGCAACAGCCCTGCCGGATCTTCTCCGGCGGCTGGCGGATGCGCGTCGGGCTGGCGGCGCTCCTGTTCAGCGCCCCTGATCTACTGCTGCTCGACGAGCCGACCAATCACCTCGATCTCGAAGCGACGATGTGGCTGGAGGAGTATCTCCGCGGCTACGCCGGCACCGTCGTGATCGTCAGCCACGACCGTGACCTGCTCAACCGCGTGCCTGAGGAAATCCTCCACTTCGAGGGCGGCAAGCTGACGCTGTATGCCGGCAACTACGATCGGTTTGAGGCCACCCGTCGCACCCGGCTGGAGCTGAACGAGAAGGCTCGGGCCAAACAGGATGCGGAGCGGGCGCACATCCAGGCGTTTATCGACCGCTTTCGCTACAAGGCGAGCAAGGCGAAGCAGGCGCAGGCGCGGATCAAGATGCTGGCGCGCATCGAGCCGATCTCCGCGCTCGAAGAGGAAGCCGGGATCAGCTTTGCCTTTCCGGATCCCGATCCGCTGCCGCCGCCGCTGATCAGCGCCGACGAAGTTGGCCTCGGGTATGACGGTTCCGCCGTGCTCAAGGACGTTTCCTTCCGGCTCGACGGGGACGATCGCATCGCCCTGCTCGGCGCCAACGGCAACGGCAAATCGACGCTGATCAAGTTCCTCGCCGGCCGGCTGGCGCCGCTGTCCGGACGAACGGTCGTCTCGCGCAAGATCCGGGTCGGCTACTTCGCCCAGCACCAGGCGGACGAACTCGATCTCGCCGCGACGCCCCTGATCGAGATCGGGCGCCGGCGACGCGGCGACCCCGACCAGCGCCTGCGCGCGCACCTGGGCCGCTTCGGCTTCTCCCAGGAGCGGGCGGAGACGCCTGTTTCAGCCCTCTCCGGCGGAGAAAAAGCGCGGCTGCTGTTCGCATTGATGAGCTGCGACAAGCCCCACCTGCTGCTGCTCGACGAGCCGACCAACCACCTCGACATCATCGCCCGCGAGGCCCTGGTCGAGGCCATCAACGGTTTTCCCGGCGCCGTCGTCATCGTCAGCCACGACCCGCATGTTCTCGCTCTCACCGCCGATCGCCTGTGGCTGCTCGACGCGGGCCGGATGACGCCCTACGACGGCGACTTCGACGACTATCGCCGGTTCCTGCTCAGCCGCGGCCGAGGCGACGACGCATCAGCCGCCGGCGACAAAGGGAAAGGCGGCGCCGGTCGGAAGGAGCAGCGGCGGCTGGCGGCGCAGCGGCGCGACGCGCTGGCGCCGCTGAAGAAGCGCCTCGGCCAGGCCGAGCGCGCCCTCGCCAGGCTTGAAGCGGAGAAGGCCGATCTGCAGGCGAAGCTCGCCGACCCGGCGTTGTACCAGGGCGATCCCGGCGCGCCCGTGGCCTTGCAGACACGCCTCGCGCAGGCGGAACGCCGGCTTGCGGACGCCGAGGAGGCGTGGCTGACGTTGCAAAGCGAATGGGAGGACGCCGAGGCCGGTCTGGCGGCAACGACCGGCTAGGCGTGACGCCTTCGGAACACGCCTCAGTCGGTCACGACCTCGAAGACGTGATAGCCCCACGGCGGCATGTCGACGAACAGGCCGCTGGCGGCAAGCTCGTCGCCGCTGCATTCGTAGCGCACGTCGCTCATGAGATCGACGAGACGCACGGACTTGCGCCGCAGATCCGCCAATGGAAGCGGAAGGCGGCACTGCCCGGCGGCGTGGCTGTAGTTGACGACGCAAACGACGCGCCCGCCGTCGGGGCCCTGCCAGACGCAGGCGATAAAGCCGTCGTAGGTCCGATTGTCTTCCCCGGCCGGTCGCGGATCGATGCGGCGCCAGGTGCCGTTGCGAAAGAGCGGCCGCTTCAGAACCGCAAGAAGGCGATCGTAGAACGTAACCAGCGCCGGATCGGGCGCCTCGTCCGGGCCGCGCCCGAGGTGAGCGGAAATGCGGATCTTTCGGCCTTCGAGCTGGCCCTGGTGGAAAAACCGCAGGCCCGGCGAGAAGTACGTGACCACTGCCGCGGCCCGGTGCATGGCCAGAGGAAAGACCTCGGCCGCGCGCGGCTCGTCGTGGTTTTCGAGGAAACGCGCCAGCTTGTTCTGGAAGTCGAGGTCGGCGACGAGGTGATCGCGGACCCCCGGCGCGTTGCGCTCGCGCAGCCGGTCGTAGAGCCGCTTGTCGTAGGTGTAGTCGAACCCTTCCTGCTGCAGCGACCACTCGAGGTCCCAGTAGACTTCGGCCATGAATGTGAAACCCGGATGCTTGCGGCGCACCTTGGCGATGGCTTCCGGCCAGAACGACTTCGCCGGCCGGCCCCAGGTCTTGCGGAAGACCTCCGGGAGGATGAGCATCGCCATGTCGCAGCGAACGCCGTCGCACTGGCCGGCGATGGCGACAAGTTCCCGGCATTGCTCCTCGCGCAGCTCCGCGTTGGCATAGTCGAGCTGAAGCGTGTCCGGCCAGCCGGGAAAGTATGGATCGCGGCCGCGGCCGACAACGCTGGGGCCGGCGCCGGTGTCGACTTTGACCCAGTTCTCCGGCGCTCGGGCCAGATCGGCGTCGGTGCCGTGGACATAGAAGTCGGGGTTCTCCTTGACCCAGTGGTGATCGATCGCCGTGTGGTTGGGAACGAAATCGAGCATCAAGGCCAGCCCGCGGCGGCGCATCCGGTCGCGCAGGCGGGTCAGGGCCTCCGGCCCGCCCAACGCGGCGTGGACGCGGTAGCGGGTGATCGCAAAGCCCGAGCCGCAGATGTCGTCGGTGCTCAGATCCGGCAGAACCCGGCGGTACTCCTCCTGCCACTGCGGGTTTTCGCGGGAGATGCTTCGACCGATCTCGCCGGTCTGCCACACGCTCAGCAGCCAGACCCAGTCGAAGCCGAGATTGGTGATCCGGTCGAGCGCGGCGTCATCGATATCGTCGAGGGTCGCCGCCCGCCCCAGCCGCCAGCCGATGCGGTTCAGCCAGACGCGGGTGTTGATCTGGTAGAGGGCGGGACAGGTCACGGCCATCATGGCGGCGTCGCCACCCGTGCGCGCTCGATCGCCGGCGGAGATAGCGGCGCGGTGCGGGCAAGAGAGGCGTCCGAGGGATCCGCGGCCATGCCCGTCGCCATGGCGCGAACGTCCTCGGGTTCGAGCCCGGCGGCGCGCAGCGCACGGATGGTCGTGTCGCCGTCGCGTTTGGCAAGACGTCGGCCGGTCATATCGCGGCACAGCGGATGGTGGTGCCACACCGGCGGCGAGAGACCGAGAAGCGCATAGAGAAGACGATGGATGTGGCTCGCCTCGAACAGATCCTCGCCGCGGGTGACCTCCGTCACCTGCTGATCGGCGTCGTCGACGACGACCGCGAGATGGTAGCTCGCTGCCACGTCCTTCCGCGCGATGACCACATCGCCGAAGCGTTCCGGTGCGGCCGCAAGCGGACCGCGCAAGCGGTCGGTCCACGACAGCGGGCCGGTCATGGCGGCCGCCTGGGCCACGTCGAGGCGGATGGCGTAGGGCCGACCGGCGGCGATGCGCCGGCGACGCTCCGGGCCGCCGACCTCGCGGCAGGTGCCGGGATAGCGGAAGGAACCGTCCGGCGCCAACGCATGCGGCGCGCCGGCCGCGGCCGCGATTTCGTCGCGGATCTCGCGGCGCGTGCAAAAGCAGGGGTAGGTGACGTCGAGCGCCTCGAGCCGAGAGAGCGCCCCAGCGTAGAGCGCCATCCGGGCCGACTGGCGAACGACCGGCTGCTCCCAGCGCAGACCCAGCCAGGCGAGATCGTCGAGGTTCCGGGCGATGAAGTCCTCCCGGCAGCGCCCGGCATCGAGATCCTCGATACGGAGGATGAACCGACCGCCGGTGCGGGCGGCGACGTCGTGAGCGTAGATCGCGGCGAAGGCGTGACCAAGGTGAAGATCGCCGGTCGGGCTCGGCGCTAAGCGGGTTACAGTGGTCATGATGCGCCCAATTCCACGTTGGCGCCGCGCCCGGCGTCAACCGCCTATCTCAACGGCCTCACAGGCAACCGAGTTCCGTGCTGAAGCGGACCTCGATCTCTTCGTCGTCGCCGAGCCTGTACTGACAGGCGAGACGCGCATCAACGCCCGACCGGGCGCCCGCGTCAAGCCGTCCCAGCGCGCCGAGGAAGAAAGCCTCTGCCTCTGTCGGCGGGCGGCTCGAACCGGCATGCCTCGCAACCTCGACCAGGCAGGCGCCGCAGGCCCCGGTCTCGCAGTTCGACAGGAGCGGCACGTCATGGGCTCTGGCGATGGCGAGAAGCGCCGGCGGCGCGGCGGCGATATTTCCTGCGCCGCCCGTTAGCCTGACCGTCCTGCTCTTTCCGTCAAACAGAAACGTGACCTTCGCCAAGTCGCTCTTCCCCCTCGCCTCCGGCCCGTCGCGCACCCGTCCGCCTTCAGGTCGTCTCCGACGGTCCCTGGCGCAACTGCTTGGTCTGCGCCCGCCGCCGTTTCGCTTCAAGACGACGACGACGTGACGCCGTGCTGGGCTTCGTCGCCGCCCGCCGGACCGGCGGCTGCGCCGCCAGGGCGATCAGCTCGATCAGGCGCCGGCGCGCGTCCTCGCGGTTGCGCTCCTGGGTGCGGTGGCGACGCGCGGTGATGACGATAACGCCCTCGCCGGTCCACCGCCGCCCGGCGAGCCGGCGCAGGCGGATGCGAACGTCCTCGGGCAGGCCGGGGCATCGCGCCGCGTCGAAGCGTAACGCCACGGCCGTCGCGACCTTGTTGACGTTCTGGCCGCCGGGTCCGGAGGCGCGGACGAAGCTTTCCTCGATCTCGCGCTCGTCGATCTCGATACGGCCGCCGATCCGGATCATGGCGACAGGTTAGCGCAAGAGCAGGGCGCGCGGAATGACGTAAGCCGCGGTAGCGCGCACGCTTGCGTTGCTACCCGGTCGCGGCCATGTCGTCGAGATGTCGATGGTCCGCCGCCTTGCCCTCGTCCTCTCCAGCCTCGTGCTCGGCGCCTGCAGCGCACTTGGCATCCGCTCCGGTACCGAACAGCCGGAGTATCAAGTGCTTGAGACCGTCGCGGCGGAAACCGGCGAGACGATCGAGATCCGCCGCTACGCGTCGCGTCTGGCCGCCGAAGTCACCGTGGCTGGCGACGAAGAGGCCGCGCGGTCGGCCGGCTTTCGTACGCTCGCCAACTACATTTTCGGCGAAAACCGCGAGCAGACGGACATCTCGATGACCGCGCCGGTGGCGCAGGCGGCGAAGCCCGCGGCGGGCGACACCATCGCAATGACTGCGCCGGTGGCTCAGGAAAAGGCCGGTGCCGACACCTGGACCATCCGCTTTTTCATGCCGGCGAGATACACCCGCGAGACGCTGCCCGAACCGGTCGACCCGAAGATTGCCATCGTTGAGGTGCCGGCGGAGACGATGGCCGCACTTCGCTTTTCCGGCGCCCGCGATGCGGCCGCGGTCGAGGCCAAGACGCGGTCCCTGCTCGACGCCATCGAGCGATCGGGCTGGAGCGTCACCGTGTTGCCGGTCGCCTGGTTCTACGATCCGCCGTGGACCCTCGCCTTCCTCCGCCGCAACGAGGTGGCGGTGCCGGTCACGAAGGCCGGTTAGCGGAGCCCATCGCGGACGCCTCGCCCTTCCGCCTGTCCCGCCGGCGCCGTTTGCGCTAAGTACAGCGGCGGTGCAGGGGAGGCCCAAATGACGATTTTCAGCACGTTTCTGCTCATCGACATGCCGGCAGCGGTGGATGCCGACGCTTTACCTCTCAAAGCCGACTAGATGCCAAGGTCAATAAATCTAGGCCGTCCGTCGGAACTGTTTGGCCAGCATCAGCCCCTGGCGCTGGTAGGACGAGCCGATGGCCGCGCCGTAGAGCTTGTCCGGGATCGCGGCGAGCCGTTCGTAGACCAGCCGGCCGACGAGCTGGCCGTCGCGCAACGCGAACGGCACCTCGAACGAGCGGATTTCGAGCACCGCCCGCGAGCCGGCGCCGCCGCTGCCGGCGTAACCGAAGCCCGGATCGAAGAAGCCGGCGTAGTGGACGCGGAACTCGCCGACACGGGTGTCGTACGGGCGCATCTCGGCGGCGTGATCGGGCGGCACGGCGACGGCTTCCTTTGACGCCAGGATATAGAAGTCGCCGGGATTGAGGATCAGGGTCGCGGCATCGTCGGCGCCGACCGGCTCCCAGAAATCCTCCGGGCGGTAGTGGTCGACGCGGGCCAGGTCGATCAGGTCGGTGTGCCGGCGCGCCCGCCAGCCGACCGGCCGGCCCGGACCGCCTGAACTGCCGCCTGACCCGGCAAGATCGACGGTCACGGCAATGCCCTGGTCGATGTCGGCCGGCGCTCCGCCATCGCCGGTCGCGGCGGCCACCAGCGGCGTCGCCTGATGCAGCCGGCGGAGCGCGGTGTCGCTGGCGGACGGGTTGCCGCGCTGCAGGCGGAGCTGGTTCAGGCGGCTGCCCTGGTGAACGACGACGCTGAAGGTCCGGGGCGAAATCTCGGCGTAGAGCGGGCCCCTGTAGCCGGCGGCGACCTGATCGAACACGGCCGAGCGGTCGGTGATCAGCCGGGTGAAGACATCGAGCCGACCGATCGAGCTCTTCGGGTTGGCCAGCGCCGCAACCCGGCTTCTCAGCGCAACCGCTTCCATCAGCGGGACGATGTAGACGCAACCCTTCTCCAGGACGGCGCCGGCGGTCAGGTCGATTTCGTGCATGCCGAAGGAGTCGAGGCGATCTTGCACCGTCGCGTCCGGCCCGGGGAGGAAGCTTGCGCGCACCCGCCAGGCGACCCGGCCGAGACGGAGATCGAGGCTCGCCGGCTGGATCTGGTCCTCGCCGATCTCGGCGACGCTCGTTATCTCGCGGCTGCGGACCATGGCGCGAATGTCCTGGGCGGGAAGGATGCCGGTCGCCCGCGCTGTCGCAGTTGCGCGCTCGTCGCCTTCGCCGCCGAACAGACCGTCCGCCCCGGTTCCTGACCCGTCGTCCACAGCCATCATCGCCCCCTCGCGCATCCAAGCACACGACAGTGTATCGGCCCTGCCCGCGCGAGCGTCAACGCCGGCTCCACCCGCTGCACTTGCGAATGATGTTTGCCCGCGGCCGCCGGCAAGCTAGAGTGCGGCCGCGTCCCGAGCCCCCAACGGACGACCGACCAGGAGGATCATTCCCGTGAGCGTCGCCAGCCGGCAGAAGCGCATCACCGTTCCGCAGATCCGGGCGATGAAAGGCGAGACGCCGATCGTCAGCCTGACCGCCTACACCTCGCTGACCGCGGTCCTGCTCGACGACAGCGTCGATCTCCTCCTCGTTGGCG
>JBBSCD010000060.1:0-14861 GCA_038250645.1 Rhodospirillales bacterium
GTGGATAGAACAGCACACCGAGCACTTCGGGCCGATCGAGGACGTCGTAGCGCTTATCCGTCATCTCCCCCCCTGTGGACGGACGCGGCGGGCGACCGCGCAACGAGCCCACCATCCGCCCGATGTTCTTCCAGACCATTGCCCGCGCTTTCCCTTACCGCGCCGCCGCCCGCAGATCACTATCAATCTCCGTCATGTTGACCCGGATGCCAACCTTGATGGTGCAGATGCGATGCACGCCGGCCTTGCTTGTATACTTCCGATGCCGGCCGCGACGCTTCCCAGCCGATGCGCGCGAGGTCGTTTTGTGGCACTATTCCATCCGTACGCCAGCCGCGCAACCCGCCGGCCCAACCGCGACGGCGGCGACGGGTGACGACAGACAACGCGGGCGCCGCCGGTTGCGCTGGGCAGGCCCGCTGGGTAACTCATTCCGGACGCATGAAATTTCTTCACACCGCCGACATTCATCTCGATAGCCCGCTGACCGGCCTGGGTGCCGCCGGCGATTGCCCTCTCGATCGCCTTCGCGAGGCGACCCGGCATGCGCTCGTCAATCTTGTCGACCGCGCGCTCGCCGAACCCGTCGATTTCATCGTCATCGCCGGCGACCTCTACGATGGCACCTGGCGCGATTATACAACCGGGCTGTTCCTCGCCAGACAGATGGCCCGGCTGGCCGATGGCCATATCCCGGTCTACATCGTGCTCGGTAATCACGACGCCGAGAGCAGGCTGACCCGGAACCTCAGGTTGCCGGACAACGTCCATGTCTTCCGGGCGGACCGCGCCGAGACCGTTTTCCTTCCCGACCAGGCCGTCGCCCTGCATGGACGCAGCTTCGCCACGGCGGCGATCAGCGACAACCTCGCCCTCGCCTACCCTCCGGCCGCGCCCGGATACTTCAACATCGGCCTGCTGCACACCGCCGCCGGCGGTCGCGAGGCCCATGCCAATTATGCCCCTTGCGCGCTACCCGATCTGCTGGCCAAGGGCTACGACTACTGGGCTCTCGGCCATGTCCACACCCGGGAGATCATTCACGAACACCCGCACATTGTTTTCCCCGGCAACCTGCAGGGCCGGCACATCCGCGAGACCGGGCCCAAGAGCTTTACCATGGTGCGCGTCGAGGCGGGACGGGTCGCCGCCGCCGATCCGGTCGCGGCCGATGTCGTCCGCTGGCTGCGCTGCCCGGTCGATCTTACCGGCGCCGCCGACCTGGACGAGGCCATCGATGCCATCGGCGCGGCCCTCTTTTCGGTTTACGATCAGGCCGAAGACCGCCTCGCTGTCGTGCGACTGGTTCTCGAGGGTGCATCGCCGGCGCATACTCACCTTGCGGTGCAGCACGATCGGCTGATCGCCGAATGCCACGCCGCGGCCTCGCGCGTGTCGGCGGATCTGTGGATCGAGAAGGTCGAGGTGACGACCCGCGCGGTTTTCGACCGGGACGCGGCGGCGGGACGCGCCGATGCGATCGGCGCGTTGATCCGCTCGGTTGATACATTGGCAGACGACCGCGATGCCCGCGCCGCCCTTGCCGTCGAACTGGACGAGCTGGTGAGCCGGCTGCCCGACGAGCTCAAGACGGACTGGTCGCAAACACCTGCCGCGCCGACAGGGAGTACCCGAATCGCCAGCAGCCGCCTTGATCATGTCATCGCCGCGGCCCGGAGCCTGCTCGCCGCCCGGATCCTCGACGCTGAGGGCGAGGCATGAGGATCGAGCGGCTGGCGCTCGAGCGCTACGGTCAGTTCGCCGACCATGCCGTCGATTTCGGCGGTGACGGGGTCCGCCTGGTGGTGGTGCTCGGGCGGAACGAGGCCGGCAAGACGACAGCGCTGAACGCCCTGGGCGACCTGCTGTTCGGCATCGCCGCGCGCTCGCCATACAACTTCCGCCATGAGTACAAGGACATGCGGATCGGCGCCGATCTGCGCGGCAGCGATGGCCGCAGGCTGACGGTGCGCCGGCGCAAGGGCAACCAGAACACCCTGCTGGATGCCGACAACCGACCCCTTGGCGATAACGCGCTGGCGCCCATTCTCGGCGGCGCCGACCGGTTCGTCTTCGACAACCTGTTCGGCCTAACGCACGCGTCGCTCAGGGCGGGCGGCGATGGCATGCTCGCCGCCGAGGGCGATCTCGGCCGGATGCTGTTCGAAGCGGGCAGCAGCATGCGCGACATCACGAAGGTGCTCGTTGCGCTCGATGCCGAAGCAAGTGCGCTCTTCACCCCGCGGCGTGCGGCGGGCAAGCCGTTTTACGTCGCCGCCGACGCCTGCGTCGCCGCCGAGCGCGACCTGCGTCAGACGACGCTGACGTACGAGCGCTGGCTGCAGAGCGAGAACGAGCGGGCGCAGGCCGAGGCGGAACAACTGGGCGTCCGCCACCGGCTCGATGAACTGGAGACGCGGCGGGCGCGGCTGGAGCGGATCCGCCGGACCTTGTCGCGGGTCGGCCAGATGCGTCAGCTTGAAGCGGAACTCGGCGAGCTTGCCGATGCGCCGACCATGCCCGTCGATTCCGGCGAGCGTCTCGATTGCGCCAGGCGCGGTTTCGACGTCGCCCGCAGCCGGCTCGAACGCGAGCACGCGGCAGCGGCGGAGACCAGGAAACGTCTGGCGGCGATCGACATTCCGCAGTCGTTGCTTGCCGCCAGTGACGAGATCGAGCGCCTTTACCAGCGGCGCGGCGCGATCCTCGAGGGCCGCAATGACATGCCGGGACTGAGGGATCGGCGCGACGAGTTGAACGCCGAAGTGATTTGGCTCAGGACGGAACTCGAGTGCTGCGAGCGCGCGCGACCCAGCCAGAGTTCGCTTGCCGAAATTCGCGCGCTGATCGACCGGGACGGCGAGCTCGCCAAACAGACCGGCGATGTTGTAGAGCGCCGGGAGGCAGCGGCGGCAAGTCTCGACGGTATCGCTGCCCGGCTGGCCTCCCTGCCGCCCGAGCAGGATTTGAGCCGGCTCGCCGCAGCCGTCGAGCAGGCTCAGTGCCTTGGCAATCTCGAAAGCGGCTTGGCTGCCGCCAAGACGGCCGCTGCCGATGCCGGGGCGCGGCTTGCGCGCGCGCTCGCAGGATTGGCGCTTTGGGAGGGCGACGCGGCCGCGCTTGAGACGCTGGCGGTGCCGGAGCGCGATACGGTCTTGCGCTTCGAGCGCGAGTTCAGCGACACGCGCCTGCTGGCGCAGGGCGCGCGCGATCAATCGGAGAAGGCGGAAGAAGAACAGCAGGCCTGCCTGCGTGAGCTGGCTGCCCTTCGCCGGGGCCGTTCGCTGCCCACGGTTGAGGCCGTGGCCGAGGCGCGTGGACACCGCGACCGAGGCTGGACCCTGATCCGCCGCCTCTGCATCGAGGGGGAGGCGCTTGCCGAGGGTGAAATAGAGGCCTGCGCACCGAGAGACCAACTGGCTGAACGCTTCGAAAAAGCCGTCGCCGCCGCAGATGCTCTTGCCGATCGCCGCGAGGCCGAGGCGCAGCGGCTGGCCCGGCACGATCAGGTCAGCGCCGATCAGGACGCGGCGGCCGCGCGGTATCGCCGCTTCGCCGAGCAGGCCGCGCAAGCGGAGACGGCTCTGGCCGCATTGCGCGAGGATTGGCGCACCGCATGGCGGGCCATCGGTATCGATCCTCTGCCGCCCCGCGAGATGGAGCTGTGGCTGGCTCGCCGCCAGGACGTCCTGAGCCTTCTCCAGACCGCGCGCACCGCAGAAGGCGCGGTGCTTGAGACCGAGGAGCGGCTGGCGAAGGCGTGCAGCAATCTCGAGGCGGAGCTGAGGGCGGTGCGGCCTCCGGCCGGCGTCGGGCGCCGACTGGTTGATCTTCTGAACGAGGCGAAATCGCTGATCGCCGCCGGCACCGCAGCCGCGCACAGACGCGCCCTCCTGGAGGAGAAACGGGACAATCAGAAGACGATCGCCGATCACGAGCAGAGCCGGCTGGTAGCCCTTGGCCGGCAACGCGAGGCGTGGCGCAGCGCCTGGGCGAGCGCGCTCGCGCCGCTCGGCCTGCGGGCGGCGCTGACGCCGGCCGCGGCCGCGGCTTCGCTCCGCCAGTGGGATGACATCCACCGCAATGAAGACGCTCTCGCCCAGGTCGACCGGCGCATCGGCAGGATCGAGAGCGACACCGCAGAATTCGCCCGCGATCTCGAGCACATCGTCGCCGGCTCGCTGCCGGACCGGCCCGTCGGCGATGCGCTGATCACGGCCGCCGACGCATTCGAGCGGCTACAGGCGGCCCGCCGGGACGCGCAGACCAGGCGCGAGCTGGAAGAGGTGCTGCGCAACGCGCACTCGGCGGCAACGCAGGCCGAAACCGAGGCCAAGGCAGCGCGGGCCGAGCTCGACCGCCTCAAGGATCTCGCGGGCTGCACCGAGGACGATGCACTGGCCGCCGCCATCGAGCGGTCGAAACGCAAGCAGGATCGAACCGTCGAGCTGGCGGAACTGAAGCGCGGGGTCGTCGCCTATGCCGACGGGCTGACCCTGGACGAGGCCCTTGTCGAGGTCGAGCAGCGCGATTCGGACGAAGTGCAAGGCGAGATCTCGGCGCTCATACATGAGAATAAGGATCTGCGCGCGGAGGCTGAGACGCTGAACGAGCGGGTGCTGACGCTTCGCCTGCGCAGCGCGGAGATGGAGGCCGGCAACGCGGCCGCGGCAGCGGAACAGGCCCGGCGCAATGCGCTCTCCGATCTCGAAGACTGCGCCCAACGCTGGATGGCGACCAGGGCCGCGGCGTTCCTGCTGCGCCGGGGCATCGAGCAGTTTCGCCGCGAGCAGCAGGGGCCGCTTCTCGCTCGCGCCGAGAGCCTGTTTGCGAACCTGACCCTCGGCAGCTTCACCCATTTCAGGATCGATTACGACTCCGCCGACAAGCCGTTTCTCCTCGGCGTTCGCGCGGACGGTGCGTCTTGCCCGGTGGGCGGGATGAGCGACGGAACCCGCGACCAGCTTTTCCTTGCGCTCCGCCTCGCCGCCATCGAGAGCTATCTTGCAAAGGACGAACCGCTCCCGTTCGTTGCCGACGACCTGTTCGTTCATTTCGACGACGCCCGCGCCACCGCCGGATTGAAGGCCTTGATCAAGCTCGGCGGCAGAACCCAGGTGCTGCTGTTTACCCATCACCATCATCTTGCCGAACTGGCCCGAAAGGCGGGAAGCGAACGGTGCGTCCGGGTCCAGTCGCTGAATCAGCACGTGTCCGGGCGGGAGCTTGCAGAGGCAGAGACGTCAGCCGGCTGAAGGGGCCGGCGATCGGCGCGCAAAGGAGTGTGAGAGCTTCGGGTTCCGCAACGTCGGCGGGTCGATGTTATATTGCAGCGCAGCATTGGAATATACATTTGACAGCATGCGGCTGCAGGTGTGCAATTCTATTAGAGTAACATAAACAAGAAACGGGTGGATGAGGGACGTCGCGATGTCAGGCTCGTATCCGGGTGGCGAAGGTGCCGACGCGCCGCTGATCTGGGATGAGGACGGATCCTTCTCGGCGAGCTTCGCGTACGGCCCTGTGGTGATCACCGGTCGCTACGCCAAGACCAGCTTGCCGGCGCCGCATCGCGTCGACATGGCCGCGGAATTGGCCAGTATCCGCCGCGTCCTCACGGTATTGCGGGCAGAGGACTCCATCCTGATCGAAATCGCGCTGGATGAGGCGCGCTATCAGCTCGCCAAACCGGAACCCAGTGCCGACAGGATCGGCGCCGCTGTGCAGCGTGCCCTCGATCTCGCCAGCCGTGACGAAGGCTTCGAGGAGCGCCGCGACACGCTGGTCCCGCACCTGCGGCAGGTGTGCGCTTGGCTCGGCGCGCCCTGGTATCGCCTTCTCGGCTTTGTCGGCCTGACGTTCTGAGGCCTCCGGCGCGGACCGCGCCGCCGTTCAGCTGGCGACCGCGCCGTCATTCAATTGCGCCACCAGCAGGTCCGAGGCGCTGCGGTAGTCGACGGGCCGGCCGAAGTAGTATCCCTGGCCGTAGTCGCAGCCGGCGGAGCGCAGCCAATCGGCCTGCATCGGCGTCTCGATGCCCTCGGCGATGACGCTCAGGTTCATGTTCTTGCCGAGCAGCAGAATGCTCCGCGCCATCTCGACGTGCTCGCGTCCAGCCATCAGGCGACTGGTGAACGACCGGTCGATTTTCAGCGTCGCCACCGGGAAGGTGTGCAGGTGGCTGAGCGAGGAATAGCCCGTCCCGAAGTCGTCGATGCAGAGCCGGACGCCGAGGGCGGCGATAGCGTTCAGCGTCCGGTGAACCTCGATCGGGTTCGACATCATGATCGACTCGGTGATCTCCAGCTTCAGGCTCGTTCCCGGCAACCCGCTCGCCGTCAGCGCCCGGACGACCCCTTCCACCGCATCCGCCTGATCGAGCTGCGCCGCCGAGACGTTGACCGACATGAACAGGTCCGCCGCAACGCTCCCGTACCGGCGCCGCCAGCCGGCGGCGAACGAGCAGCCTCCCGGAGCACCCAGTCGCCGATCGGCACGATCATGCCGGTCTCTTCCGCGGTGGGGATGAATTCCGACGGCGGCACCAGGCCCCGGGTCGGGTGGTTCCAGCGCACCAGCGCCTCGAAGCCGGCGATGCGCTGGTCTTTCAGAGCGACGATCGGCTGGTAATGGACGACGAATTCGCCCCGGTCGAGGGCGTGACGAAGCTGCGTCTCGACCTCGAGGCGGCTGACCACCGCCTGGTGCATCCCCGGCTCGAACAGCACGGTGGTGCTCCGCCCGCGGTCCTTGGCCCGGTACATGGCGATGTCGGCGTCGCGGAGGATGGCGTCGGCGTCGGCGTAGCCGCCGGACCGGGCCCAGGCGACGCCGATGCTGAGGCTGACGAAAATGTCCTGGCCATTGAGCTCCACCGGCTCGCGACAGGCCTCGTGCAGCCGTTCGGCCAGTGCGAGCGCGCTCGCCGGCATGGCGCCGCCCTCGATGAGGATGGCGAACTCATCGCCGCCGAGGCGGGCCAGCGTGTCGGCCGGGCGCAGGCGGTGCGACAGGCGCTGGCTGAGCGCGATGAGCAGGCTGTCGCCGGCAAGGTGACCGTAGCTGTCGTTGATCAGCTTGAAGCGGTCGAAGTCGAGAAACAGCACGGCGAACACCGCCTCGCTGGCCCGGTCGCCGCGCGCCATGAGCTGGCTGAGCCGCTCGAAGAAGAGAAAACGGTTGGGCAGGCCGGTCAAGGCGTCGTGAAAGGCGTTCTTGATCAGGTTCTCCTCGGCCCTGCGCCGGGCGCTGATGTCGATGGCCATGCCCTCGTAATAGGCGACCGCGCCGCCGACTTCCCTGACCACGCGGGTATTCTGCGAGATCCAGGTCTTCGTTCCGTCCGGCCGGTGGACCTCGCTGACGAAATCCACGACCTCGCCGAAGGTGCCGATCACCCGATCGAAGGCTTCGCGGGCCGGCGCCTTCAACATCATCTCGGCGCCGGCTTCGGCGACCAGCTGGTCCGGACCGGCGTAGCCAAGGATGCGCGCCATCGCCGGGTTGGCACTGATGAAGCGGCCTTCCGGCGTTATCTGGAAGATGCCCTCGACCGCGTTCTCGACGATGCTGCGATATCGCTCTTCCGCTTCGCGCAGATCCGCCGTGCGCTCCTCGACCTGCGCTTCGAGCGTCGCGCGTGAGCGCTGCACGGCGACCGCGGCGGCGTCTAGAGCCGCTCCTGCCCGCTTCGCCCAGGTGAGCACCACCGCGAGCAGCGCGAGCATAAGCATCGCCGTCCCCAAGAGCGGGATGACGAGGGCGTGCAACATGGCGTCGCCGGGAAGGCGCGGCCGCCAGATCAGATAGCCCACGATCGCCAGCGGATCGCCGCCCCGCAACGCAAGCGACAGCTCGCCGTCGGCCGCGTCGTCGGTGGCTGCGACGCGAAGGCCGGGCAACCCGGTGCCGCCGGCAACACGCGCGAGGAGAAGAGGCGAGAAGTCGCGGACAAAGACAAGAACGGAGCTCCCGCTGTCCAGCGTGGCATTTGGCGGACCATCTGGCCGAATCACGATTGCGGCGGCAAGATGGACAAGGCCATAGAGGCGAATGGGCCAGACGACGGCGGCATTGGCGACGCTGTTTGCCGCCGACCGCGCCCGGAGGATCAGCGGCGCCAAGGCCTCAACGACGGTCGGCTGTCCCTCCGCCGACCCGTGCGTTCCGGTCAAAAGGTGATGGGAAGCGAATACCAGATCGTTACTTGGACCGAAGACGAAGACATGATCGATGCCGTAGACGTCATGCGGCGCGGCCGAAAGATACTTCGTCGCCCACGCCGTATCGAAGCTTTGGCGGAGGTTCTGGTAGACGTTATCGCCGGAAGCAAAGTCGGTCGCGAGCTCGCCAAGGCGATCTTCGGCAACAATGAGGGCGGACAACGCATTGTGCCATGACGCCTCGCGGGCGTCGGCATCGCGGCCGCGAGCGGCGAGTGCGGTCATGGCGGTGATTCCGGCCAGCCCGATCACGAAAAGGACGGTGACCGGGATGCCGATCCGGCGCGTCAGTTCCACAGCGCCAGGGAACGGCCTGCGTCGCACGGTTGACTTTCCCCCTCACGTCTCCCGCTCGCATCTACTTAATTTTTATAACCCGTTGGGGGACCGAAACCAAGCGCGCAATCCTATGGGTCGTATCCATACCTTTCACAAGGATGCACCGCCTGTTCCTCTCGCCGAGCTTCCTTGCCGGGGCCCCGAACGCGCATCTATTCGTTGGCCTCTACCAAACGGCGACTGGCGACTGGCGACTGGCGCAGCACTCGCTCCGATTTCGCTGACGCGATGCGGTCGCATTGTGGTGGTGTGGCTGCGGTGGCCGTGGCACGGTGGCACCTCAACGGTCGCAGCTCATCGTCGCTCAGCGACAAGCCGAATGCGGCGCAAACGACACCGGCACGCGGGGTCCGCTTTGGACAGCGGTCAGACCGGGACGGAACAGGGAGAACGTCATGCTTGAAACCATCAATGACCTGTTATGGGGAAAAATACTGATCGTGGCCCTGATCGCGCTTGGGCTCACATTCACCATCGTCTCGCGCTTCGTTCAGTTTCGCTATTTCTTCTCGATGTTCGCCATCGTCGGCCAGGCCTTTCACCGTGAAGAAGGTCATCTCAGCTCCTTCCAGGCCTTGGCCTTGAGCGTCGCCGGCCGGGTCGGCGCCGGCAATATCGCCGGCGTCGCCGTGGCGCTGACACTCGGCGGACCGGGGGCGATCTTCTGGATGTGGATGGTCGGCCTGGTCGGCATGGCGACCAGCTATTTCGAATGCACTCTGGCGCAGGTGTTCAAGAACGCCGAGCCCGACGGCACCTACCGCGGCGGGCCCGCGTACTACATCGAGCGGGCGCTGCGCCAGCGGTGGATGGCGATGCTCTTCTCGGCCCTGCTCCTGATCACCTTCGGCTTCGCCTTCTGCGCGCTGCAGTCCTACACGGTGGCGACTTCGCTCGATGACGCCTTTGCCATTCCGCCCTATGCCAGCGGCATCGGCCTCGTCATTATCCTTGGCCTGATCATCTTCGGCGGCGTCAAGCGGATCGCAGATGTCGCCGAGATCGTCGTCCCGGTCATGGCGATCGGCTACTTTCTCATGGCGATCGTCGTCATCGGACTCAAGATCGACGAGATTCCGGGCATCTTCGCAATGATTTTCCGCGGCGCCTTCGGGCTCGAACCGGCCTTTGCCGGCGGCATCGGCGCGGCCATCCTGCTTGGCGTGAAGCGCGGCCTGTTTTCCAATGAGGCGGGCCTCGGCAGCGCCCCCAACGTCGCTGCCGTCGCCTTCATCCCTCACCCCGGCAATCAGGGAATCGTCCAATCCTTTAGTGTTTTCATCGACACCATCATCATGTGCACCTGCACCGCGCTCATCATCCTGTTGTCCGGCCTCCTCACCTCCGCCGCCGATGTCGGCGGCGTCGATCTGACCCAGGCAGCGCTGGCGGGCGAGGTTGGCGAGTGGGGCCGCTCGTTCGTTAGCGTCGCGCTGCTCCTCTTCGCTTTCACCTCGATCATGTACAACTACTACCTGGGCGAGAACAGCCTCAACTTCTTCAGCGAGGGAAACACAACTCTCTTTACCATCTACCGTATCCTAGTCCTGGCGCTGGTTCTGTGGGGCTCGATGCAGGATCTCAGCACAGTCTTCGCCTTCGCAGACGTAGCGATGGGTCTGCTGGCGCTTGTCAACCTCGCCGCCCTCGCGTTGCTGTTCAGGATCGGCATGCGGGTTATGAAGGACTTCGATACCCAGTACGCCGCCGGCAAGACACCGGTGTTCGATCCGGCGAAGTTCCCCGATCTCAACATCGACCCGGATGCCTGGCCGGCCGAGAAGGCGGCGGCCCGGGCTGCTGCGCTCGAAACCTGAACAAACGGCCGGACGCTTGCTCCCCAGGCGTCCGGTCGATCTATCGAGGGCAGCGGAGAACCGGCATGCAAGACAATGACGCCGAGACGCTTATCATGGCGTCTCTGGGCCCCGTTTACGCGGCCTTGAAGCCGCTCGCTTGGCTGCTGGTGCGTGTCGTCGCCGGCGCGAATCTGGTTCCGCACGGGACGCAGAAGCTGTTCGGCTGGTTCGGCGGCAAGGGCATGGAGGCAACGGCGCAGTACTTTGGCTCGATCGGCTTCGAGCCGGCGATGCTATGGGCCTGGCTCGTCGCCCTGACCGAGGTGGTCGGCGGATCTTGTCTCGCCGTCGGCCTGCTGACCCGCCCGGTCGCGCTCGTCGTCGCCACCTTCCTCTTCACCGCGGTGGCCCACCATGCGCCAAACGGGTTCTTCTGGCCGCAAGGCGGCTTCGAGTATCCGTTGCTGTGGGGCGTTATCGCGCTCGCCTTTGTCATCCGCGGCGGCGGCGCCTTCTCGATCGACCGGCTGATCGGCCGAGCCTTCTGACGCGGGAGCAGATCAGATCAGATCGAGGGCGTGCTTCTTCAGCAGGCCAAGCTCGATCGTCTCCAGCGCCGCGTCGTGGGTCGAGGCGAGAACCACCAGCGGCGCGACGCCGGCTTCGGCCGCTTCCTTCCACCGCGCGGCGCAGAGGCACCAGCGATCGCCGGGCTCAAGGCCAGGAAAGCCCGCGGCCGGCATCGGGGTGCTCAGGTCGTTGCCCTTTGCCTTGGTGAAGGCGAGAAAAGCGTCGGTCATCTCGGCGCAGACAACATGGCGGCCGATGTCGCGCTCGTCGGTCTCGCAGCGGCCGTCGCGGTAAAAACCGGTCATCGGCGCGGTGCAGCAGAGCGCCAGCGGCTCGCCGAGCACGTTCTTCATCCCCGTCTGTGTCGCTGTCCCGGCCATTCTGCTCGCCCCGGCTGTCCCTGTGTCCGTCCAAGCCCATATGAGGGTAAAGATGGGCCTCTACCAGCGACACCTGCTGCCCTGGCTGATCGACGTGTCGATGCGCGGCGCCACGCTCGCGCCGTATCGGCGGCGCGCCGCCGAAGGCTGCGCCGGTCGGATCCTCGAGGTCGGCGTCGGTTCCGGCCACAATCTCGCGTTTCATGCCGCGGAAAGCACGCTAGTTGGCCTCGATGTCTCGCCGGCTCTGCTGGCGAAGGCGGCGGCGCGAATGCGAGCGTCGGGGCGGCGGGGCCTGCTGATCGGCGGCGAGGCCGAGCGCATGCCGTTTGCCGACGACAGCTTCGACGCTGCGCTGCTGACCTGGACGCTTTGCTCGATCGCAGATCCGGCGGTCGCGCTGGGCGAAATCCGCCGCGTCCTGAGGCCGGGCGGAATGCTCCACTACGTCGAGCACGGCGCGGCGCCCGACGCAAGGGTGCGCCGGCTGCAGGATCGCCTCACACCGGCCTGGCGGCGCATTAGCGGCGGCTGCCACCTCAACCGCGATGTCGGCGCGCTGCTTGCCGCCGCCGGCTTCCGGGCCGTCCAGGGGGATCGTGAGTATGTTCCGGGACCGCGATTTCTGACCTATTTCTATAGCGGCCGCGCGGTCGCCGATTGATCGTGCCGGCTATAGCATGCGCCGCAAGCGCAGCCAGACGACACAACGCGTCGACGTATAGCCGTGAAATGCCGAACGTTTCCGGCTCGTCGGCATGCTGATCGGCCAGTTCGCCGACGGCGCCGACACACGATCGCGCGGGCCAGCGGACGTCGGGCCCGGGGGCTTTCAATTTGCGGACGAATCAAGATGCGAAAAATGACCAACTTCGGCATGCCGGCGTCAACACTTTGTTGCGCTGTCAGCTTTGACCACAAAATGTAGTTGAGGCCACCGTCTCATCCAGATATAGTGCCGCAATCGTGCCGAGGCCGCGCGATCTGGTGCGGAGGCGACGCGGGAAGTCGGGAGCGTTCCGGGGGGAAAGGTCGGGGAGGTCCATCGGCTCGGTCTGGGCGGCACGCCGCCAATACCGCCGAACGTTCTTTTGAGTTGGTCAAGAACAGTCGAGACGGAATCACGCATGCGTATCCAGCGGCACTTTACCGAGAACTGCGCGTCCACCGGCGCGTCGCCCTACGACACCATCGACTTCCGCACCCTCGCCAGCGAGATTCGCAACCCCGACGGCTCCGTTGTCTTCCGCCAGGACGACATAGAAGTGCCGGCGCACTGGTCGCAGGTCGCCTGCGACGTGCTCGCCCAGAAGTACTTCCGCAAGGCCGGCGTTCCGGCTCGCCTGCGCCCGGTCAAGGAACGCGGGGTGCCGTCATGGCTGTGGCGGCGCAAGCCCGACGCGGCGCGACTGACCGAGTTACCCGAGGCCGAGCGCTACGGCGGCGAAACCAGCGCCAGGCAGGTGTTCGACCGTCTCGCCGGAACCTGGACCTACTGGGGCTGGAAGGGCGGCTACTTCGATGACGAGGAGGACGCCCGCGCCTTCTTCGACGAGCTCCGCTTTATGCTGGCGAAGCAGATGGCGGCGCCGAATTCGCCGCAGTGGTTCAACACCGGGCTGCACTGGGCCTACGGGATCGACGGCCCGGCCCAGGGCCACTTCTACGCGGACGCAAAGACCGGCGAGGTCCGCGCCTCGGAATCGGCCTACGAACACCCCCAGCCGCACGCCTGCTTCATCCAGGGCATCGGCGACGATCTCGTCAACGAGGGCGGGATCATGGACCTGTGGGTCCGCGAGGCGCGGCTGTTCAAGTACGGCTCCGGCTCCGGCACCAACTTCTCGAAACTCCGCGCCGCGAGCGAGCCCCTGTCCGGCGGCGGCAAGTCGTCGGGGCTGATGAGCTTTCTCAAGATCGGCGATCGCGCCGCCGGCGCCATCAAGTCCGGCGGCACTACCCGGCGCGCGGCGAAGATGGTCGTAGTCGACATCGACCATCCCGACGTCGAGGCGTTCATCGACTGGAAGGCGGCCGAGGAGCAGAAGGTCGCCGCCCTCGTCACCGGCTCCCGGGTCAGCCAGGCGCGCCTCGATGCGGTGCTGGCTGCGTGCGGCGGCGGCGACGACGGCGAACGGCCCTGCGGCGACGATGCGTTGTACGACCCGAAGCGCAACCCGGCGCTGAAGGCCGCGATCTTCGACGCTCGCCGGGCGATGGTTCCGGAAGCCTACATCCAGCGGGTCATCGAGCTCGCCCGCCAGGGCTGCGCGGCTCCCTCCTTCCCGACGTTCGACCTCGACTGGGATTCGGAAGCCTATCTCACCGTATCGGGGCAGAACGCCAACAACAGCGTCCGCGTCACCAATGCCTTCCTCGAGAAGGTCCGCCTCGACGGCACCTGGGAGCTGACGAGACGGACCGACCGGCGCACGGCGAAAGTTGTACGCGCCCGCGAGCTGTGGGACCGGATCGGCCGCGCCGCCTGGAGCAGCGCCGATCCGGGGCTGCAGTACGACACCACCATCAACGAATGGCACACGTGTCCGCAAAGCGGCCGGATCAACGCGTCGAATCCGTGCTCGGAATATATGTTCCTCGACGACACGGCCTGCAATCTGGCCTCGCTTAACCTCGTCGCCTTCCAGCGCGAAGACGGCTGCCTCGACGTGCCGGGTTTCCTCCACGCCGTGCGTCTGTGGACCGTGGTGCTCGAGATCGCCGTGCTGATGGCGCAGTTCCCGTCGCGGCGGATCGCCGAGCTGTCCTACGCCTATCGCACGCTCGGCCTCGGCTTCGCCAACATCGGCGGCTACCTGATGGCCGCCGGAATGCCTTACGACTCGGAGGCGGCGCGCAACACCTGCGGCGCGATCAGCGCGATCATGACCGGCACCGCCTACGCCACCTCCGCGGCGATGGCCGCCGAGCTGGGTGCGTTTGCCGGCTTCGAGCGCAACCGCGAGGCGATGCTGCGGGTCGTGCGCAACCACCGCCGCGCCGCCCGCGGCGAGCATGAAGGCTATGAGGGACTGTCGGTTCTGCCGCTGCCTTTGCAGGCCACAGCGATCGAGGACTCAGCGCTTGCCGCGGCAGCGCAGGCTGCGTGGGATGAGGCGCTGGCCCTGGGCGAGCGTCACGGCTATCGCAACGCCCAGGCCACCGTCGTCGCGCCGACCGGCACCATCGGCCTGGTGATGGACTGCGACACGACCGGAATCGAGCCCGATTTCGCGCTGGTGAAGTTCAAGAAGCTGGCCGGCGGCGGCTATTTCAAGATCATCAACCGGATGGTCCCGATGGCGCTCGCCCGCCTCGGCTATCCGCGTGACGCCATCGACCGGATCATCGGCTACGCCACCGGCCACGGCACGCTGGTCGGCGCACCGGCGCTGGGACATGACGCCCTGCGCCGCGCGGCGATGGTTGCGCATGACGCGCAGCATGTCGCCGCGGTTCTTGGCGTAGCCCGGGAAGGGGCCGAGCTCGCCGGCCATTTCCGCCGAGGTGGCATAGGAGACGCCGGTCATCAGCGCGGTGATCGCGCCGCA
>JBBSCD010000061.1:0-14690 GCA_038250645.1 Rhodospirillales bacterium
AATCCGCTCGACATCGCCGTTTCCTTCCACCATCACTATGCCATCACCATGGACCAGGCGGTCACTGCGGTGTGTTTCAGGGGCCTTGAGATTCCGCCCAAGGAAGGCCATGTCGTCCAGCTCATCGCCGACTGGTCGACCCATGTGCGGAGCTGGCTCAAGGCGCCGGGCCTGAACCTCAAGTCGGTGCGCTACGAGGACATGCTCGCCGCGCCGACCCGCACCTTCGGCGAGATCTGCGCCTTCCTCAAGATGCCGAAGGATCGTGATCGCCTCGCCCGGGCGATCCGCCACAGCTCGTTCAAGGTCCTCGCCCAGCAGGAACGCGAGCGCGGCTTCGTCGAGCGATCTCGCGGGTCGGACGCCTTCTTCCGCCGGGGCGGCGTCGGCGGCTGGCGCAAGGAGCTGTCGCCGGCCCAGGTGGACGTGATCCTCGCCCACCACCGCCCGCTGATGACCGAGCTCGGCTACATCTCTGCCAGCGGTGAACTGCGGGTGTAGTGCCGCCACGCCCCCACCTCGATCCTCCCCCTTCGTCCCCGAAGGGAGAGGAGAAAGCGGCCGCGCACAACATTTCCTCTCCCAGCGGAGCGATCGGGAGAGGGTGGGGCCCTGCGACAGCGGAAGGGTGAGGGAGAGGCACACCGCATACGCGGTCGTTGCCGGCGCAGGCGCGTGGCGATCGACGCGAGCGTCCATTACAGTACCCGCCACCCATGAAGAGACAGACGGCAAGACGACAATGAGCGGGACAAAAGCGCGCAGTCGCGGCGATAGAAACGCAGCCGCCGTCAGGACTACGCGAGAGGTGGCCGCCCGCCTGATGGACGCCGTCGTCGCCCACCGCGCCGGCCGGCTGGACGCGGCGGCCGCCAATTACCGGGCGATCCTCAAAGCACAGCCCGATCATCCGGACGCGCTGCACCTTCTGGGGCTTGTCTTCCACCAGCGCGGGAACCAGGAGGAGGCCCTCCGCCTGATCGGGCGGGCGCTGCGCCTCGCACCGGCCAACGGGGCTTTCGCCAATTCCCTCGGCCTTGCCCTGCTGGCCCAGAACCGGCTCGGCGAAGCCGAAGCCGCCTTCACCAGGGCCCTGTCCTGCGACTCCGGGCTTGCGGAGGCCCACAACAATCTCGGCAACGCGCGTGCCCGTCTCGACGATGCGGCCGGTGCCGTGGCGGCCTATCGCCAAGCCATCGGTCTGCGCCCGGACTATGCCGAGGCCCATGCCAACCTTGCCGCGGCGCTGCGTCGGCTCGGCGACCTGGCGGGCGCGGAGGCGGCGGTAATGCGTGCCTTCGAGCTGCGTGCCGATTACGTAGGCGCCCTGTGCACTCTCGGCCTCATTCGCCACGAGCAGGGCGCCTACGAAGACGCGCTCGCCGCCTACGAGCGGGCGCTGGCGCTGGAGCCGGAGATGGCCGCTGCCCGCGCCAATCGCTCAACGCTGCTGCTGCTGCTGGGCCGCATGGACGAGGGCTGGCGCGAATACGAGTGGCGCTGGCGTATCGAGGGCTTCACGACACCGCGCCGCGATTTCGCCGTACCGGCCTGGGAGGGCGAACCGCTTGCCGGGCGCACGATCCTGATCCATGCCGAACAGGGTCTTGGCTCCGCGATCCAGTTCGTCCGCTACGCGCCGCTGACAGCCCACCGCGGGGGGCACGTCATCCTCGAGTGCCAGCCGCCGCTGGTTCGTCTATTTGCCTCGCTCTCGAAGGAGAAAGGGGACGGAGCTGGATCGGTCAGCCTCGTCGCAAAGGGCGATCGCCTGCCGGACTTCGACGTTCATGCGCCGCTGATGAGCCTGCCGCGACTGTTCGCGACCACCCTGGAAAGCGTGCCGAGCGCGGTGCCCTATCTCGCCGCCGATCCGGATCTGCGCGCGGTATGGGGCCACCGCCTGGCGGCCGTGGCGCGACCGCGCGTTGGCGTCGTCTGGGCCGGAAATCCGCAGCACCACAACGACCGCAACCGCTCCGCGCCGGCGACGGCGCTGGCGCCGCTGCTGGCAATGCCGGGCGTCTCCTTCGTCGATCTCCAGGTCGGCGCAGGCGCTGAGCAGCGCGCGGACCTGGACCCGGACGCCGCCGCAGCTCTGGCCTCGCCCGGCGGTGTCATCGCCGATTTCGCCGACACCGCCGCAATCGTCGCCGAGCTCAATCTGATTATCTCCGTCGACACCGCGGTCGCTCATCTGGCCGGAGCGCTGGCGCGGCCGGTGTGGCTGCTGGTGCCGTTCGTTCCCGAGTGGCGGTGGCTGCGCGAGCGGACCGACTCGCCCTGGTATCCGACGATGCGGCTGTTCCGTCAGACGCGTCCGGGCGACTGGGCCGGGGTCGTCGCCGCGGTGGCCGAGGCCCTGCGCGAGAGGTTCCGGTGAGCCGCGGCCGGTCCCGCGGTGCCGTGAAAGGCTCGCCCGGCGGCGCCAACGCCGGCTTGCTCGCCGAGGCCGTGCGCCACCATCGCCACGGCCGGCTCGGCCAGGCGGGCGTCCTCTACCAGCGGATCCTCAAGGCCGATCCGCACCACGCCGACGCGCTACATCTGCTCGGCCTCGCGCGCCATCAGGCCGGCGACCAGAGCACTGCCGGCGATTTGATCGCCCGGGCCATCGCTTACAACCCGTCCAACGCCGCCTACCACAACAGCCTCGGCCTCGTTCATCTGGCCGAAGGCGACGCGGCCGCCGCGATCGCCGCCTTCCGCGAAGCCCTCGCCCGCGATCCGCTGCTGGCCGAGGCCTTCAACAACCTTGGCAACGCCGAACAGAAGGCCGGGCGCCTCGATGCCGCTGTGCGCGGCTACGATCAGGCGCTGGCCCTGCGGCCCGACTACGCCGAGGCGCTGTGCAACAAGGGCCGGGCCCTGCACGGCTTCGACCTGCTGGCGCCGGCGGCGGACAGCCTGCGCGCTGCGCTTAGCATTCGCCCGGAGTACGCCAAGGCCCACCGCTTCCTCGGCGACGTGCTCGCCGAGAGCGGACAGACCGCAGCGGCCGAGGAGCACTTCCGCCGCGCCTTTGCTCTGGAGCCGGAGGACGGGGAGACCCTGGCGGCGTTGGCGGCGCTGGAGGAACGCGCCGGCCGGCTTGGGCAGGCCCTGGCGACGGCGGAACGTGCGCTCGCGGCGAACCCGCGCGACATCCGCGCCTCGGTGGTCGCGGCGCGCTCAGAGCGGCGGCTGGGCCGCCCTCAGGACGGGCTTATCCGGCTGCGCGCCCTCGTTCTCGATGGAGTCGATGAAGACGGCCGCGCCCACGTTGCCTTCGAACTCGGTGCGATCCTCGATCGCCTGGGCGCGTATGACGAGGCATACGAGGCCTACCGCGAAGCCAATGCGCTGGCGGCTCGAAGCCCGCAGGCCTTGGCGGTCGATCCTCTGGCCATGCCAAGGCTTGTCGCCGTCTTGCGACAGACGTTCACCCCGGACTGGGTCTGCTCGTGGAGCCCGCCGTTGGCAAACGGTCGCCCGGCGCCTGTCTTCCTCATCGGCTTCCCCCGTTCGGGCACAACGCTCCTCGATCAGATCCTCGACGCGCACCCGGGCTTGCAGAGCATGGAGGAGAAGCCGGCCATCGACGTCGTCCGCCATGCCGTCGCTGCCATGGAGGGCGGCTACCCGGCGGCTCTGGCCGGGCTCAGCGGCGACGACATCGCCCGCCTGCAACGCCTCTATTTCACGGAAACCGCCCGGTACGTGGATCTCCCGGCGGGTGTGACGCTGGTCGACAAGATGCCGCTGAATACCGTCGACGTCGGTCTGATCGTCCGGCTGTTCCCCGAGGCCCGGCTGCTGCTGGCGCTGCGCCATCCCTGCGATGTGGTGCTCAGCGGCTTCATGCAGGCATTCAAGCCGAACCCGGCGATGGTCCAGTTCGCCTCCCTGGAGAAGAGCGCCGCCTTCTACGCGGCGGTGATGGACCTGTGGCGGCATTACGAGGCGGTTCTACCGCTCCGCGTTCATTGCGTCCGTTATGAAGACCTAGTCGCCGATCTGCGCGCAGAAACGCAGCGGATTCTCGATTTCCTCGGCCTGCCCTGGGAAGACGCGGTCCTCGGCTATGCCGAGCGGGCAAAAACGCGCGCCATCGCGACGCCCAGCTACCATCAGGTGGTCCAGCCGATCTACGGCCGCTCCGTCGGCCGCTGGCACCACTACCGCGACGCCTTCACCGATGTCCTGCCGATCCTGCGCCCGTCGATGGAGGCGTTCGGCTATGGCGCCGACGACTGAGCGGACGGCCGAGCTGACGGCGCGGCGAAGCCGCTGACGGCGGCGATCCCAACGGCGCCGCTTGGCATGAGGCGCCGTGCGGTTAGGGGCGTCATCCCGCCCAGAGCGTATACCGGCAGGCCGGCCGTCCGGGTCCAGGCGGCGAAGCGCACCGGCCCGATGGTCGCCGCGCCTGGATGACTTGCGGTCGGGAACACCGGCGAGACAAGGACCGCATCGACCCCGCCACGGCGCGCTCGGGCGATCGCCGCCGGCGAATGGGCCGCGGCGGTGACGAGCCAGCCATGCTTTCGCCAGCGTCGCCAGCGCCGGTCGCCCAAGGCAACCACGCCCTCGGGCAGGTGGATACCGCCGGCGCCGACGGCCGGAGCCAGACGCGCATCTGCGCTCCCCGCGATGCCGACCAGCAGCCGCAGCCGCCGATGCCGGCAGAGGGCGGCGAGATGCGCCGCGCGCGCCGGCCTGTTGGGGGCGAGATAGTCGCGCAGGATCACCGCCGATCCGCGGGGCAGGCGGGCGACGGCGGCGACGACATCACCCAGCTGGGTCGTTTCTACCACGAGGATGCAGGCGGGAAGCGACAGGCGTTGCCGACAAGCGGTCCCGGTCCCGGCGCGCCCTATTGCGCGGCGTTTGAGGCGGGATGCGAGGCCTGCTAGGGTCGCCAACGACGTAGCCTTAACGAGGTGCAGAGATCCGCCCATGACGGACGCAAGCGCAGCCAGCGATGTGCCCGCCAATCTCGACGCCGTCAAGGCGGCAATCGCCGCTGCCGCCGCTGCCGATGGCCGGGATGCGGCGGCTGTCACCCTGGTTGCCGTCTCGAAAACCCACCCGCCGGAAACGATTCGCGCCGCCATCGTCGCCGGCCAGCGGAGCTTCGGCGAAAACCGGGTTCAGGAGGCAGAGGCGAAATGGCCGGATCTACGCGCCCAGTTCCCCGATCTGCGCCTGCATCTGATCGGCCCGTTGCAGCGCAACAAGGTGCGTCGGGCGCTCCGTCTGTTCGACGTCATCGAGACGGTCGACTCCGTCCGCCTTGCCGCGGCCCTCGCCGAGGCCATGGCCGAGACCGGGGACCGGCCGGACCTGTTGATCCAGGTCAACACCGGCGAGGAGCCGCAAAAGAGCGGCGTCGCCCCGCTGGACGCCGACGGGCTGATCCGGGCCTGCATCGACGATCTCGCCCTGCCGGTCCGCGGTCTGATGTGCATTCCCCCTTTCGGCGAGGAGCCGGCGCTGCATTTCGCCCTGCTGCGCGAGATCGCCCGGCGTCACGACTTGCGCGAACTCAGCATGGGCATGAGCGACGACTATCCCGTCGCCATCCGTTTCGGCGCGACGATGGTCCGCGTCGGCAGCGCCATCTTCGGGGCCAGGCCTGCAGTACCCTAGTCAGGTTCGCCAAGTGTGGTTCCGAGTATGGTGAGGCCGTAACCCGGTTCGCAGGTCTCGAGCAGGCTCAGCAAATCCTCGGTCGCGAGCGCGACGCAGCCTTCGGTCGGCGCGTAGTCGGTCGTCGCGATATGGATGAAGACGGCGCTGCCATGGCCGGGTTCGACCGGATCGTCGTTGTGGCCGATGACGATGATCGCATCGTACAGCCCGTCCTCGCGCCACAAGGCTTCATGCGAGAACGAGTGGGGCCGCTTCACTGGGCGGTTATACAGCGGATCCGCCGGGTCGTCGGACCAGCCGTCGTCGGGCTGAAGGGTCTGGACCGGCAGGCCGGTCATCGGCCGCTGGAGCCGGTCGGCGCGATAGAGCACGCGGCGCAAGAGGAAGGTTCCGCTCGGGGTCGTCCCGTCCCCCTCGCGCTTGGCGCCCGGCGCGCTGACGCCGGCGCGTCCCAGGGCGCAGCGAACCCTGCCGCCGCCGTACAGATAGCCTTTCGGGCTGACGAGGATCTTCATGACCGCCGCGAAACCCTCGTCCGCACCGCCGCTAGAACAGGTGGCCGCCGCGGGCGGCCTTGGTCCTCAGGTAGATCTCGTTGTGCGGATTGACGGGAAAGCGGTGGGGGACGCGCTCGGCCACGGTGATGCCGTGGCGCACCAAGCCGTCGACTTTGCCCGGGTTGTTGGTCAGAAGGCGTACGGAGGCGTAGCCCAGCGCGCGGAGCATCTGCACGGCCGGCAGATAGAGCCGCTCGTCGGCCTCGAAGCCGAGCTGCTCGTTGGCGTCGACGGTGTCGAAGCCGCGATCCTGAAGCTCGTAGGCGCGCAGCTTGTTGACCAGACCGATGCCGCGGCCTTCCTGGGCGAGGTAGAGAACGAGGCCGCCGCCGGCGCGGGCGATTTCGGCGATGGCGCCGCGAAGCTGGTCGCCGCAATCGCAGCGCAGGCTGCCGAGAAGGTCGCCGGTGAAGCATTCCGAATGCAACCGGGTCAGGACCGGCTGATCGGGGCTCGGCGCGCCGATGACCAGGGCCAGATGCTCGCCGCCGCCGTCGCGCGGGCGAAAGGCGATCATCTCCGTCTGCTCGGCGCCTTCGAGCGGCACACGCGCGCGGGCCACTTGATGCAAGCCGCGCGCCGCCGTGCCGTAATACTGAAAGACGTCGCCGGCATCGACATGCAGCAGGTCATGTCGAGTCGCCCACGCCGCCTGATCCTCGGCGGTGGGGTCGCGAACCTCGGCTATGACCGCCGCCGGCAGCAGGCGTGCCGCCTTGGCCAGAGTCACCGCGGCGCTTTCGCAGCCATGCTCGGCGACTTCGGCGAATTTCAACTCACCGCGTGCCGGCAACGGTCCCTCAAGCAGGGGATCCGCGAGCCGGCGCACGAGCTCCGCCGTCAGCGCCGGAGGGCGGCCGATGGCCACGCGCCGAACGCCGCCACCGGTCAGTCCGAGGACCGAGGCGCGGCGGGCGGTCACGACGACCACCGGCTGCGAGCGGCTGATTTCGGCAATCGCCGCCAGCGTCGCGTCGGTGACGCCTTCACTTGCCATGGTCAGGGTCGCGACCCCGCTGCCGCCGGCTATAAGGATCCACCGGCCACGGCGGATCTCCGACATTGCCCGCTCGACGGACAAGAGCGAAATCGGCTCGCGAGTCGCCGGGATCTGCACGAGATGCGGGAATTGGCGCAGTGCCATACCTTTCTCCGACCGGGCGGACAACGACACGACGATAACCGCCAAATTCACACGCGAAAAGAGAATTTCCCGCGTACCGGCGGATCCGCGGTGGGACCAGGGTCGGCCGATGATTGTAAAATGCGCGTTCGCCGGTATTGTTCAAGCGCATGAGAAACGAGGCGCGCATCAGGAACCAGATCAGGTGAACGTCACCAGGCAGGTTCTAATCGTCGATGACGACACTGCGCTGCGTGACATGCTGGCGGAACAGCTGCGCCTGCACGAGGAGTTCTCTTCGCTGGTCGCGGCAACCGGGCGCGAAGGCCTGGAGTTGGCGAAGACGCAGCACTGCGACGTCATCATTCTTGACATCGGCCTGCCCGACATGGACGGCCGCGAAGTCTGTCGGCTGATGCGCCGCGGCGGGGTGAAGGCCCCGATCATCATGCTCACCGGCGCCGATACCGACGCCGACACCATTCTCGGTCTCGACTCCGGTGCCAACGATTACATCACCAAACCGTTCCGGCTGGGCGTGCTTCTGGCCCGGCTGCGCGCCCAGATCCGTCAGCACGAGCAGACCGACGATGCGGTCTTCACCATCGGTCCGTACGCCTTCAAGCCGAGCGCCAAGCTCCTCGTCGAGGCGAACACCGACAAGAAGATCCGCCTGACCGACAAGGAGACGGCAATCCTGAAGTTCCTCTACCGCGCGGGGAACCGGGTGATCAGCCGCGGTGTGCTGCTGGACGAAGTCTGGGGCTACAACGCCAACGTCACCACCCACACGCTGGAGACGCATGTCTATCGCCTGCGCCAGAAGATCGAGGCGAACCCGCAACAGGCGCAGATCCTCATCACCGAACCCGGGGGCTACCGCCTTGTACCGTGATGGTGCGGAGCTTCGTACGGAACGTAAAGGGTCGCAACCGATTCAAGCTACCCGCTAATGCCCTCGTCTCGGCTTCTCTGGAGACGTCCATGAGAGCCAATCGTTTTATTCGTAACGAAGAAAAGCGCCACTCGGGTGAATGTGCTAGCGCGCTCCTGAGACTACTTCTCACGCGATTGCCCTAACGCTCCCTGACCTCAAAGGTCATCTACAAACGCGATCAGTCTACCTCTTGTTCGTCTTCGCCCACTTCGTTATCCTCGAAAAGCGGACCAATTGACCGTCCCTCTGTTGGCTTGCAGATCTTCATTGGCTGACCGTCAGCCCCGGTGATGCGGCCATCAAAGTTGAGTACCTTTTTGTCAAAGGTGTGCATTTCTACTGCACCCGCACGTTGGGCGGAAGCCAAATGGATAGCGTCGGGTGGCTTAAGATTTACAAGTCCAGTGGTCTGCATTCTTTGAGCACGAACGCCTATCGCTTTGTCCACGGGGACGATCAAAATATAAGATTTATCGAAGAAACTTGAAAGATTATCTGCCGGACTCTCGCGTATTCCCGACTCCTTACACACTTCCGCCAGCGTAAAGGCCGAGGTGACAACCTCGTGCTTCCCAGCTTCAGCATCAAGTAAAACCTGAGAGCACATGGCAAATCGGTTCTCGAGCTGATTTTCTCCCAAGCGTATGGTTTTTTCCTGCGCAATGTATGCAATCCAAGCGCATGCGTCCCAATACACCCTGACCGGTCTAGGCTTGGCCATCAGCCCTCAGCGCCTGCAGGTAGGCGCTCGACTCCAGCCCGCCAGTGAATTGCGGATCGATAATGTCGGCCGGTTCCGGCAACGCCTTGTCCGACTCAAAAACGTGAACGTTCTCCACGCTGATGCTGCTGATACGCTCTAGGTCCCGGTAGTATAAGGTGCCGTGAACCCGCACCCGTAGTCCCCGCAGAACCTCGGAGACCTCTAGGTGGCCTATACGGCTGAGCCCGGCTACATCGGACAAGCACTTGACTTCCTGGCCATCGAGCCGGGATCGGAGCCAGACAATCGGCCGGCCGCGGCCGTCAAGTTCCACCTTGTTGATGTATCCTTCGAGGGAACCTAGTTCCTTGTAAGCAACGGGCTCTGGTGACTTGGTTGTTTTGATGCTCTCAATGGACCACCGTGCGCTTTCCGGCGTCGCTTCAAAGTTGGGCGCATTATAATTAGAAAAATCGACGGCCGTCCCTGATAGGCCGTTTGTAACGCGGATAAAGATCTTTTCAACCTTGTCGATCGTTTGATCTGTGAAATACAGCGGTCGCTCACCATTTTCAATCAACCGCTTAACGCCGGTCGCGGCCGCGAGCACGACCTTTTTCGCACGCTGCTCAACGTTCATGCCATGGGTTGCTGGGTAGGGCGTTACCTCAAAGGCCAGAGGGGAGTTTTTGCGGACGTCGGTGACTCGCCACACAAGCTCGGGCTTCCCGCCTTCCGCGACCGCGGACTCGATGTTGTGCAGTACGTCGATCCACGTTGCTATTTGGCCGAGAAGGTCCTCCACCGTTGGCGCATCGTCGCCAAAACGGTCGGCACCCCTTACCGTGAAAGTGATTGGCTTCGGCACGTTCCAACTCCTTGGGCAGAATCTTAGGCACCTAAGGAGTCTCGGTAAAGATATCTCTTACCAACGATCGCAACTGTCCTGCCGCAGAGTAACGCCACGCGGCCAAAAAAAAGCGCCCGGTCAGGGGGGTCAACCGGGCGCTTCAGCTTCCCTGCGGAAGCTTTCGGATGGCAGGGGAACCATCCGGGATGGACGAAACCTTTCGATTCCGCCCATTCCATAAAGAATAAATTAGTGGGCACGGGGGGGACGGCCAATGCGCAGAGCGCAGGTCTCCCATGCGTAATCTGCATAACCAGCGCGGAACTATTGCGGGAAGGCCGGCGGCGCATGCCGTGGATCGACGAACTCGAACAGCTCAGGCTGGAGGCTCACCCCGGTACGGATGTCCGAAAGGGATACGGTGGTGGCGACGCTCTGAGCGTCGACGACGCGCCACTGGCGCAACTGCAACGGGTTGTCGGCGAACACCAGGGTCAGGCTGCCGTCGCCCGGACTGGCGGTCCGCACGAGGCTCACGCGGATGACCCCGGCCTCGTGTTCGAAGCCGGTGATGGTGAGGCTGCCGCCGTCAAGCTGGATCTCGTCCTCGACGAGGATGCCCGCGGGTGTCGAGCCGAGCGGCAGGTAACTGACCTGCCCCAGCTCACGGTCATTGTAGATCAACCAGGTGCCGTCGGCGACGATCAGGATCGGCACCGGCGGATCATAGGCGATCCGCATCCGTCCGGGACGCTTCAGCCAGACATCGCCCTCCGCGGTCTGCCCGGTTGAGGCGATCTGCAGGAAGCGCGCCTTGAGGGTCCGGACCGAGTTAAAGTACCGCTCGATCCGGGCGACGTCGGCGCGATCCCCGGCCGAGAGAACGACCGCCGCCGGTTGCGCCGCCGCATCCGCGGGCCGCGGCGTCGGCGCACAGGTGAGGGCCACAAGCACTATGGCCGCCGCCGCGAACGCAGCGCCGCCGCGCCGTGTGACCAGCCGCGTATCCGCTGCTCGCGCCCGCTTGCGCAGGAGTGAAATCAATCGGCACGCTCGCCGAGCAGAACCTCGCGCCGGCCGACGCGGTCGGCCTTGCTGACCAGGCCCTGGGCCTCCATCCGCTCGATCAGGCGCGCCGCCCGATTGTAGCCGATCTGCAGCCGGCGCTGGACGTAACTGGTCGAGGCCTTGCCGTCCCGGGCGATCAGCGCCACGGCTTCTTCATAGAGCTCGTCCTCGCCTGGACCGCCGGCGACATCGAAGACCGGCTCGTCCTCGTCCTCCTCTTCCGTGACCTCCGGAATGTACTGCGGCGCGCCCTGGCTCTTGAGGAACTGGACCACGGTCTCGACCTCGCGGTCGCCGACGAACGGGCCATGGACGCGAGTCACGCGGCCGCCGGTGGCCATGAATAGCATGTCGCCCTGACCGAGAAGCTGCTCGGCGCCCTGCTCGCCGAGAATCGTCCGGCTGTCGATCTTCGAGGTGACCTGAAAGCTCACCCGCGTCGGGAAGTTGGCCTTGATCGTGCCGGTGATGACATCGACGGACGGCCGCTGGGTGGCCATGATCAGGTGGATGCCGGCGGCGCGCGCCATTTGCGACAGCCGCTGCACCGCCGCCTCGATGTCCTTGCCGGCGACGAGCATCAGATCGGCCATTTCGTCGACGACGACGACGATCAGCGGCAGCGGCTCGAGGTCGAGCGGATGCTCCTCGAAGACCGGCTGGCTGTCCTGGTCGAAGCCGGTCTGCACCCGGCGCTTGAGCTCCTCACCCTTGCGCCGCGCCTCGGCGAGCCGGGCGTTGTAGCCGGCAATGCTGCGCACCCCGAGCTGTGACATCGCCCGGTAGCGTTCCTCCATCTCGCGAACCGTCCACTTCAGCGCCACGACGGCCTTGGACGGCTCGGTCACGACCGGGCTGAGCAGATGCGGGATGCCGTCATAGACAGACAGTTCGAGCATCTTCGGATCGATCAGGATGAGTTTGCAGGTGTCGGGGGAATGCTGGTAGAGCAGCGACAGGATCATCGCGTTGATCGCCACCGATTTGCCCGAACCGGTCGTGCCCGCGATGAGCAGGTGCGGCATCCGGGCGAGGTCGACAAGAACCGGCGCGCCGCCGATGTCCTTGCCCATCGCCAGCGTCAGCCGGCCCGCGTAACGCTCGAACGCATCGGAGGCGAGCAGCTCGCGCAAGCCCACGGCTTCGCGGCGCATGTTCGGCAGTTCAATGCCGATAACGTTGCGCCCAGGCACCACGGCGACGCGCGCCGATACCGCGCTCATCGACCGGGCAATGTCGTCGGCAAGGCCGATCACCCGCGAGCTCTTCGTCCCCGGCGCCGGCTCAAGCTCGTAGAGGGTTATAACCGGGCCCGGGCGAACCTTGACGATCTCGCCGCGCACACCGAAGTCCTCGAGCACCGTCGAGAGCAGGCGCGCGTTCTCTTCGAGACCGTTGCGGCTGAGGGCGTCGACCGCGGCCGGTGTTGGCGGCGACGGCTGCAGCAGGTCGAGCGGCGGCAACAGCCCGGCGCCGTCGCCGGCGAAGGGGAATCTGCCCTGGCTCTCCTGCGCGATCTTGCGCCCCTGACGGACCCGCGGCTGCCTCGGCGCGACGATGGCGGCGAGCCCGTCTTCTTCCGCGTTGCCGCCGGCGTCCTCAACATCGACAGCCCCATCGGACCGGCCGCGGGCGCGGGCCCGCGCCTTGCCGCCGCGTTGCCGAGGCGGATCGCGATCGCCGCCGCGAAGACCGGCTACATAGCCGCGGCCGGCCGCCACGACGCGCACCGCCGCACCGCCGGCGCCCCGAGCCGAGCGATAGAAGGCGCCGAGATCGGCAAGCGAGACTCCCAGGCCGAGCAGCCCCGCGACCAGAGCCAACGCCGTGGCGATGGCGGCGACCGATCCAGCCCCGATCGGTAGCGAGCGTGCCGCCGCATCAAGAATAAGCTTTCCGGAGAGGCCGCCGGGCCCCTGGTTGTGCGCCCACAGGACCCGGGGGGGCAGGGCGGCGAGCGCGACGCTGGCGGTGATCGTGGCGACAAGCAGCGCCGCCAGCAGCAGCCACAGGCGCCCGCCGGGGGTGCTCTTGCACATGATCTTCCAGCCCCACACCCCCAGCGCGAGAAGCGGCACCAGGGCGGCCATGCCGAGGCCGCCGATCATCAGGTCGGCGAAATGGGATCCGGGCAGCCCGAGAAGGTTGCCGGGCACCGCAGAGGTGGCGTGATTGAAGGACGGGTCGGCGGGATCGTAGGTCACCAGAGCGCCGAGCAGAAGGGCGGCCAGAAAGATCAGGCCCAGGCCGCCCGCCTCGCTCAGGCGACGTTTGATGTACTCGCCGGCCCCCTCGGGCAGGACCGCCAGGGTTCCTTCGCGGATCATCGATACACTCACCGGACCAATGTCGAAGAATTCGAATTTATAGAACGTTAAGGAGCCTTCTTAAAGCATCTTCGGTGATAGCAAGGGAGTCGATCAGCGCCATGCGGATGTAGCCGGCTCCCGGATTGCGGTTGTTCTCATCCGCCTGGGCGAGATACGCGCCCGGCAGAACCCGCAGCGCCGCGCGACGCCACAGGGCCAGCGCCGCGCTTTCGCCATCGCCGACCTCGAGCCATAAGAAAAAGCCGCCGGCCGGGCGGTAGAAGCCGAAGCGGTCGCCGATGAGGCTTTGTGCGAGGTCCAGCTTGGCCCGATAGAGGCGGCGATTCTCTTCCACGTGGGCGTCGTCGCGCCACAACGCCGCGGACGCGGCGAGAATCGGCAGGCCCACGCTCGCTCCTGCGAAGCTGCGAAGCCTGCGGAAGGCGGCGATCAGCGTCGGATCGCCGGCGACAAATCCCGACCTGAGACCGGGGACGCTTGAGCGCTTCGACAGGGAATGGAAGACGATCACGTTGGCGAATCCGCCGCCGAGCTCGGCGCAGGCCTGCAACGCGCCCGGCGGAGGATCGCGGTCGAAGATCTCGGCGTAGCACTCGTCGACGACGAGGATGAAATCGTGCTCGCGGGCGAGGCCAATGGCCCGCCGAAGATAGCCGAGATCCGCAACGACGCCTTGCGGATTGGCCGGCGAACACAGGTACATCAAGGCCGTGCGCGCCAGCGTCGCTGCGCCGATCCTGTCGAGGGCGGGGAGGAAGCCGGAATGGCGCGAAGCATCGAGGTAGACCGGCTCGCCGCCGTGCATCACCGCCGCGCCCTGATAAACCTGGTAGAAGGGGTTCGGCATCAGCACGAGCGGCGCGCCGCCGCTCCGCCCTGGGGATAGCGTCCGGGGCAGGACGGCGGCGGCGATGAGATAGAGCGCCTCGCGGCTGCCGGCGACGGGCAGGATCTGCTCGGCTGCGACCACGAGCTTCGCGGGCAGGCCGTAGCGACGGCGCAACCAGCCTGCGACCGCCTCGCGGAAATCGGCCGTCCCTTCGATCGGCGGGTAACGACTCCATGATGCCGCCTGTTCGCTCAGGATCTCGCCCACCAGCGGCGGCGGCGGATGCCGTGGCTCGCCCACCGAGAGCACGATCGGTTCCAGGTCGGCCGGCGGAGCGACCGGATCGAGCAGCGCGCGCAGGCGATCGAAGGGATAGGCGGTAAGGGCGGAAAGCCGAGGGTTCAGCATGCCGGCGATGCTAGATCAATCGGCCGCCAAGTGGAATTACGGCGCGGCATCGGCGCGGCATCGGGCGGAAAGAAAAGGGCCGGAGGACGAAACCTCCGGCCTAAGATGGCCCGGATTACAGGCGGAGAGAAAGGAGGAACGAGTGGTCCCCGACCTACGGCACAGTCTCGCCGTGAAGCGCCAGATCCAGTCCGGTGATTTCCGTCTCCTGATCGACCCGCAGGCCGATGATGAGGTCGATGATCTTCAGC
>JBBSCD010000062.1:0-14347 GCA_038250645.1 Rhodospirillales bacterium
ATGGTCGTCAACACCGGCGTCCTGACCCTGTCGAACAGCGTCAACGTCAACGTCTCGGTGGACATGGCCCGCTAGCGTTAGGGCCGCCGGCGCATCCGCGCCTGGCGGTCGCGAAGCCGGAGCAATATGAACATGACTTTCATCGTCTTTCCGCGCTTTACCCAACGATACCGCGCTCTCGGCGTCGGCGTTTTCGCCGTCGTCGCGTTCGCGCTGGTCCCGCCAGCGGCAGCCGGCCAAGTGGGAATCCAGTTCGCGGCCGGTGGCCAGTTCAATGTCGGCGTCACCAGCCTCAAGGAGGCGCGGTTCAAAACGGTGATTAAGCAGCGCTACGATTTCAGCTGCGGCTCCGCTGCGCTGGCCAGCCTGCTCACCTACCATTACGAGCGGCCGACGACGGAAGAGGCGGCCTTCCGCGTTATGTACGTCGCCGGCGACAAGGAGCGCATCCACCGCTCCGGCTTCTCACTCCTCGATATGAAGACCTATCTCGCCGACAAGGGCCTCCGCGCCGACGGTTTCCGCGTCTCGCTGGACAAGCTCGCGGTCGCGCAGGTGCCGGCCATCACCCTGATCAACACCAACGGCTACAAGCATTTCGTCCTGATCAAGGGGATCCGCGGCGACGAGGTCGTCGTCGGCGACCCGGCCGCGGGGGTGAAGGTCTACGGCCGGACCGCCTTCACCGCGCTGTGGGAGGGGATCGCCTTCATCATCCGCGACGATCCGGACGTGGCCCGCAGGCACTTCAACAGCGAACGCGATTGGGCGGTCCGGGTCAAGGCGCCGTTCGGCACTGCCCTCAACCGCCAGTCGCTCGCCTCGTTCAATGTCAACCTGCCGGCGGCGACCGGCAGATTCTAGGGAAGAACATCATGGACGTTCTTACGCACCATTGGCGCAGACCACGCCGCCGACGCGGCGCGACCGCCGGCCGCGGCAGCGCAAACCTCCTGGCGCTGCCGCGTGCCGCCGGTCTCGTGGTCTCAGGCTCGATGCCGGGTGGCGCCGCTGTCGCTACTAGATCAACCTGCTTTCGGATGGAATCATCCGAAAGCAGGTTGATCGGTTACAAGAAGATCGAGCATCTCCTCTGCGCCCATCCGGGCGCAGGATGCTCTAGCCCGTTCGGGTTCGCCACGCCGCTGCCCGACAACGAGCTGACCGTGTTGCGCGGGGGTTTCGCGGTCGGCGGCTTCGACCTCGCCGTCGGTATCGTCGCCCGCTCCGTGATCGACCAGGCTCTGGGCGGACTCGGCGAACGGCTGGAGGTTGTAACCCGATTTACGGTGCCCGCGGCGGGCCGGATCGTCCACGCCGGCACGAGCGTTCAGACGCTGGGCGACATCGCCGGCGGGAGCGCGCCGACCCTGCCGGGACCGGGCGGCCCGTATGCGGCGAACGTGGCGGTTTCCACCACCGGAACCACGACCACCGTCGATATCGGTGGAACCACGCGGCTGACGCAGACCGCGCTCAACACCTTCGTCGAGAATACCGACGTCAACCGGGTAATCGTCAATCAGCTCGACATCGATCTCAAAGTCGGCGGCGTCGCCCGCCAGCTCGCCGCCCTGAACGCCGCCAGGGCAATGCGTCCGGCGATCCAGGCGCAGATCCTCTACGGCCCGCGCTAGATCACCTTGCTGCTTTCGGATGGACTCATCCGAAAGCAGCAAGGTGATCGGTTACAGGCTCAGCCGAGCAGATCAAAGGAAATCGGCACGCGGACGGTGATCCGGGCGTCCGGCGCTTCGTCGGTCACGCCGACCGCGACGTTGACGTTGAGGCCGACGTTTTCGGCGAGGCCGAGGGAAACACCGAAGAGCAGCGAGCCGACCTGGAAATCGTCCGATTCCATCGTCGTCTTCTCACCCGTGGTGAGGTCGCGCTGCTCCTGCTCGGTGCCCGCGATCCAGTTGTGTTCGTAGCCGAGACTGAGCGACAGGCGCTCGTTGAGGGCGAAGCCGACGCCGAAGCTGGCCCGGATCGAGTCGCCGGGGTCGACCCGCTCGACGCGGATGGCATTGGTGCCGCTGGAGAACGTCTGGTTGACGGAGCTGGCGAAGTTGTGGACGTAGCCGACGTTGGCGAACAGTACGGCCGGGTCCGAGGGATAGATGACGGTGATGCTGGGCTCGACGCCCCAGAAGCCGGAGCCCGTCGGCGCCTCGTCGGCGGGATCGACGTCGTAGGGTCCATCGCCCGTATTGCTCTGGGCGCGCAGATTGCCGACGAAGAAGGGCCAGCCTTCATTCCCCCGGTTGAACTGGTAATGCAGGCCGAAATCGATGTCGCCGAGACCTTTGAGCTTCAGCGTGTCGGTGCTCTCGGCGGCGGAACCTACTTCCTGGCGCGTCAGGCGATCGTTGCGGACGACAAACGGGACGCGGACGTCGGCTTCAAGCCGGCTGGTCAGGCCGTAGCGCAAGCCGAGGCTCGCGGTCATCGTTTCGCGCTGCGCCTTGTCGACCTCGATGATGCCGATCAGCAGCGCGTCGACAATCTCGATGCCGTTGAAAAAGAAGCGGTTGGAGGTGTCATAGGTGTACTCGATCTGCGGCTCGACGACGAGGGTGCCGCGCGGGGTCAGAACCCCGCCGACGTCGGCCAGCAGATCGACCGGCGGCGGCTGACCCGGATCCCGGCTGCGCCCGGCGCGCTCCGGATCGGCGTCGGCGCGGGCTGGCGCGGCTGTGGCGTTCTGCGCCAGCACGAAGCTGCGCTGGCCCCAGACCTCGCTCTCGTCGGCGAGCGGCTGTCCCCAAGCGCCGGCCGACAGATCATGCACTCCGCCGGCGACGGCCTGGGCGGCGACGGCCTGCATCGCCAGAAACGCGAGAAGCCCCGAAAGCGGGCAAATAGGCGAGCGCGGCTTGTCGAGCCCTTCGTTGAGCATGTCGCGGTGATCCATCTGCGGAAAACGGTCGTGACCGCTGCAGGATCAGCCGAGACGGGTTAAAGCCGGCTTAAACGCCGGCGAAAGCGTCGGCCGTCAGCCACGCGAGAGGGCCGATCGACCCGAACGCCGGTCTATCGCTTGTGCTCTTCGCCGCTGAGCGCCTCGTCCTTGGAACCGGCAAAAAAGCGCTTGACCGCCAGCGCGACTCCGCTCGCCCACGGCGCAATCGGCTCAACCAGCTCCACCGCCACGCGGACGCCATTAAAGTCGAACGACCACCAGCGCGCCAGATGGCGGTAGCAACGCCTGCGTTCGCCGCGATCGCCGACGTATGTGCGCACGGCCGAAATCAGCTCCCTGTACATCGTCCATAGCGGCGAGGCGACGATCATCGTGTTCTCGCGATCGTGCCAGGCCGCCCGCTCGCGCCCGCTGACCGTGACTTGATAACGATCCGGATGATGTCGTTGCCAGTATAGCGGCTCGGTGATGTGAACGAACGGGCCGAGAAGGGCGAGGGTGGCGATAAGGGCGCGGTCGCCGCCGGCGTAGCTCCGGTGCAGTCGCGTCCGGCGCAGGGGCCCGGAGCGTATCAGACCGAAGAAGGCGTGGTGCGCATAGCGATCGAGGACCACGCCGGCGAAGCGATCCGATACCCGCGGCTGCGCCGTCAGGGGCAGGCTGTTGTCGTAAAGTGTGAGTTCGCGGGCGTCCTTGTCGATCACGCGGATCTGGGTGTGGGCGACAACGGCCTCCGGCCGCCGGTCGAGCGCTTCGACCGTTCTGGCCAGGTAGTCCGGCGTGATCACGTCGTCGTGGGCGATCCACTTGAAATATTCGCCGCGCGCCAGCCTGACGAGATTGTTGTAGTTCGGCGCGGCGCCCCGGTTCCTTTCGTTGCGGTGGTAGCGAACCCGCGCATCGCGCGCCGCGTAGTCGCGGCAGATCTCCGCCGTTCGGTCCGTCGAGGCGTCGTCGGCGATGATCAGCTCGAGATCGGCGAACGACTGGCCGAGAACCCCTTCGATGGCGGCCGCCATGTAGCTCTCGCCATTGTAGACCGGCAGCCCGATGCTGACGCGCGGCGCACCATCGCCCGTTTCCGCGCCGGCATGATTCCCTGGCGTCTGCATGCTCATGAGCCCTTGCGGCTCCGCCGCCCGCCGAACCGCGCGCTTACAAGTTCAGCTCTCACAATACCGCCCGGAATACCTGGAAGGCCTCGGCAAAATCGACCCCGACATCGGCGCCTCGGATCCGCGCTAACGCGCGTACCCCGTCCAGGCTACGCACATGCGGCGGCGGCCGCAATTGCGTAGCATAAGCTTCGATGGCGGCGATCTTCTGCTCGATGTGCGAAGAGATGTCGGTGTAAATCGGGCACTTCGGCAAATCCTGCCATGCGAAGTTCAGTTTGTTCTGCTCGTAGGCGAGGACCATGGGTATCAGCCACTTGCCGAATTTCGCCGAGATCGGGCGTGCCGCGGCAAAGGCCGTTTCGAAGGTGCGGCGGTGATCCTGATCGTAGTCGACGAAGCAGGGGAGCAACAGCAGCTCCGGTTTGTGCTCGTTGTAGATTTTCTCGAATCGATCGACGAGATCGCGCTTCGGCACGGAATCGAGCTTCTCGATCATGTCCTGGTTCGGATAGACGATCTCCCAGGTGAAGTCGAGAAGCCGAGCCACCGCCTCGATCTCCTCCACCCGTTGCTCGAACGTCGTTCCGCCACTCAGACCGTAGTGGTGGAACCCGTCTACGGACATGAAGACAACATGGGCGCGCCCGGGCGAATCCGCGACCTTTGCTAGCAGACCGCCGCAACCGAGAACCTCGTCGTCGGCGTGCGGCGCGACGACCAGCACCCGTTGCAATTGCTCCAGCGACGTCATTTCGAACGCATCCCCCTTCAACACGCCGTACGGCTCGATCCGCCAAGCCACCTCGCCGGCCCTCAACCTCAACTCCCGGCGACGGTCATCCCTTCGATCCGCACCGTTGGCGCGTCGGTACCATACCTGAACTCCAGATCATCGGCGCTCGTCAAGTGCGAGAACATCTCCAAAAGGTTGCCCGCGATTGTTATCTCGTTGACCGGGTATGCCAACTGTCCGTTTTCGATCCAGAACCCACTGGCGCCGCGACTGTAATCGCCGGTCACCGGGTTGACGCCAAAGCCGATCAGCTCGGTCACGTAAAGGCCTCGCGCCACCTCGCCCACGAGTGCCGCGGCGCTGTGACTGCCGGCAGCGAGGTACAGGTTGCTCGGTCCCGGCGACGGCGGCGAGGTCGTGCCGCGCATGCCATGGCCGGTCGTGCGCAGCCCGAGCTGGCGCGCCGAACGCAGGTCGAGCAGCCAAGACGCGAGCACGCCGTCGGCGACGACGGCGATGGGCGCGGTCGCGATTCCCTCGTGATCGACCGGTCGCGAGCGCAAACCGCGCGCGCGCAACGGGTCGTCGACGATCTCGACGCCGGCGGGAAAGATCCGCGCGCCCATCCTGTCCCTGAGGAAGCTGGTCTTGCGCGCAATGGCAGCGCCATTGATGGCCCCGGCGAGATGGCCGAGCAGCGAGCGCGATACCCGCGGTTCGAAGACGACCGGCACCCGCGCCGAGGCGGCCTTGCGCGGATTCAGCCTGCGCACCGTGCGCTCGCCGGCGGCGCGGCCGACGTCTGCCGGCGCGCGCATGTCGGCGGCATAGACGGCGGCGGTATACTCGTAGTCGCGTTCCATGCCGGCCTCCCCGGCGGCGAGAACGGAGACGGCAAGACTGCCCGAGCTCCGGCGGTAGCGGGTAGCGAGGCCGTTGCTGGCAGCAATGGCCGCCCGGCTGGTCCCCCAGGAGGCTTCGGCGCCTTCGGAATTGGTCACGCCGGCGACCGACCGCGCCGCGTCCTCGGCCACCATGGCCGACGCGAGCAGATCCTCAGCCGTCATCTCGGTGGCGTCGAAGCTGTCGAGCGCGGGTGGTCCGCCGCAGACAAGGTCCGGATCGGCAACGCCGCAGAAGGGATCTTCCGGCACTTCCCGAGCCATCGCCAGCGAACGCTCGATCAAGGCGGCGAGGCCGGCCGGCGACAGGTCCGACGACGACGCGATCGCCTGGCGGCGACCGAGGAAGACCCGCAGGCCCGCCTCGAACGTCTCCGCCCGCTCCAGCGTTTCGGCCCGGCCGAGGCGGCACGAAACCGAGATCGACCGGGAGTCGACCACCATGACGTCGGCGGCCTCGGCGCCGGCGGTCATCGCCTGGGCAACCAGGTCGGTGGCGATGTCGAGGTGGTCGGCGCGGTCCGTTGTCCTGGCCGTCATGGTGGCCGTCATGTTGGCGCGTGCCCTCCGGCAATGGCGCGAAGCTCCGACCGTAGACGGACGATCCCCGCTAGGTAAGACGTGGCCGGCGGAAGATAAGGGGTACGGCGACGTTGCGACAACATGGTTGTTGCATCATGATTATGGCCGTAACCATATCGCGGTTCGAACACGCGGCGACTGCGAACGAACGCAGCGCATTTCGCAGCCACCGGGCTCGCCAAGGGACAGATGAATACCTTCTCGACACAGACGGCAACACCGCCGGAACACGTGAGCGGGCGGACGCAGCTGGAATCGGTCGTCGTTCGCTTCGCCGGCGATTCCGGGGACGGCATCCAGGTGCTCGGCGCCAAATTCGCCGCCGCGACGGCGCTTTCCGGTAACGATCTCGCCACGTTTCCCGATTTTCCCGCCGAGATTCGCGCGCCCGCCGGCACAACCTACGGCGTTTCGGCTTTCCAGATCAATTTCGGCGGCCGGGTCATCAAGACCGCCGGCGACGCGCCCGACGTGCTCGTGGCCATGAACCCGGCGGCGCTCAAGGTCGAGCTGCCCAATCTCCGCAGCGGCGGCCAGCTGTTGGTCGATGCCGGCTCGTTTTCCGAGCGAACCCTGCGCAAGGCCGGATACGCCGCCAATCCGCTCGTCGACGGCACGCTGGACGCCTATCGCCGGATCGAGATCGACATTTCGGCGATGACGCTGGAGGCGGTCAAGAGCTTCGGTCTGTCGCAGAAAGACGCGCTCCGCTGCAAGAACATGTGGACACTGGGGCTGGTCTACTGGATGTACGACCGGGAGCGGGACGCGACCGTCGTCTGGCTGCGCCGACGCTTTGCCAAGCAGCCAGACGTCGCCGAGGCCAATGTCGCGGCGCTGAACGCCGGTCACGCGTATGGCGAGACGGCGGAACTCTCCGGCGACCTTGTCGGCAGCGTGCTGCCGCCGGCGCCGATCGCCCCGGGGTTGTACCGGACGGTGACCGGCAGCGAGGCGCTGGCCTGGGGGTTGATGGCCGGGGCCCACCTCGCCGGCCTGCGCCTCTTCTTCAGCTCCTATCCGATTACCCCTGCGTCGCCGATCCTGCACATTCTCACCGCCAATCGCGACGCCGGGGTCGAGACGCTGCAGGCCGAAGACGAAATCGCCGCGGTCTGCGCCGCTATCGGCGGATCCTACGCCGGCGCCATCGGCGTCACCTCGAGTTCCGGGCCTGGCATCGCGCTGAAGGCGGAAGCCATCGGCCTCGCCGTCGCCACCGAGCTGCCGCTGGTGATCGTCGACACCCAGCGCGCCGGGCCGTCCACCGGCATGCCGACCAAGACCGAGCAGTCGGATCTCAATCTGGCGATGTTCGGCCGGCACGGCGAAAGCCCGGTCGCGGTTCTGGGTGCACGCTCGCCATCGGACTGCTTCGACGTTGCCGTCGAAGCGGTCCGACTCGCCACCCGCTACATGACCCCGGTCATGGTCCTCTCCGACGGCTACATCGCCAACGCCGCGCAGCCGTGGAACATTCCGGATATCGCGAAACTGCGCCCGTTCCCCGTCCGCTTCGCCGAAGCCGGAGGCGGCGGCAGCGCCGGCGGCGGCTTTCTGCCCTACGCGCGCGATCCGGAGACCGGCGCCCGCCCATGGGCGCCGCCGGGCAAGGCCGGGCTGGAGCATCGCATCGGCGGGATCGAGAAGGGCGCGGACTTCGGGCATATTTCCTATGACCCGGGCAATCACCAGCGCATGGTTGACGAACGCGCGGGCAAGATCGCGGGGATCGCCGAAGACATCCCGCTTCAGCGACCTGAACTCGGCGATGACCATGGCGCACTCGCGGTCGTCGGCTGGGGCTCGACCTACGGTCCGATCAACCGTGCCGTGGACGTGCTCCGTGAGCGCGGTCTCGACGTTGCGCACATCCACCTGCGCCACCTCAATCCGGTCCCGGCCAACCTCGGGGCGCTTCTTGCCGCCTACGGTTGTGTTCTCGTGGCGGAAATGAACAGCGGCCAGCTTGCCGGACTGCTGCGGTCGCGCTATCTGCTGCCCGCCGAAGGATTGAGCAAGATCACCGGTCAGCCCTTCAAGATAGAGGAGATCCAGCGCGCGGTCCTCGAGCGGCTGGGAGAAAGCGCATGAACGTCGCAACCTCGCCCGCAACCCTGAAAGCCGCCGATTTCGCATCCGATCAGGAGGTGCGCTGGTGCCCGGGCTGCGGCGACTACGCCATCCTGAAGGCGATGCAGAAGACCCTTGCCGAGTTGGGCGCGCGGCCGGAGCGGACGGTATTCGTCTCCGGCATCGGCTGCTCGTCGCGCTTCCCGTACTACATGGCGACCTACGGCTTCCACACGATCCACGGCCGGGCACCGGCGATCGCGACCGGGGTCAAGATGGCCTACCCGGAGCTGGACGTGTGGGTCGTGACCGGCGACGGCGACGGCCTGTCGATCGGCGGCAACCACATGCTGCACGTGCTCAGGCGCAACGTCGACCTGCAAATTCTGCTGTTCAACAACGAGATCTACGGGCTGACCAAGGGCCAGTACTCACCGACCTCGCGGGTCGGCACCCGCTCGCCGTCCTCGCCGCAGGGATCGGTCGAACAACCCGTCTCGCCCGTGCAGTTTGCCCTGGGCGCCGGCGCCCGCTTCGTCGCCCGCTCGATCGACACACAGCAGAAGCACCTCATGGCCGTGCTCAAGAGCGCGCAGGCGCATCGGGGCGCTGCCTTCGTCGAGATCTTCCAGAACTGTATCGTCTACAATGACGACGTGTTCGCCGCCTTCACCGGCCGCAACGAGGCTCCTCACCAGCAGCTGTTCTGCGAGGACGGCAAGCCGTTGCTGTTCGACGGCGGGCGCAAGGGACTGCGGCTGAACGTGCCGCAACTCAGCCTGGAGACAGTCACGCTTGGCGAAGATGGCGTCGGCACCGGGGACGTTCTCGTTCATGACGCGCGCAATAAGACCTTGGCGAGCCTGCTCGCGGCGATGCAGCCGCCGGTGATGCCGGTCGCGCTGGGCGTGCTCTACGACAGCCCGGCGCCGACATTCGGGCGGCGGGCCGACGCAGCGGCGCGAACGCCGGCGCGGGCCGAGGCGCTGAACGAAATTCTGCGACGCGGGGACACCTGGACGGTGACCGCGGCTTCCGAGATCGCGTGACCGGGCCGCCTCGGTCGACGGGCCGGCGCAGCGACGCCGGTGGTCTCGATAACTCAGAGGCCGCGCCACCGGTGGCGACATGGCGCTCAGTGTAGCCATCGTCGGTGCCGGGCCGGCGGCCTTCTACACCGCCGAAGCGCTGCTCGCGAGCGGCAACGTCGAGATCGATATCATCGAGCGGCTGCCGACACCTTACGGCCTCATCCGCGCCGGCGTCGCGCCCGACCACCAGTCGACGAAGAAGGTCGCGCAGAAGTTCGAGCGCATGGCGCTGGCGCACGCGGTGCACTTCTTCGGCAACGTCCAGCTCGGTCGCGATGTCGCGCTCGCCGACATGCGCGCGATCTATGACGCCGTCGTCCTCGCCGTCGGCTCGCCGCACGATTGCGCGCTGGGCATTTCTGGCGAACAGCGGCGCGGCGTCTACGGCTCGTCGCTGTTCGTCGGCTGGTACAACGGGCACCCGGACTTCCGCAGCCTCGACCCGATCGTGCGCGGACCGACGGCGGTTATCATCGGTAACGGCAACGTCGCGCTCGACGTCGCCCGGGTTCTGGTCATGTCGGAGGCGGAGCTAGCTGCTTCCGACATTCCCGACTACGGCGTCGAGACCCTGCGCCGCTCCGGGATCGAGGAGGTCGTCGTCGTCGGCCGGCGCGGACCGGCGCAGGCGCGTTTTGCCAACGTCGAGCTGCGCGAGCTACTGGATCTGGACGACTGCGTCACGCTGGCCGATCCGGCGGACCTACCCGCCGCGCCCACCACGATCGTTGCCGGCGCCGAGCGTGAGCGGCGGCTGATCGAGCGAAACCTGGCGCTGTTTCGCCAGTTTTCCACCGTTCGCGGTGACGAGAAGCGCAAACGCCTGCGCTTCCGCTTCTTCCATGCGCCGGTGGCGATCGTCGGCGACGAAGCAACAAGCGGCATTTGGCTGGAAAAAATGGCCTGCAACGACGGCACGCTCGTTGCGACCGGCCGATTCGTCGACATCCCCTGTCACACCATCATCACCGCGATCGGCTATCGCTGCGAGGCGATACCGGACCTCGCCTTCGACCCAGGGCGCGGCCTGATCGCGAGCGACGATGGCCGCATCGAGCCGGGCCTTTACGTGGTCGGCTGGGCCAAGCGGGGGCCGTCCGGCGTCATCTCCAGCAATCGCCCGGACGGCGAGACCTGCGCGGCGCAGATCCGCGCAGATGTTGCATCTACCGACAAGCCGGGACGGCAGGGCTTCGGGCGGCTGCTGGCCGAGCGCGGCATCCGCGCCGTCAGCTTCACCGACTGGCGCGCCATCGACGAGGCGGAGGTGACCGCGGCACGGGCGCCGGCGCCGCGGCGCAAGTTCACGACACTGGGCGAGATGCTGGCCGTGCTCGACCGCCGGGTGGAAGCGGGCGACCGGGCGGACGAACGGGAGGGACTGGTATGAGTGAAGATTATGCGGGCGACATCGATCCGAAGGACGCGTGGGAGCTCTTAAGCAGCGATGCGCGCGCGATCCTGGTCGACGTTCGCACGCCGGCGGAATGGGCATACGTCGGGGTTCCCAATCTCACCGGGATCGGCAAGAAGCCGGTCCTGGTCCCGTGGCTGGAGTTCCCGACCATGCAGGTCAACGGGCGCTTCGTCGCCCAGACTGGCAGGGAGATCGCGGCGGAGGCGCCGGTGGTTCTGCTCTGCCGCTCCGGCGTGCGCTCCAAGGCGGCGGCGATCGCCCTGACCAAGGCCGGTTACGGTCCGTGCTACAACATCCTCGGCGGCTTCGAGGGCGATCCGGACGAAGAGCGGCATCGCAGCACGCGATCGGGGTGGAAGGTAGACGGCCTCCCCTGGATGCAGACGTAAAGGCGCCCCCTGATGGAGGCCGCGTAACGACTCGTTGTGGTCATGAATCAAAAAGTTGCCGTCATGGCGAGTCCCGCGGGGCTGCCGCGACCGCGATCTACAACGCCCGGCGCAGGGTCAGGTTGAGCCGGCAGCGGCCGGTCGACGGATGCTCGCCATCCGCCAGCGGCGCGATGCCGTGAAATGCGTACCTCGCCGGGCCGCCCCAGACGACGACGTCGCCATGACGCAGGCCGATCCGGCGCGGCCGGCCGGCGCGCTCGAGCCCGCCGAAAAGGAACGTCGCCGGCAGGCCGAGGGAGACCGAGACGATCGGCATGGTTTTGTCGCGCTCGTTGCGGTCCTGGTGCATCGATAGCCGGCTGCCCGGGACGTAGCGGTTGATCAGGCAGGCGTCGGCGACGTACTCAGCGTACCCCGCGGCGGTCGCGGCACGGCGGGCAAGATCGGCGATCAGCGGCGGCATCGCCGGCCACGGCCGCCCGGTCTCGGGGTCGGTTGCGCAATATCGGTAGCCGCGACGATCGCTCACCCATCCGGCCGTGCCGCAGTTGGTCATGGCGACCGACATGCGGTAACCACCCGGCGTTATCAGGTGGCGGAACGGCGCCGACTCCGCGACCCGGCCGATGGCATCGATGAGCGCGTCGGCAAACGGTCCGGCAAAGCCGCTGAACAGAGCCGCGCCCTCGGCAATGGGCACAACGTCCGGCGGCGGGAACAGCAAATCCGCCGCCGCGGTGAGCGGCTGTGCGCGGGCTCCCACGGGCGGACCCCCAGCCTCGGGCTCAGTCTCGGGCGGCGACCAGCGCCCGGGCCAGATCCTCGCGCAGATCGTCGATGTGCTCGAGACCGACCGAGACGCGCACGGTGCCGTCGCCGATGCCGAGGGTGGAGCGCTCTTCCGAGCTGAGGCGCTGATGGGTGGTCGTCGCCGGGTGAGTCGCCAGCGTCTTGGTGTCGCCCAGGTTGTTGGAGATGTCGATGGTCGCCAGTGCGTTGAGGAAACGGAAGGCCTGCGTCTTGCCTTCCGGAAGGTCGAAGGTGACGACCGTCCCGCCCGCCGTCATCTGGCGCATGGCCAGATCGTGTTGCGGATGGCTGACGAGGCCGGGGTAGAAGACCGTTTCGACCGCGGCGGACGCCGCCAGATGTTCGGCAACGGCGCGGGCGTTGGCGCACTGGCGCGTGACCCGCAGCTCCATTGTCTCCAGCCCCTTGAGCAGCAGCCAGGCGTTGAACGGGCTCAGCGCTGGGCCGGTGTGACGAAGGAAGGAGACGAGCTGGTTGTCCATATAGTCCTGATCGTCGGTCAGAATGGCGCCGCCGAGGCTCCGACCCTGGCCGTCAATGTGCTTCGTGGCCGAGTAGATGACGATATCGGCACCAAACGTGAACGGGCGCTGCAGCAGCGGCGTGGCGAAGACGTTGTCGATGACCGTGCGCGCGCCAGCCGCCCGGGCGAGCCGGCAGACGGCGGCGAGGTCGACGATTTCGAGCATCGGGTTGGACGGCGTTTCGAGGAACACGCACGCCGCCGGGCGGGCCAGCGCCGCTTCCCAGGCCTTGATGTCGCGGCCGTCGACGAACTCGCTGAGGATTCCGAAGGCCGGGAGGATCTCGGCGACGACGTACTGGCACGAGCCGAACAGGGCGCGCGATGCGACGACCCGGTCGCCGGCGCGCAGCTGACACGCCAGAGCGGCGAAGACGGCGGCCATGCCGCTGGCCGTGCCCTTGCAGAAGCGAACGCCTTCGAGCGCGGCAAGACGGTTTTCAAACATCTGCACCGTCGGATTGGCGTAGCGCGAGTAGACGAAACGCTGCCGTGCGCCCGAAAAGGCTTCCTCGGCCTCTTCCGCCGAGCCGTAAACGTAGCCCGACGTCATGAAAAGAGCCTCGCTGGTCTCGCTGAATGACGAGCGGGTCAAGCCTTCGCGCACGAGCTTCGTTGCGTCGCGCCAGGACTCGCGGGGGGACTCGTCCTTCATGTCGGGCCTCATCACCGGTTCGCCTGCTGCCGAGGCCGAAGCCTCGTTGATGACCTCGCGTCGGCGGTTGCATTGCTGGATGAAACAAGCTGTCACAGATTTCGCCCTCGACGTAAATGGCAAATCCGGATGGCTCTGCGAAAGGCGCCGATGTTCCCAGGCCGCAAAGGTGATTGCCGCGGTCGATCCGGGTTGCCCCAGCGCCTATATCAGCGGGGCGGCGACGCGACGGCGAGCGTGGATCCGGCGCGGCCAACCAGCAGTTAAGGGCGATTCATGAGCGATATTCTGACTGCCGACCGATTGTTCTACACCGACGGCGGACTGGACCGACAGCGAACGGAGGATCTGGCCGGTGCGGCGCTCAGCGGCGCTGATGACGGCGAGCTGTTTCTGGAATACCGGCAGGCGGAAAGTCTGGTCTTCGACGACGGCCAGCTCAAGAGCGCGAGCTTCGACACCGACCAGGGCTTCGGCCTGCGCGCGGTCGCCGGCGAGGCGACCGGATACGCGCATTCGACCAGCCTCAGCGAGGAGGCGTTGAAGCGGGCCGGCGAGACTGTCCGCGCCGCATTGGCCGGCCATGACGGCGCCCTGGCACTGGCGCCGGTCGCGACCAACACCGCGTTATACAGCAGCGACAACCCGCTCGCCGGTGTCCCGTTCGCCGAGAAGGTGGGCGTGCTGGCCGCTATCGACGCCTACGCCCGGGCCAAGGACGAGCGGGTCCGCCAGGTGTCGGTGTCCCTCGCCGGCGAATGGCGGGTGGTTCAGATCGTCCGTCCCGGCGCCGACCGGGTGGCCGACATCCGGCCGTTGGTCCGGCTCAACGTGAGTGTCGTCGTCGAGCGCGACGGACGGCAGGAAACCGGGAGCTACGGCACCGGTGGGCGCGCCGCGTTCGCCGACTATCTTCGCCCGGAGACCTGGCGGTTTGCCGCCGACGAGGCGTTGCGCCAGGCGCTGGTCAACCTCGACTCGGTCGAGACGCCGGCCGGCGAGATGGTCGTCGTACTCGGCCCCGGCTGGCCCGGCATTCTCCTCCACGAGGCCATCGGCCACGGACTGGAGGGAGATTTTCATCGCAAGAAGACCTCCGCTTTCGCCGGGCGGGTCGGCCAACGAATC
>JBBSCD010000063.1:0-14088 GCA_038250645.1 Rhodospirillales bacterium
GCTCCCTGATCTGGTCCGCTCCGGCCGCCGTTCCCGCCCGATCCATACGCTTGCGGCGCGAAAGGGGATCTTAACCACGCTCCGTCAATGTCGGGCGATGTGCTCGCTTGAAGACAAGGGGCGTCCGGGGATGCCGGGGACTGCCGAAGCCAGCAGAATCAGCAACCGCAGTTTGGTGTCGGCGCCGCGCAGGCGCCGCCGCCCCATTGCGCACGCGGTTTTTCTGGCCTCTGGGCTCGCCGCCGTCCCGCGCAGTGCGGTCCGGGCGGAGGAGTCGAGTGATGTCGACTTCACCGCGCTCAGCCTCCTGCCGCTGACGCCGACCCAGATCGAGCGCGGCATCTACGGCAAGTTAACGATCAATTTCTAGGCAGGCGATCAGGCGACTTGCTTACAACATGTATGCAGAAATGAGAAAGCTTGCAGTCTTCGGCGCCATCGTGGCGGCTACATTGCTATGCTTTTACGAAGCCGCGCATGCCGACGATTCGAGTGAGCGCGCATACATCCTCAAGGCTGCGTTTGTCTACAACTTCGGCAAGTTCGTGGACTGGCCGGCATCGGCATTTGCTTCCGACACCTCGCCCTTGAAGGTCTGCGTCCACGGGCAGGCCGCCCACGCCGGCATGGCTGCGGTCCTCCGCGACAAGTCGGTCGCGGCCCGGCCGATCGTCGTGATCGACACTCCGGGAGCGGATGCGGTCTCCGCATGTCACATCGTCTTCTTCGCTGACGATCGCGAGTCACATCGCGAGGCGCTGAAAGCCTACGTCGCCGCGGGTGCCCTTACCGTCGGTGACAGCGACGACTTCATTCGCACCGGCGGCATGGTCGGGCTGGTCACCGTCGAGAACAAGATCCGCTTCGAGGTCAATCTTGCGACCTGCCGCCGGGCAGGCTTGCGCATCAGCGCCAGCCTGCTCCGGCTCGCCAAGACAGTTGTCGAGTAGTTCTGAAGGAAACGCCCATGAAGGTGATCAACGCATTTTCGATCAAGAGCAAGATGATCGCCCTGGTGCTGAGCGTTTCCGGCGCCGCCCTGCTGCTCTCCGCGCTCACGAGCCTCGCCTATCAAACCTATACGGCAAGCGCGGCGAAGTTCAACGACTACGAAATCGACGCCGCGATCGTGGCGCAGACCCTGACAGCTGCGATCACCTTCGAGGATGCGCACGCGGCGAACGAGATCCTTGCGGCGCTGTCGGTTCGGCCGGATCTCGTCGGGGTCGCCATCTACGACCGCAATCTCGAGCTGTTTGCCGCCCAGGCCACCGATGCCGGGATCAACGCCGATTCAAGTACCGCCGGCGTCTCGGCGCTGACGGACGGAGTGGCTCTGCCTCGTCCAACAGATCTGAAAGCCGCGACCGTCAGGCGGCTGGGACTCAATCAGGCGGTGGTTTTTGCGCCGATCGTCCACGGCGGCGAGGTCATCGGACTTCTCGAGTTTCGCGCCGATCTGGCCCCGCTCGTCGCATCCATCGAGCAGTATGCGATCATCACCGCGGTCATCCTGGTGCTCTGTTTCGTTCTTGCCTCGTTCCTGTCGGCAAGTTTGCAGGGCGTTGTCCTGCGCCCGATCCATACCCTGACCGACACCATCCGTTTCATCGCCCGCGAGAAGGCCTACTCGACGCGCGTAAGCAAGACGAGCGCCGACGAGATCGGAACGCTGATCGATCACTTCAACGGTATGCTCGGTGAAATCGAGAAGCGCGACGCGGTCCTTGCCGGCCATCGCGACGAGCTTGAGCGTCAGGTCGAAGCCCGCACCGCCGAGCTGCAGGCGAGCAACGCCGGTCTTGAGCAGGTCGTCGCCGAACTGGGCAGAGCGCGGGATGCGGCCGAGGACGCGAGCCGGGCCAAGTCCCAGTTCCTCGCCAACATGAGCCACGAGATCCGCACGCCGATGAACGGTGTCCTCGGCATGGCCGAGCTTCTTGCAGGCACCTCCCTGAACGAGCGCCAGCGTCGCTTTACCCAGACCATCCGAACTTCGGCCGAAGCGCTGCTCGCGATCATCAACGACATCCTCGACTTTTCCAAGATCGAGGCCGGAAAAATGGAGTTGAACACGGCGGCGTTCGATCTGCGCGATCTCTGCGAGGACGTCAGCGAATTCTGCGCCGAGAGTGCCCATCGCAAGGGCATCGAGCTGGCCTGCTGGCTGCCCCCCGATCTTCCGCGCGCCTATGTCGGAGACGCCGTGCGGCTGCGCCAGGTTCTGGTCAACCTCATGGGCAACGCCATCAAGTTCACCGCCGCTGGCGAGGTCTCGCTGCGCGTTGCCGTGGTCAGGGAGGAAGGAGAGGACAGCACGGTCGCCTTCACGATCAGGGACACCGGCATCGGCATTGCGGCCAAGCAGTTACCGAAGATCTTCGAGTCTTTTCGCCAGGCCGACGGCTCGACAACCCGCCGCTTCGGAGGAACCGGCCTCGGGCTCGCCATCTCCAAGCAGCTTGTCGAGCTCATGGGCGGCGGCATCGAGGCCGAGAGTATCGTCGGGCGCGGCTCGACCTTCCGCTTCAAAATCCGCCTACGCAAAATTGCCGAAAACGCGGCGGCGAACCCGGTCCAGAGCCTCGCCGGAACGCGCATTCTGATCGTCGACGACAATGCCACAAACCGCGAGATCCTCGATCATCAGCTCACCGGCTGGCAGGTAAAGCACGAAAGCGCGATCGACGGACTGCAGGCGCTGGCCTGCCTGAGCGCCGCCGAGTGCCGCGGACAGCCCTTCGGCATGGTCGTGCTGGACCATCACATGCCCCGGATGGACGGCATCGAGCTCGCCAAGCGCATCCGCCAGGATCCGCGGCACGCAGGGCTGCGGCTGGTGATGCTGAGTTCCGTAGGCGACCAGATCGAGGCGGGCGACCATGCTCGGATCGCCTTTTCCGCCTGCCTCACCAAACCGGTTCGCCAGTCGGCATTGTACAACGCCCTGTTGGCAGCGCTTGGCGAATTGGCGGAGCCGGCTGACGCGGAGGATCCCGTTCCGCCGGCCGTGCGTGCAGTGGCCTTCGCCGGCCACGTGCTCATCGCCGAGGACAACGTGGTCAATCAGGAAGTCGCGGTGCACATGCTCGAGGGCCTGCACTGCCGGGTCACCGTCGCCGGCAATGGCGTCGAAGCGCTCGCTGCACTCAGCCGGACGGTCTTCGATCTGGTGCTGATGGACTGCCAGATGCCGGAGCTCGACGGCTTTGCGGCGACAAATGAAATCCGCCGGCGCGAGCGCAACAGCGGCGGTCGCCGCCTGCCGATTCTGGCGCTGACGGCGAACGCCATGGAAGGCGATCGCGAGCGCTGCCTTGACGCGGGAATGGACGACTACCTGAGCAAGCCGTTCACCCGCGACAGGCTCGCCGAAATGCTCGCTCGCTACCTTCCGCGGGCGGAGCCGGGGGAGCAGCCGGCGTCATCGTCGGTCGCGGCGACGCGGCCGGGGGAGGCAAGCGGAGCCGCGGACGATGAAGCGGACGCCGCGCCGATCGACCTGCGCGCGCTCGACGGCATCCTCGCTTTGCGCCGACCCGGGCGCACCAGCCCGCTGGCGAAGGTCATCTCGCTCTACCTTGCCGGCTGGCCGGCGCAGATCGAGAGCCTGCGCCGCGCGGTCGGCGACGGCGATGCAGAGGCCATGTGGAAGACGGCGCACGCGCTGAAATCAAGCAGCGCCACCCTCGGCGCCGTCAGGCTCGCGGCGCTCTTCAAGCAGGTCGAGAGCAACGGCCGGGCTGGAACGATGGCGGACGCTGGCGCCCTTCTGGGGGCAATCGAAAGTCACTTCCCCGCCGTTGAAGCGGCGTTGCTGTCCATCCACAAGGAGCACGCGGCATGAAGTCGCTGACGCCTACGGCCAATCCGCCGGTCATCCTGATCATCGATGACGATGCCGTCGTACGCTTTGTTGCCCGCGAAGCGCTGGAGGACGCCGGGTTTGCCGTGATCGAAGCGATGGACGGCGCTGACGGATTGGAAACGTTCGCCGACGTTCGGCCGGCGGTTGTCATGCTCGACATCGTCATGCCGGGCATGGACGGCTTCGCGGTGTGTGCCGCCATCCGCAGGTTGCCGGGTGGCGAGCATACGCCGATCGTAATGATGACCGGCCTTGATGACAGCGATTCCATACATCATGCCTTCGAGGCCGGGGCAACAACGTTCATCACCAAGCCTCTCAACCTCGTGATCCTCACCCACCGGCTGCGCTACATCCTGCGCAGCAAGCAGACCGAGGACAAGCTGCGCGACAGCGAAGCGCGGTTGGCCCGGGCTCAGCGGATGGCGCGGCTCGGTCACTGGCAGTTTGATCCGGCGTCGGGCGTGTTCCAATGCTCCGAGGGTCTGGCCGAAATAATCGAACTTGGTCTCGGCGAGCAGAACGTCAGCCTCGACCGCTTTATCTCCCTCATCGACGAGCCCGACCGCGAGCGGGTTGCGAGTGCGCTTGCAACTTCGGTGGACACGGGGCAGGGGCACTGCATCGAGTACGCGATCGTCCGCGACAGCGGCGGCAAGCTCATCATTTCCCAGGAGGGGGACGCTGTGGTCGGCTCCGCCGGCGCCGTCGAGAAGATCGTCGGCATCGCGCAGGACATCACGGAACGCCGTGCCGCCGAGGACCGGATCCGCAACCTCGCCTACTTCGACAGCGTGACCGGCCTGCCCAACCGGACGTATCTCGTCGAGATCCTGACCCAGGGTATCGCCGCCGCCCGCCGCCACGGGCGCGAACTCGCAGTACTTGTCCTCGACATCGACCACTTCAAGCGCATCAACGACACGCTCGGCCATGGCGCCGGTGATAGTGTCCTCCAAGAGGTTGCGCAGCGCCTGGTCCAGTGCATTCGCGGCAGCGACCGCGCGTTTCGCGGCGACGATGGCCGCGCCGGTGCTGCCGCCGGCGAGTCTGGCGCGCTCAATACGGTGTCGCGGCTTGGCGGCGACGAGTTCGTCATCGTTCTGGGCGAGGTCCGTCGGGCGGAGGACAGCGCCGGCGTCGCGCGGCGGATCGCCGAAGCGCTTGCCGCCTCCTTCACCGTAGAGGCCAACGAGATGCGGATCACCGTCAGCATCGGGATCAGCGTCTTCCCTGTCGACGGCAGCGATGCCGAGAGTCTGCTCAAGAACGCGGACGCGGCAATGTTCCACGCCAAGGAGCAGGGTCGCGACCGCAGTCAGTTCTTCGCCGCGACGATGAACGAGTGCGCCATGCGCCGCTTCTCGCTGGAGACGAGCTTACGCAAGGCGCTGGAGCACGACGAGTTCCTCGTCTACTACCAGCCGAAGGTTGACATTGTCCACGGCGCGCCCTGCGGCATGGAGGCACTCATCCGCTGGCGGCGCAATGACGGGAAGCTCGTGTCACCCCTGGACTTCATCCCGATCGCCGAAGAGACCGGGCTGATCGTGCCCATCGGGGACTGGGTCATGCGATCGGCCTGTGCGCAGGCGGCGGCATGGGCTGTCGAGGGGCTGGGACATTTGAAGCTGTCGGTTAACCTCTCGGCGGCGCAATTCCGTCAGCCGGGGTTCGTCGGCCGCGTCTCCGAGATCCTCGCCAAGACGGCGCTGGCGCCGGAGCTTCTCGAACTCGAACTGACAGAGAGCATGCTCGTCGAAGACACCGCGGCAAGCATAGCGATCCTCAGTGAGCTGAACGCGCTGGGAGTCAGCATCTCCATCGACGACTTCGGTACCGGGTACTCCTCGCTCAGCTACCTGAAGCGGTTTCCGCTCGACGCCCTCAAAATCGACCGTTCGTTCGTCCGTGACCTCGCAACCGACGCCGATGACGCCGCGATTGTCACCGCGACCATCGCGTTGGCGCACAGCTTGCGGCTGCGCGTCATCGCCGAAGGCGTCGAGACCGAGGCTCAGCTCGCATTCCTGCGGAGCCTCGGCTGCGACGAAGCTCAGGGGTACCTCTACAGCCCGCCAATTCCGGCGGAGGAATTTCGTGAATGGCTGATTGCCCAGCACCGGCCGGTGCCATTGACCCTCAGGGCTCGATCTTAATGCCGATCTTCAGCCCCACCTGGTAGATGCCGGCCTTGCCGTCGGTGATGTGACCGCGAATCTCGCTGACCTCGAACCAACCCTGCTGGGCGTCGGGGGCTGCCTTGCTGAGCGCGTTGGCAATGGCGTCGGAGATGCTCTCGGGAGAGGTTCCCACCACCTCGATCTTCCGGTAGACGCTGTTTGGCATGAAAACACTCCTCGCCCTGTTGCCGTCCAACTGACGGACACATAGGGCGCTGCCCCCAGATGGTCAATTAAACCCGCGGCACGTCGCCCCGGCAGCGCGCGGCAAGCTTGAAGCGGCGGCGCCTGGATCGACCTGCTTTCGGATGGAATTGTCCGAAAGCGGAAAGCTGATCGATTACCGAAAGATCGAGCATCTCATCTGCCCATCCGGGCGAGAGGCATGCTCTAAAGGGGCCAGAACATCGGGATAATCACGCTTGCTGTGATCCACAGGATGATGTTGAGCGGCAAGCCGATCTTGGTGAAGTCGAGGAAGCGGTAGCCTCCGGCTCCGTAGACGAAGGTGTTCGTCTGGTAGCCGATCGGCGTCGCGAAGCTGGCGCTTGCGGCGAACATCACCGCAATCACGAACGGTCGCGGATCCACCCCCAGCGCATGGGCGAGGCCGACGGCGATCGGCGTCAGCAGGATGGCGGTGGCGTTGTTGCTCATGAACTCGGTTAAAAACGAGGTCAGCGCGTAGACCGCCGAAAGCACCGCGACCGGCCCGAGGTTGCCGATCGCGCCGACTATGACGCTGACGATCAGGGCGCCGGCGCCGGTGGTCTCCATCGCCCCGCCCAGCGCAAGCATGCCGAAGATCAGCATCAGGATCGGCCAGTGGATGGCCCTGTAGGCCTCGTCGGCATCAAGGCAGCCGAACAGGATCACGGCGATGGCCGCGACGAAGGCAATGGCCGCGATCGGCAGGGCTTCGAATCCCGACAGCACCATGACCGCGGCAACCGCGATGATTGCGATCCAGGCCTTGCTGCGTCGGAACGGCCGGTCGGTCACCTCGCTGAGATTGACCAGCTCCTGGCGTTCGAACAGTCGCTTCAGCCCCTCCGGCGGTCCCTCGAGCAGCAGGGTGTCGCCGAACTGGAGGCGGACCTCGTCGAAGTTGCCGGACAGGTTCTCGTTCTGCCGGTGGATGGCGAGAATGAAGGTGTCATACAGCCGGCGCAGGTTGAGATCGGCGACCCGCTGGCCGACGAAGCTGGAGCTGGGGCCGATGATGCCTTCCATCATCCGGATGTTGCGCGATCCGATCGGTTCGAGCGCGTGCTGGGCGCCGGCGTCGCGCAGACCCATGATGTCGGTGACGCTGGTGCGGATAACCAGTCGATCGCCGGCGGCGAGCGCCGGTTCGCCATAGTCCGGATCGAAGGATCCACCCTCGCCGATAACGTCGATGACGGTGTAGCCCTTCTGCCGGGTCAGGCCGGCTTCCGACAGCGATTTGCCGATCAGCGGCGAGCCGTGCGGAACGAGGAGCTCGGTCAAGAACTTGCGCTGCGACAGGTCGATCAGGGTGTCCGAGAGGGTCTGCCGGTCGGGCAGGAGGTGGCGGCCGACCGCGATCACGTAGATGCCGCCGACCAGAGCCATGATCATCCCGGGAAGCAGGATCTCGAACATGCCGAAGGGCGGGAGGCCCTGACGCTGGGCGACGCCGTCGACGATGATGTTCGTCGACGTTCCGATCAGGGTACAGGTGCCGCCGAGGATGGTCGCGAACGATAACGGAATGAGCATCCGGGACGGCGAAACCTTCAGCGAATGGGCGAGGGCGATCGTCACCGGGGTCATGATGACGACGATCGGGGTGTTGTTGATGAACGCCGACATCACCATGACGATCAGCATCGTCGCCGCCAGCGCGACCGCCGGCGAGCGCCACGGAACTCGGGACAGCGCCTGTCCCATCTGATCGATTACACCCGTACGCTCGAGCGCGGCCGAGAGAATGAACATGCAGCCGACGGTGAACGGCGCGGTGTTGCTGAACACCTTCAGCACGTCGTTGATGCCGAGAACGCCGAGGGCCAGCAGCAGGGCAACGGCGCCCATTGCCAGCACCTCCGGCGGTATCAGCTCACGGACCATCCCGAAGAAGACAATGGTGACGAGAAGCAGGACGATGACGATCTGCATCGTTTCCCAGCTCATGTAGAGACGCTCCTGCGGTCCGCGCCGGCTCCGTCGCCCGCTCGCCGCAGTGCGCAGTTCGAGGGTCCGCGGGCGCGACGCGTGGAAGCAAAGCCGATGCGCATGAAGGGTCGTGTCGCCGTTAGGACAGGGGCCAGTAGAGGGGGATCACAAAAGTCGCAGTCAACCAGAGGATGACGCTCAGCGGCAGCCCGATTTTGACGAAATCGATAAACCGGTAGCCGCCGGCTGTATACACGAAAGTGTTGGTCTGGTAGCCGATGGGCGTCGCAAAGCTGGCGCTGGCGGCGAACATCACGGCGACGACAAACGGCCGCGGATCGACCGCGAGATCGTGGGCAAGACCGATCGCGATCGGCGTGAACAGGATCGCGGTGGCGTTGTTGCTCATGATTGCGGTCAGGATCGAGGTGATGAGGTAGAGGATCGAGAGCACCGCGGTCGGCCCCAGCCCGGAGACGAGATGGGTGATCTCGTTGACCAGAAGCTCCGCGGCGCCGGTCGTTTCCATGGCCCTTCCGACCGCGAGCATGCCGAAGATCAGCATGAGCAGGTGCCACTGGACCGCCTCGTACGCTTCTTCGACGTCGAGGCAGCCAAACGCGATGACCGCCGTCGCCCCCATGAGGGCGAGCGCCGCGATCGGCAGAACCTCGACCGAGGCGAGGACCATGAGGATGATGAGAGCGGCGACGGCGATCGGCGCCTTGTCGCGGCGAAACGGTCGGGCGTGCGGCTCCGTCAGATTGACCAGCTCGTGCGTGTCGAAAAGCCGGCGGAGGCCTTCGCGCGGCCCTTCCAGCAACAGGGTGTCGCCGAAGGCGAGGCGAACTTCGTCGAACGCGCGATGCAGCACCTCGTTCTGACGGTGGATGGCGAGGATGTAGACACCGTAGAGCCGGCGCAGGTTGAGGTCGGCCACGCGCTGGCCGACGAACCGCGAGCGCGGGCTGACGATACCCTCCATGAGCTGGGCATTGCGGCTGCGGATTGGCTCGAGCGCCGGATTCTCCTCGGTGCCGAAGACGACGCTGCCGGCCTCGCGCAGTCCGACCACGTCGGCGGCGTTCGTGCGGAAGATCAGTCGGTCGCCGGCGCGCAGAACCGGCTCGCCGTGCTCATGGCTGAAGGAGGACCCGTTGCGGATGAGATCGATGACGTGCAGCCCGCGCTTCTGCGTCAGACCCGCTTCGGCGAAGGTCTTGCCGATGAGCGCCGAGCCGCGCGGGACCAGCGCCTCGCTCAGGAACTGGCGGCGCGACATATCCGGCATGCTTTCGCCGATGGTCTTGCGGTCCGGCAGCAGCCACGGTCCGACGATGACGAGGTAGGCGATGCCGATCGCCGCCATTACCAGGCCGGGAATGGTGATCTCGAACATGCTGTACCCGGGCATTCCGTGAGCCTGGGCGACACCGTCGACGAGGAGGTTGGTCGAGGTTCCAATCAGGGTGCAGGTTCCGCCGAAGATGCTGGCGAAGGAGAGCGGAATCAGCAGCTTCGACGGCGCGACCCTGAGCGTGTGCGAGACCGCGATCATTACCGGGGTGAGAATGACAACCACCGGCGTGTTGTTCATGAAAGCCGAGATGAAGGCGACCAAAGTCGCCATGGCGCCGATGGCGATCAACGGCGAACGCCATGGCACCCGCGAAAGGGCGTCGCCCATGAGCTCGATAACGCCGGTCCGTTCCAGAGCGGCGCTCAGGACAAGCATGCAGGCGATCGTGATCGGCGCGCTGTTGCTGAAGACCGTCAGGACGTCGCTGGTCTTCAGGACGCCGAGCGAAAGCAGGACCGCAACGGCCGAGAGCGCGACGATGTCGGCCGGCAAAGTTTCGCGGACAAAGCCGAAGAAAACGATCACAACCATCGCGAGGACGATGACGATCTGGAGCGTTTCCCAGCTCAAAGCGAGATTCCTCAGTCGATGGCGCGTCCGGCAGCAGCGCATGAGACGCGCCGGCGTGTTGTGCGGTAAGCCCCTGGCCCGGACGCCCCGCTGGGCACCCTGCCATGAGCCGCCGGGCACGGCCCGGTCGACCCAAGGTGCGGGAAGGTAACGGAGCGTGCCGACGCGCGCAAAGCCGAAAGACGTTCCGGCGACTCAGCATCCGGTTGCGGACGGCGCGGCGATCCCGGTCCCGTGCCACTTTCCGGTTCTCTTGTCTGTGCGCCCGTTGACACCACTTCCAAGGCAATCCACCATTTCGCCGATCCTGCTGCCGCGGCGCTCGTCGCGGCCAGCGGCCAGCCCAGTCGAGTGTCCGGTGCATGATCGACCTGCGTAGCGATACCGTCACCCGGCCGACGCCTGCAATGCGGGCGGTCATGGCCGCCGCCGAAGTGGGTGATGACGTCTACGCCGACGATCCCACGGTGCGCGCGCTGGAAAAGCGAACCGCCGAGCTGCTCGGCTGTGACGCGGCCGTCTACATGCCGTCAGGTACGATGACCAACCAGGTGGCGCTGCGTGCGCATACCGAATCCGGCGATGCGATCGTGTGTCACACCCAGGCTCATATCGCCATCCTCGAGCGCGGCGCGCCGGCCGCCTTGTCGGGTCTGAGCATCATTCCGCTGCCGGGCGCGGGCGGTATGTTCTCCGTCGCCGACCTCGGAGCCGCCGTCCCTTCGAAGCATCCGTTCATTCCCACGGTCCAGGCGCCGCCACGACTGGTCTGCATCGAGAACACCCACAACGTCGGCGGCGGAACGATCTGGCCGCTGGAGACCGTGCGCGAGGTCATCGCGACAGCGCGCCGCCTCGGCCTGCGCCTGCACCTCGACGGCGCGAGGCTCTGGAACGCCGCGGCCGCGACGGGGATGAGCGAAGCCGAGCTGGCGGCCGGGTTCGACAGCGTCAGCGTCTGTTTCTCGAAGGGGCTGGGCGCGCCGGTGGGTTCCGCGTTGGCCGGCAGCGCTGCTTTCGTCGCGCGCGCCCGGCGGTTCAGGGCCCTTTTCGGCGGAGGCCTACGTCAGGCCGGGGTTATTGCCGCCGGCGCTCTTTACGCACTGGATCATCATCGCGAGCGACTGACCGAGGATCATGCCAATGCCCGGCGACTGGCGGTTGGTCTCGCCGGCATCGACGGCATCGCAATCGATGCCGAAGGCATTGTCACCAACATTGTCCGCTTCCGGGTCGAGACCATGACCGCCGGGGAATTCGTCGATCGCTGCCATTCCGCCGGCGTTTTCATGCTGCCGAGCGGCAGCAATGGCGTGCGTGCACTCACCCATCTCGACATCGGTGCGGCCGACGTCGACGTCGCCGTCGAACGGATCGCCGCCGTCATGTTGGAGGCCGGGCGCATGGTGGAGGCCATGCCATGAGCCGTCGGGCGCTTCTTCTGATCAATCGCAAGGGCGCGAGCAGCCACGCCAACCTCGACCAGGGCCTGAAGGTGCTGGAAGATGCGGGTATCGAGATCTCGGCTCACTTCTGCCGAAAGCCGAACCGCATCCCCGAATTGATCCGCACCGACCACGGCCGCGCCGATATGATCATCATCGGCGGTGGCGACGGCACCTTGTCGATGTCTCTCGGGGCGGTGCTCGAGTCCGGCCTGCCGCTCGGGATCCTGCCCATGGGCAACGCCAACGATCTGGCCCGCACCTTGGCGATCCCGACGAAGATAACCGAGGCCTGCTCGGTCATCGGCGGCGGCCGGATCCAGCGCATCGACGTCGGCGAGGTCAACGCCACGCACTTTCTCAACGTCGCCTCGATCGGGCTCAGTGTCGACATTGCTCAGCGGCTGACGCGGCAGCAGAAGCGCCGCTGGGGCGTCCTCGCCTACATCGGCAATGCCTGGGAAGCGCTGCACTCGGCGTCGTCCTTCGCCGCCCGGATCGAGTGCGACGGCGCCAGCCTCGACATCAAGAGCATTCAGATCGCCGTCGGCAATGGGCGCTTCTACGGCGGCGGGATGACAATCGCCGACGACGCCACGATTGACGATCGCCGCCTCGACCTCTATGCGATCGAGCGGCAGCGCTGGTGGCGGCTGGCCGCGTGCCTGCCGGCGCTACGGTGGGGAAAGCAGAAGTTCGTCAACGGCGTTCACACACTCTCCGGACAGACCATCCGGATCGAGACGGATAGACCCATGCCCATCAACGTCGATGGCGAGGTGGTTGCGGAAACGCCGGCGGATTTTCGCGTCATCCCCGCAGCGCTTCCCGTTTTCGTTCCCGAAAGCGCTCCGCGCTGAGGGCGCGGCGGTAGCCAGCGCCGTAACGGCTGTTCCGCCTTTTCTTTTGTATGACTGTCCCGCCGCTTGCCTTATACCACTGATATATAACGCTGGGGTCGCTGCTCGCCGAGACGGCAATTGTTTTTGCCTTGCCTACGCGTCCTGCGAAGATGGTATGGGGAGGAGACATGATGACGAATGCGCAGGTCGCGGCCCAACTGTTGCGGGAGGCCGCCGAGTTCTACCACACGCTGGGCGGTAGCAGTCCCGACCTCAAGGATCGCATGGAGGAGTTCGGAACGCTCTACAAGAAAGTCGCCGTCCTCCTCGACACCGACCCGCAGGGGACTCTGGCGGAAAATTCTCCGGGCTGAATCCGCTTCAACGTGGCGCGGTGCCCTTGCGCCGGCGGATGCGGCTGCGCTGTTGACCGCTGGCGATGATATCGGTCACCCTCAACGACCGGGCAGGCTGCGGAGACGGACGGCGCCCGCGATTTGCAGGATACGGAGGCAATCTTTGAAAACGAATGCTGATCTGGCGGCGCGGCTTCTGCGCGAGGCCGCGTTCATTTATCGCACGCTCGGGCAGGGCGAAAATGCCGATCGCCGGCGGATGATGGAGTTTGCCGACCTCTATGAAAAGGTCGCTGACCAAGTCGAGCGCGATCCGCGTGGTTCATTCGTCCCGACGACCGAATCCGCCGGCACCGGGAGCTGACAATCAAGGGCGGTCGCCGCGACGCTAGATCAGCCTGCTTTCGGATAGAATCATCCGAAAGCAGAAAGTTGATCGATTACAATAAGATAGAGCATCCTGCGCCCATTCGGTCGAGAGGCATGCTCTAATCCTTGGTCGTCGGTCCCGGTACCGCCGTCGCCGGATCCGGACGGGTCTCGCTCATCGCCGTCAGGACCAGCAGGACAGCGAGCATGCCGACAGCGCCAAGGCCGAAGAAGGCGAAAGCCTCGCCGAAGGTATCGGCCATGAAGCCCGCGATGGCCGTGCTCAGGGTCGCACCGATGCCGACCGAGAAGCCCACGAAGCCGAGCGATAGGTTAAGGTGCCCGGTGCGTGCGGCGATGTCGGTGGTGACCAGCGGAATCATCACCCCGAAGCAGGCGGCGGCGATGCCATCGAGGGCCTGTACCAGAACCACCCATGCCGGATCGGTGATCAGCGCCAGCAGGACGCCCCGGATCGGCAGGATGGAAAAACCGATCAGCAGGACGATCTTGCGCCCGCGCACTTCGGCCATGCGGCCCACCGTGGGTGAAATCAGCGCAACGACGATCTGTGGGATGACGATGCAGGCTGCGATCAGGAGGCTTGCCTCCTCGCTCGCCCGCTTGGTTATCGCGCCGCCGACGAGCGGGAGCATCGCGGCGTTGGCGAAGGTGAACAGCGTCGCGCAGGCCGCGAAAATGAGCAAGCGGCGATCGCTTAACGCCCGCACCATTTCGCGAAGGCGGAGCTTCTTGCCGCCATCCTGACGCGGCCGCGGCAGCGCCTTCGACCGGCGATCGGCGACGCCGGCAAGGGGCACCAGTGCGGCCACCGCGGGAAATGTCAGGATCGCCGTCAGGTAGAACACCGCGCGTTCCGATACGTAGTACCCGCACGCGCCCATCAGGGCCGCGCCGATGCCGTTGCCGATGGCGGCAAAGCGGGCGTTGCGTCC
>JBBSCD010000064.1:0-13898 GCA_038250645.1 Rhodospirillales bacterium
CCGGGTGATCGCGGCATCTCCCGCCACGTCACCACCAGATCACCCTGCCGATCCCCTTGCCGTCCCAGCGCCATGTCGATCAATCCCTCGAACCGCTATGGGGGCAGGGAGTCAGAACCGGCCGACTTCGTCAACGGGCTGTTAAGCGCGAGGGCGGGACGGAACCGGCCAAACCCGGCCTTGTTGTTACCGATGTTGGCGGCGTTTAGCCTGTTCCTGACCGATCGAGGCTCCGTCCGAGGGCGTTGTTGCGCGCGCGAACAAGCTCGCCGATAATGTCGCCTCAGGCGCCACCCGCCGGACGGGCGGTACGGCGTATCATCCACTCGCGGGAGACTCGCAGATGAAAAGCAAGAGCCTCAGGACGGTCGGGTTGGCTGCGGTACTGGCCATGCTGGCCGGCGCGGCGCAGGCACAGATGCCTGCCGGCGATGCGGCCAAAGGCGAGCAGGTCTTCAAGAAGTGCAGCGCGTGTCATTCGGCCGAGGCAGGAAAGCACAAGGTCGGGCCGTCGTTGCACGGAGTCGTCGGACGCAAGGCCGGCTCGACGGACTTTACCCGTTACGTCGGGCTGAAGGGCGCCGACTTCGTCTGGACCGAGGAGAACATCTTCGAGTACCTCGCCGATCCGACGGCCTTCGTTAAAAGCAAGACAAGCAACCCGCGCAGCGGCATGGCCTACAAGCTGCCGGATGCGCAGGATCGCGCCGACGTCATCGCCTATCTCAAGACCCTGAGCAATTAAGGCGGTCAGCGTTCAGGTTGACCATTTTGATCGTCGTTGCGAGGAGGGGCGGAGCCCTGACGCGGCAATCCAGTAGTACTAAGAAAGAGGTTGCTGGTTGCTCTGGATCGCCACGCCCCTTTTGGGGCTCGCGATGACATACTGGATGAAAGGGGTAAGACAAGCGGCCCCGGGTGCAGCGCCGCGGGCGCGGCGCGTTCCGCTTTTGCGGCCTCTCCCAGAGTGTAGCTCATGGGTCTTGCGCGTTGGTGCGTTGCCTGTTGTTCTTGCTACTGGCCGTCACCGGCGCGTGGTGGCCTCGAAATAGGCCCGCAGCACGGCATTGATGCGGGTCTGATAGCCTCTGCCCTGCTGGCGGAACCATTCCAGCATGTCGGCATCAAGGCGCATAGTGATGCGCTCCTTGGCCTCGGCGGGGCGCGGCACGGCGGCTTTCCTGATCCAGTCGGCTCCGGGCTCGAAGCTATCGAGATCGTTCTCAATGGCCTGCGCGAGTTCGTCCTCGGTGAGGGCGTCAACCCGCTGCCAGTCGGTGCGGTCGTCTCTAAGGCGCTCGCCTAAATTCGTCTTCGTAAGCTTCTCGTTCATAGTCCCTCGCCCGTCTTGCGCTGATGATCCTCCGGGTTCTGCCGCGCCGCGTGTAGACGACGGCAATGATGCGGTTCTCCAGACGGCCATAGGCCAGATAACGTTTCTCGCCATGCTCGTCCTGCTGGGAGGGGATTTCCAGAACATCGCCGAACCATATTTCCTTTGCCCGGATGAAATCTATTCCGTGCTTTCGAAGGTTGCTGCTGCGCTTCTTTTCGTCCCATTCAAACCACATAACCCAATTTATGCATACGTTGTATGTATAGTCAAGTTCGGCCTCTTTCCGTAGCCGCCCTTGCCTTGAGGGGCACGCTCAGTTGGGGTGGGTGCTGCCGCCGGTCAATGATGGGGTGAAAGAACGCTGGCCGTAATAGATCGGGGCCGTGGAAATGGTCGGCGAGCTTGCGCAGCATGTCTTTGGTGAGCATGCGGTCGTGGAGTCCGTAGGCGGCCGGCGTCTACGGCCGGCGTGCCGGCTCGGTCCCTTTCTTCGCCCACTATCATGCGCTGCGCGGTCTCGATGTCGTCTGGAACGAACAGACACTCGACGCCTGGCTGGCCGACCCGCGGGCCTTCGCCGGACGCGACACGGCGATGTCGGTCAAGCTCCCGGACGCGCAGGCGCGCGCCGACGTGATCGCGTACCTCAAGACCCTGAAGTAGGCGCCCACCCGCGCGGGCGGCGACGTGATGGCTCGTGATGCCGCCTCAGCCGCGCACGACGAGCACCGAGCACTCGGCATGACGGACGACCCGGGCGGCGTTCGGCCCGAGCAGGTAATCCTTCAACGCCGGCCGATGCGAGGCCATGACAATGAGATCGGCGCCGATGTCGTCGGCGATCTTGAGGATCTCCTGATACACCGTACCCTCGCTGACAATATGCTGGACCCGAACGTCGTCGGGGACGTGCTCGCGAACGAAGTCATGCAAGGTCGCAAGCAGCGCATCGGCGACATTCTTGGCGTAGTCGTCGGGGAAGAACTGGCCGACGAACGGCATCGAGAAGTCCGGCGCGACGGTCACGACATGCAGCGTGGACTCGAACGCGCGGCAGTACTCGACCGCCGTCGGCAAAGCCCGACGCCATGAGCTGTCCTCTTTAAGATCGACGGCCAGAAGGATATCCCGGTACACGCTTCGCCCTCCCCTCGTTCTTCTCGTCGTTATCTCGTCCGCTTGGGTGGCGGGCGTCACCCTAGCGAGCCGCCTGCGCCACCGCCTGCGGGTGCGGTTCGCGACGCCAGCGCAGCCACTGCAGGAAGATAACGAACCCAAGCAGCGCGAACGCGAACGGCCACACCCACTCCTTGGCCGGAAGATCGAGCTGCTTGACGTCGAACGCGGTCACGTAGTCGCCGAAATCGACGCCGACCTTCTCCGCCGGGCTGTTAATGGCCATGTCGGAGACGTAGTAGCGCCCGTCGGGCTCGCGCTCCAGCGTCAGGCCGTAGGGCTCGTTGGGTGTTGCCGCCGAGCTCTCGGGCGCCTTCAGCAGGAACAGCTTGAAGCGGTCGCCGTAACGGGTCTCGCGGGTTACATGCAGGCGAACCTCGCGTTCGGGCTCCACCGCCAGTTCGCCCGAAACGAACCGGTCCAGCTCGACCGGCGCGAACGGCGGAAAGATCCGGTCCATGATGGCGCCCGGACGAAACAGCGCCAGGGCGACGATGAGCAGCATGATCGCTTCGTAGAAGCGCACCTTGACCAGAAGCCAGCCCTGGGTCGCCGAGCTGAAGCAGAAAATCGCGATCAGCGAGACGAAGAAGATGGTGATCCCGTGCAACCACGACGTCACCCCGATGAGCAGCAGCTCGGGATTGAAGATAAAGATGAACGGCAGCAGTCCCGTGCGGATGTCGTAGAGAAAGGCCTGCACCCCGGTGCGCAGCGGATCGGCCCGCGAGATCGCCGAGGCCGCGAATGCGGCAAGGCACACCGGCGGCGTCGAGTCGGCCAGCAGGCCGAAGTAGAAGACGAACAGGTGCACCGCGATCAGCGGCAGGACCAGGCCGGCGGCACTGCCGAGCTCGACGAGGACGCCGGCCATCAGCGAGGCGACGACGAGATAATTCGCGGTCGTCGGCAGGCCCATGCCAAGGATCAGACACAGCACCGCCGTCAGGACCAGCAGGATGTAGACGTTGCCGCCCGACAGCGCCTCGACAACGCCCACCAGGGCGTTGTTGAGGCCGGTCGAGGCCACGGCGCCGACGATGATACCGGCAACCGCGACGGCGACGGCGATGCCGACCATGTTCCGCGCGCCGGCGACCATGCCGACGTAGATGTTGGTAAGGCCGACGCCGAGTGCGGCGCCGATGCTGGCGGAGCGATCGCGCATGGCGACGAAGACAGGCTCTATGATCATCAGCGCCAACAGCACGACGATGGAATAGAAGACCGCGCTGCCCGCGGTCCACTGCTCGATCATGAGCAGGTAGACGAGCACCGCCATCGGAATGAGATAGTGGAGGCCGCTGAGCAGGGTGCTGAACAGCCGCGGGGTTTCAGCCCGGGTCAGGCCCCTCAGGCCGAGTTTCAGCGCCTCCAGATGGGAGATGTAGAGAAGCGCGATATAGGCGAGGATCGCCGGGATGAACGCGGCCTTGACCACCTCGAAGTAGGAGATACCGAGCAGCTCGGCCATGATGAAGGCCGCAGCGCCCATGATCGGCGGCATCATCTGGCCGTTAGTCGATGCGGCGACCTCGATGGCGCCAGCCTTGATCGCCGGCAGCCCGGTCCGAATCATGACCGGGATGGTGAAGGTTCCGGTCGTCACCACGTTGGCGATCGACGAACCGGAGATCATGCCGGTCATCCCCGAGGCGAGAATTGCCGCCTTGGCCGGGCCGCCGCGGTAACGGCCGACCATGGCGAAGGAGAGGTCGAGGAAGTACTTGCCGGCCCCGGCCTTGTCCAGCAACGCGCCGAACATCACAAAGAGGAAGACGAAGCTGACGGAGACGTCGATGGGGATGCCGAAGATGGCCTCGCCGCTGAACCACTGGTAGCCGATCAGGCGGTTCAGTGAGAGGCCCTTGTGCGAGATGATGAGCGGCATCGACTGGCCGAATACCGAGTAGATCAGAAACACGATTGCGACGATAACCAGCGGCAGGCCGATGGCCCGCCGGGTCGCTTCCAGCAGGAGGACAATGCCGACGCCGCCGATGATCGCCTCGACGGGCACCATAACGCCGAACATCTCGACGGTGAGCAGGATGCCCTGACGGCTGACAAGGCCGCCCCAGTTCACGTAAAGGTAGAGCGTCGCCGAGCACGCAAGGAGCGCCAGAATCAGGTCGTACCATGGCACCCGGTCGGAGGCGAAGCGGCGGGCGGCGGGAAAGGTCAGGTAGCAGAGCAGCAGGGCGAACGCGAGGTGGATGGCCCGCGCCGGCACGTCGGTGATGATGCCGATGTTGAGCATGAACGGAAACGGCGATGCGATCCACATCTGGAACAGCGCCCAGGCGAAAGCGACCAGGCTGATCGCGAACGCCAGCCGCGGACCGTGCTTGTGGCCGGTGTACTCGATATCTTCGAGCTTGCTGGTCAAGCTTCCAGCATCATCCTCTGCGTCATCGCCGCTCGCACTGGCGTCCGGCGCCGCCGGATCCGGCTTCCGGCGCGACCCTTCTTCGGGCACAGGCCCCCGCGCAGGTGTTTCCGCCATGATTGCACCCTTCGTCCCAAAGGTGTGGCCGCGGCAGTGGAAAACCGGCGCCTCCTGGTGAGGAAAGCGCCGGTCGTCGCCGAACTACAGCAGATTTTTTTCTTTGTAGTAGCGCATTGCGCCCGGGTGGATCGGCGCTGTCAGGCCGTCCGTGGCCATCTTCTTCGGGTCGAGGTTGGCGAAAGCGGGATGCAGTTCGCGGAAGTCGTCGATGTTGTCCATGACCGCGCGGGTGACCTCGTAGACGGTCTGGTCGTCGACCTTCTCGCTGGTTACCAGCGTTGCCAGCACACCGAACGTGGTCACATCCTTGTCGGTCGTCTTGTAGGTGCCGGCGGGGATCGTGGCGAAGGCGTAGTACGGGTTTTCGGCAACCAGCTTCTTTTCGATGTCGCCGTCAAGCGAGACAATCCGGGCATCGCAGCCGTCGGTCGCGACCGCGACTCCGGCATTCGGTACGCCGACCGAATAGCCGAAAGCGTCGATCTTGCCGTCACAGAGCGCGTTCGCCTGCTCCGTCGAGGTCAGCTCCGTGGCGATCTGGAAGTCGCTGGTCTTCATGCCGTAGGCGTTCATCAGCACTTCCATGGTGCCCCGTTGGCCCGATCCGGAATTGCCGATGTTGACCCGCTTGCCTTTCAGGTCCTTGAACGACTTGATACCGGAATCCTTGCCGACGATGAGCTGAAACGGTTCCGGATGAAGGGAGAAGACGGCGCGCAGCCCGGGAAACGGCGGGACCGAATCCGGCGTGTCGCCCTTCCAGGCGTGGTACTGCCAGTCCGACTGGGCGACGCCGAAATCGAGCTCGCCCTCCTTGATCTGGCCGATGTTGTAGGTCGACCCGCCCGTCGACGGCGCCGAACAGCGGATGCCGTGCTGGCGGCCTTCCTTGCGCCCTTCGGCAGCCTCTTTATGGATGAGACGGCAGATGGCGTTGCCGGCGGCAAAGTAGACGCCGGTCGGGCCGCCAGTGCCGATGGTGATGAATACCCGCTTGTCCTGCGCCATGGCCGGCGCCCCGGGCAGCATGGCGATCATGGCGCCCACGGCCAGAATGGCTGCAAACAAAGCCGCCGATCCGTTTTCCCGTCTTTTCATTGTCATGTGGCCTTCTCCTCCTCCACATTTGCAGGCGGACACTCTCGAGCGATCGGGTTCGATCGTCCGCGCGCTCCGTCCCGCTGTTTATTATTATTCGGCGCCCAACCCGCGCCGAACCCGCACGTTCGTTTCTTCTCATCTTCACCAGGCAGGCTCTGCGTCCCGCCTGCTCGCATCCGTCGTTGCGCCGATCAGGCTCATCTCCCGCGGGCGTCTCAACCACCGGAAGCATAATGCGCCTGAGCTTACTTGACGGGCGAATAATACGCGTTTGCGTTGTCAATAACAAGCTTGCATTGCCGCTAAGCTTGTGTTGCTGCCGGCCCGCCAGCAGCTCAGCTGGCGAGTGCAGCGCCGGCCACGGTGTCGAGAGCAGCATCCACGGCGGCGGCGAGGCGGTCCACGATCAACGCGATGTCGTCGCGCGTGACGATGAACGGCGGGGCGAGGAGAACGTGGTCGCCGCGGGTGCCGTCGGCGGTGCCGCCGGCGGGATAGCAGATCAGGCCGCGGGCCATGGCCTCGGCCTTGATCCGGGCGTGAAGCTTCAAAGCCGGGTCGAACGGCGCCTTGCTCGCGCGGTCGGCGACCATTTCGATGCCGCGAAAGAGGCCGCGGCCGCGGATGTCGCCGACGTGCGGATGGGCGGCGAAGCGGTCGTGCAGGGCCGCGGCGAGCGCTTCGCCTTGGCTGCGGACGTTGGCGAGAAGGTCGCGTTCGGCAATAGCCCGCTGCACTGCGAGCGCCGCGGCGCAGGCGGTTGCGTGGCCCATGTAGGTATGGCCGTGACGGAAGGCGCCGCTGCCGGTGGCGAATGCGCCGAACACCCGCTCGCCGACGAGGACCGCCCCAACCGGCTGATAGCCAGCGCCGAGCCCCTTGGCCAAGCACAGAAGGTCGGGAACAACGGCCTCCTGTTCGCAGGCGTGGAGCGTGCCGGTCCGGCCCATGCCGCACATCACCTCGTCGAGGATCAACAGGATGCCGTGGCGATCGCAGATCTCGCGGATGCGGCGGAAGTAGCCGGGGACCGGCGGGACGGCGCCGAGGGTTGCACCGACGACCGTTTCGGCGACGAAGGCGATAACGGCCTTGGCGCCCGCGGCGGCGATGGCCTGTTCAAGCTCGCCCGCCGCCCGCAGGCCGTAGGCCTCGGGATCCTCTCCCGGCGTCTGGCCGCGGTACGCATAGCAGGGCGCGATGTGGCTGACCTCGGCAAGCAGCGGTTCGTACGGAGCGCGACGTTCAGCGTGGCCGCCGACCGCCAGCGCGCCCAACGTGCTGCCGTGGTAGCTTTGCCGACGGGCGATGAAGTGGCGACGTTCCGGCGCTCCGGCTTCGACCCAGTACTGGCGCGCCATCTTCAGCGCGGCCTCCATGGCCTCCGATCCGCCGGAGGTAAAATATACGTGAGCGAGGTCGCCGGGCGCGTGCGCGGCGAGGTGATCGGCCAGCGCCTCCGCCGGCTCGGAGGTGAAAAAGCCGGTGTGGGCGAACGCCAGCCGGCCGACCTGGGCGGTAATCGCGGCGCGCACGTCTGCGTCGCTGTGCCCGAGACAGGACACCGCCGCGCCGCCGGACGCGTCGAGATAGCGCCGCCCTTGCGAGTCGATGATGTAAAGGCCGTCACCCCGCACGGCGACGGGCAGCGCCGTCCGCAATGAGCGGTGAAAGGCGTGGGTGCGGAACGCGCCGGACTTAGGCATCACGTCGTTCACGGTAACGGGCAGGTCCGCCGGCGACAACCCCTGCCCGCGGCGGGCGCATCGGCTTACTACGGCCGCGCCTCGGCACCGTTCGCGCCTGGCACCTTCATGCGATCATGGCGCGTCTCGGTCATTGTGTACAAGCGGGTGTTGATTGACTTTGTGTTTTGGTTCTTTTTACGGTATTTTTACCCACAGGGGTTACGATGGCACATTGTTCGCTCGCTGCGCGCAGCCCGGGTCGCGCGGCCATTCAATGCGCTCGACAGGGGGGATGGAATGCGTTGGTGCCCCGTTGCGGTTGCCGTCGCCGCGGCGAGCGTCGTTGGCGTTCATGCGGCTGAGGCGGCCGGGTTCGCGCTGAAGGAACAGAGCGCCACCGGTCTCGGCGGCGCTTTCGCCGGTATGTCGGCCGGCGGCGACGACATCAGCGCAATGTTCTTCAATCCGGCGATCACGACCCGGACCTCCGGCAACAGCGTTGCTGCGGCGGTCAGCGTCATCGCGCCGCAGGTCAAGATCCGCGATGGCTCGGGAAGTACGATCACCGGCACCCCTCTTGCCGGCGGCAACGGCGGCAGCGATGTCGCCGATGACGTTGTCCTGCCAGCCTTCTACGCCCTGTGGGATCTCGATCAAACCTTCAACGTCGGCTACAAGCTGCGCTTCGCCCTCGGCGTGAACGCTCCATTTGGCCTGGAGACCGATTACAACGACGGCTGGGTCGGCCGCTATCACGCCCTGCAAACGCAGCTTTCGACACTCAACGTCAACCCGACGATCGCCTTCGAGCCGATCCGGGGGCTGTCGCTGGGCGCGGGCCTGCAGCTTCAGTATGCCGACGCGAAGCTGACCAACGCCGTCGATTTCGGCACCATCGGCGCTCTGGGCGGCATTACGGGCGCCGCTCCCGGCCTGCAGGATGGCCGCGCCCGCATCACTGGCGACGACTGGAGCTACGGCTTTACCCTCGGCGCGCTTGTCGAGCCATGGTCGGGAACCCGCGTCGGGCTCGGCTACCGGTCGAAGGTCAAGCACACCTTGCGCGGACGGGCCTCGTTCCGGCTCGACGACGCCGGCGTCGGTGCGGCGGTGGCGGGGGCGACCGGCGCCTTCGCCAACACCGACGCTACAGCCGACATTACGACACCGGAATCGGTCAATCTCGGCGTCTACCAGGCGCTCAGCGCGCGGTGGGCGCTGAGCGGCGAGGCGCAGTGGACGCGCTGGAGCGATTTCAAGGATCTGACGATCAAGTTCGCCAATCCGGCACAGCCCGACAGCGTTACCGACGACGACTGGACCGACAGCTGGTTTCTCGCCATCGGCGTGACCTACCGCCCGGCCGACGCCTGGACGCTGCGCGCCGGCTACGCCTACGACCAGAGCCCGGTGCCCAACAAGACCCGCACGCCGCGCATCCCCGACAACGACCGCCACTGGCTGGCCCTCGGGGCAAGCTATCAGCCGCTGCCGAACCTCTTGCTCGCGGCCGGCTATACGCACATCTTTGTCCGCAACGCGGACATCGACCTCTCCGCGACCGCCCCTGGCGAGACGTTCCGGGGTAACTTCAGTGGCAGCGCCGAATCGTCGATCGACATCGTCTCGGTGCAGGCCGAGTGGCGGTTCTAGCACCGCGACGCAGGGCGCAGGCGATCTCGGCGATTGCCCCGGCGGCGAGACTGCGGCGGGAACTGGTAGGCATTGACGATGAAGATTGTCGTGCGGCTGAGCGCAACCCGGACGGCGCGGCTCGCCGCAGCGGTGGCCTGGCTGCCGCTGGCGGCGCTCCTGCCGGCATCGTCACCGGCGGCGACGCCGGCAGCGGGAAGGTTCGACGTACCCGCGGGTTTTGTCGTCGTCGCCGAACCCAGTCCCGCCAATTCCACGGACTGGCGGCCGATCCTGACTGTGCGGCCGGAGGACAATCCGTTTTCGGAGCTGACGTCGCTGTCACTGCGCGAAGTGACGGGGGAGGTCAAGGATCCCGATGCCTGGCTGAAGGAGCGGCTGACGATCGACGTACCCGGCAACGCAGAGGTCTCCGCGGTCCTCGACAGCCCGGACAGCCCGTTCGCCGATCCTGCCTTCGATGTCCTTCGCAAGGCGGTGCCGCAGCTGTTCGAGAGCCTGCGCGGGCTTGGCAAAATCGGGGCGGAGCTCTGCGATCCGCCGCAGACCGCTTACAATGCCGCCGGGTCGCTGCGCGAGATGTACTGCACCTTCCAGGTCGGACCGCTGCGCCAGTTCATGGTGCTGCGGCTACAGAAGGTCGGCGGAACCTGGTACTACACCGAAATCAAGACAGCAAATGACCGCCGCCTGCGCGAATTGGTCGGTATCGCCGATACTTTCAAGCGATGATCAGCAAGAGATAATCAACTGAGAAGCCCCGACGGGCCTCATCCGCGCCGGTGGTAACCCTTTTGGGTTAGGAGATTCGCTTGTTTCGGTGTATCCTCTGTAAACCACTTCGGCATCCGTTACGTATCTTGCCGTGTCCGCCCATTACTCGAGCAGCGAAGAACAGCATGAACCGAATACGCCTGATGCGCGCGCGCCAAGGCCTGACACTCCAGCAGCTCTCGGCGCGAGTCGATCCGCCCGCGTCCTACCAGCAGATCGCTCGCCTCGAACGCGACGAACGGCGACTGACCTGGGATTGGTTGATGAAGATCGCGCGCGCTCTCAATTGCTCGCCGATGGATCTCATCGAGGACGGTTGGGAACGTCTGAGCCCGGCGGAGCGCAAGCTGGTCGTCGCCTTTCGCGATCTTCCGGAAGCAAGGCGCAGCAGCGCCCTCAGCGAGTTTATGCGATCGGAGCACGGCATCGCCGGCAGCTTCGAGTACGAGACCGGCGCGTAAAGCTGGCATATCTCGCATCCGTCCTGTTGATTTCTCCGTTCTGGCGATTTTTGTCTTGCTTCCCATGCCAGCCCTTGGCAAGAGTGCCTGCTGCGGGGAGGAGGAAGGTCGTCCTTTGAAGGCTTTGCCGATCGCCCCGCGTCTCTGCGATTGAGTCCCCACGGACTCCCGTGAAGATCAGACTGAGGGACCGGTGCGCCGGTCCCTCATTTTGTATGCGCCGAACCGGCAGCGGTCAGTTTGCCGGCGCCGGGCTTGCGGCGGTTGCGACGGGAGCGGGCGAGTAGACGTTGCCGCCGGCCCTGACCCGGGCGATCAGCGCGTATTCGGGATCGAGCATCTCGCGCAGCCTGGCCCGGTCGGCCGCCCCGACCGGCACGACGGCCCTGCTCGCCTTTTCGCAGAATAGCGCAAGATCTAAGCCGAGTCGGTCGCCGAGCGCCGCGAGGCCATCGGCGTAGTCCTCGTTCATCAGTACGGCGCCAAGGCCGGCCAGCGTCGCGTGCGCCTCATCGACCGAGAAGGCGGGGGAAAACGTATACAGCTGGCGGAGCAGATGCTCCCGAGGAACGCGCGTGAGAAAATCGGAAAAAGAGGCGCCCAGCCACGGCCCTTCCGTCGCCCGCGAGGGGTGACGGACGTCGTTCTTCTCCCACTCCGCCAGCACGTTATAATGGGAGATCACCCGCTCCACCGGGTCGCGGAGGATCGTCACGGTGAACGTGCGGGGCGGCAGGCGCAGCTCATGGGCCGGGGAATGCGACCGGGCGAAGAAGTACGCGCCCTTGTCGATCAGGTACTTGTTGTGGGCGACGAAGACCCGGCCGCCATGGATCATCCAGCCCTGGCTGGCCAGCAGCGGCTCCTTGTCGGCGCCGGCGCCGCCGGTTGCGTAGAACGCCGCGTTAAGGCTGGTCCCGCCGGTGCGACGGATGTGGTGGTGGTAGACCCTCGCGAACCCGTCCGGCAGCGGCACAGCCCGCGCCGTCTGCAGAGCCGTCCGGTCGCTCGCGTAGAAGCGAAGCGCCTGCAGACCGCGTTTAACTTGGCTCGGCAGCAGATCCTGTATTCGTTTGGCCATTTGCCCCATTGGAGTCCCCCGATCGTTATCCCGCCCGCCTGTGGGCGCACCTATAGCATGATCGCCGGCTGTGCGCATGCCCAGGACGCCGCTTTCCCGGAGCAGGCCTGCCGCGGGCGGTCCGGCGATAATGGGTGACTTGGCGGCGCGTGGGCGGCGCTCTATCGTCCGGACGCCGGCGCCGCCGGTCTCACCGAACGGGCGTTAGACGGAGTCCCCGATGTCCCTGATCCGCACCGAGTGCGAGGATGCGATTGCAACGATCGTCATGACCCACACCGAAAAGCGTAACGCTCTGAGCGAAGCGCTCATTTGCGAAATCACGACGGCGTTGGAGGCTTTCCGCGAGCAGAACGCACGCGCCGTCGTGCTGCGTGCGCCGCCGCAAGCCAGGGTCTGGTCCGCCGGCCATGATGTCGGCGAGATCCCCAACCGGGGCCGCGACCCGCTGGGATGGGCCGATCCGCTGCGGGTGGTGGTTCGCGCGCTGCAGGACTTCCCCGCGCCGATCATTGCCCTGATCGAAGGCGGCGTGTGGGGCGGCGGCTGCGAGGTTGCAATGGCCTGCGACATCCTTGTCGCCACCGCCGACACCACCTTCGCCATCACTCCGGCGAAGCTCGGGCTGCCCTACAATCTCGGCGGCCTCCTGACGATGCTGAATGCGATACCGCTGCCGGTCGCCAAGGAAATGCTTTTTACAGCCCAGCCCATCCCCGCAAGCCAGGCGCTCAACCTTGGCATCATCAACTATGTCAAGGCCGCGGACGAGATCGAAGACTTCGTCTACGCGATTGCCCGGAAGATCGCCACGAATGCGCCGCTCAGCATTGCCGTCATGAAGGAGGAACTGCGGCTGCTGGCCAGCGCTCACGCAATCACCCCGGAACTGTTCGAGCGGATGCAGGGCCTGCGTCGCATTGTCTATGACAGCAGCGACTACGCCGAAGGCCTTGCCGCGTTTCGAGAGAAGCGGAAACCGCGCTTCACCGGACTGTAGCCGCCGCGGCGATGGCGGTCGAAACCAGGCCGGAGAGCCAGCCGCGCCCGGAAACGGCCACCTTGGTGAACAACGGCAGGCGGTCGGGATCGGCAACCGTAATGCGCACGACCTGGCCGCGTTGGCGCGGCTGAAACGTCTTCTGGAATTCGGGCGGAAGCTGATCGGCGACCGGCAGAACATCGCTGACGACACCCGTCGTCTGAACGAAACCGCTCGACAGCTCCACCGGATCGCCGCGCCGCACGGTATAGAGGCCGCCGGTCTCAAGGTAGGCGAGGACAAAGCGTTCCGGGCGGTAGAGCACCAGCAGCGGCTCTCCCGGGCGCACCACCTCGCCGGCGCGGGCCATCCGCAGGCCGACGGTGCCAGCGACCGGCGCGCGAATGAAGCCGTCGCCGTAGGCGCCGCGCAGATCGCGGAGAGCAGTCGTCGCGTCGCTGACGGCGCCGCCGACGATGCCCAGTGCGTCTCCAGCGCTTGCAAGCGAAGCGCTCAGTTCGGCGACCCGCTCCTTGGTCTCAAAGCGCTCGCGCAGGGTCTGCATCCACAGCGTCAAACCGATATCGCCGGCGCCGCGATAGCTCTCGATCTTCTTCAGGGCGGATTCCGCTTCTCCGGCGCGGTGTCGCGCGACCGGAAGAACCGCCTCGGCGACCCGTGTCTCGCGCTCGAGCTCAAGCCGGCGTACGAGCAGATCGGCGTTGCGTGCGGTCAGAAGCGCGATGTCCTGGGCCAGCTCGACGGAGCTCACCCGGGCGACGACGGCGCCGGCTTCGACCAGTGCTCCGGGGGTCGTTTCGGTTTCGATCACCTGGGCGGCGAACGGAACCGCCACCGAGACGTGCTCAGCGACGACCAGCCCGTCGGCGCGCAGGCGGAGGAGCGAGCCGACGAACAGGTCGCCGATCCAGAGGAAGAAGGCGGCAATGAGCGCGAGATAGACCCAGCGGCCGAAGCGCCCTTTGGGCGGACGCGCATCGTTGCTGAGGGTATCGACGGCCGGGGTGCGGCGCAGGCGGCGGATCAATAGAGGGGCGCCTGTCGGCGGACCCGCGCCGGAACGTACTCGTCGTGGTAGGAGCGGCGGAAGACCCATTCCTGAGCGTAGGCGACGAG
>JBBSCD010000065.1:0-13877 GCA_038250645.1 Rhodospirillales bacterium
TTGCCGACGAACTGGTCGACGCCCACGCCGAGCTGGAGTCGTTCAGTGGCGGCGCGGCGCCGCAGGAACTGCCGCCGGCGCCGGTCATGTTGTCTGCCGGCCTGGCCGAGGAAGACCTGACGGAGATGCTCAACGGCCTCGCCAAACGGATCGAGGACATTGCCGAGCGCCTGAAGTCCTCCTAGATTGTGAGCGGCGGGCGCTGCGGGGTTCGTTTGGTGTCTATATCCCTCGGGCCAACAGTGATCCGAATGGGAGCTGTGCCTTCCGGACCTGCGGGTTCGGGATACGGTGCCCACCTGCTTACGCAGGCCGGAGAGGATTGCACGACCGACGGCCATCGCGGCTCCGCCAGCCCCGGCGCGGCAAAGTGAGTGCGCCTATCCGCTCCTCTGGACACAGATGGTAATGGTCGATCTCGGCGAGGAAAAGCGAGCGCTGCGGACGCGGGCGCGGAAGATGCGGTTGGTCGCCGACCAGAAGGAAGGCCCGATCGCCGCCGCCGCCGCCGCCGGCCATTTCCTCGCCGGCTTGGCTGCGTTCAACCTCGCCGCGGGGGCTGTCGTTGCCGGCTACTGGCCGATCGGAACGGAAATCGATGACCGTCCGCTGCTCGCGCGCCTGCACGAGAGGGGCTTCGTCTGCGCCTTGCCGGTTGTCGCGGATCGCGGTGCGCCTCTGGTCTTCCGCCGCTGGGCGCCGCTCGATCCGGTCGAACCGGGCGACCATGACACCGTCCAGCCGCCGGCTACGGTGCCGAAGGTCACACCCGACCTCCTCCTGGTCCCGCTCCTCGCTTTCGATGCCGCCGGCTGGCGGCTGGGGCAGGGGGTCGGCTACTACGACCGCACCCTTGCCGCCTTGCGCCGGACGAAGCCGGTGACCGCCGTCGGCATCGCCTATGCGGCGCAACGCTTCGACGCCGTCCCGCACGGTCCACTGGACCAGCCTCTGGATTGGCTCCTGAGCGAGCGGGAGCTCACGAGAGCCGCGCCGTGAGGGCCTTTACGTGAAGGTTCTTTACTGCGGCGATGTCGTCGGCAGGACCGGGCGCAAGGTCGTCACGGCGCTCGTCCCGGAGCTGCGCCAACGCCTGGAGCTGGATTTCGTCGTCGTCAACGGCGAAAACGCGGCCCACGGCTTCGGGCTCACCGGCGATATCTGTGCGGAGTTCTTCTCGGCAGGCGTCGACGTCATCACCACCGGCAATCACGTTTGGGATCAGCGCGAGATCATCCCGTATATCGCCCGGGAGGCGCGGGTGCTGCGGCCTTTGAACTATCCGGAGGGAACGCCCGGGATCGGCGCGCACATCTATGCGAACGACAACGCTTTGCGGCTGATGGTTCTTCAGGTCATGGGTCGGCTGTTCATGGATCCGCTCGACGATCCGTTTGCCGCGGCAGAGCGGGCGCTGCAGAACCAGCGCCTTGGCGCGTCGGTCGACTGCATCATCGCCGACATCCATGCCGAGGCGACCAGCGAGAAGATGGCGCTGGCCCATGTTCTTGACGGCCGTGTTTCGCTGGTCGTCGGCACCCATAGCCATGTGCCCACGGCCGACGCGCGGATCCTTCCCGGCGGCACAGCCTACATTACCGACGTTGGCATGTGCGGAGACTACGACTCCGTCATCGGCATGCAGAAGGAGGCGGCGATCGGCCGTTTCGTCTCGAAGATGCCGGCGGGGCGGCTGGAGCCGGCCACGGGACCGGCGACTCTGTGCGGTATCTATGTCGAGACCGACGATGCCACGGGGCGGGCGGTTCACGTCGGCCCACTGCGCGTCGGCGGGAGCCTTGTCGCGCAGTGGCCGCTGGCTTGAGCCGAAACACGCCTGACGATACTTTAATCTCTCCGCCCTACCTCACCCCGGCTAGATGTGGTAGACCTACCGCGTGCTAGCCACTTTATTTAAGCGAGCGAGATGCACCGCAGGCCATGGCAGGTCATTCCCAATTCAAGAACATCATGTATCGCAAGGGCGCGCAGGATGCGAAGCGGGCCAAGGCGTTCACCAAGCTGATCCGCGAGCTGACCGTCGCCGCTCGCGCTGGGCTGCCGGATCCGGAGTTCAACGCGCGCCTGCGCTCGGCGATCATCGCCGCCAAGGCGGCGAACATGCCGAAAGACACGATGGAGCGGGCAATAAAGCGGGGAGCCGGCGAGGACGGCGGCCAGAGTTTCGAAGAGGTCCGCTACGAGGGCTATGGGCCCGGCGGCGTCGCCCTGATCGTCGAGGCCCTCACCGATAACCGCAATCGCACCGCGAGCGAGCTGAGGGCGGCCTTCGGCAAGCACGGCGGCGCCTTTGGCGAGACCGTCAGCTTCCAGTTCGGGCGGATCGGCCTTGTGCGTTATGACGCGGGGACGGCTTCGGCCGAGGCCATGTTCGAAGCGGCGCTCGACGCCGGGGCCGACGATGTCGTCTCGGGCGCCGACGGTCACGACATCACCTGCGCCGCCGATGACCTGTCAGCGGTCCGCGACGCGATCGAGGCCCGTTTCGGCCCGGCCGCCGCTGCGGGGCTCGACTGGAAGCCGCTGGCGACGGTTGCGGTCGATGAGGATACGGCAGCTATGCTGTTCAAACTGCTCGATGTACTCGATGACAACGATGACGTGCAGCGGGTCGCGTCCAATTTCGACGTTGCCGACGAAGTGATGGAGCGGCTGAGTGCGTGATGGCGCTCGTGCTTCGTTTCGTCTGAGGAGACCCGGCGTGACGTTGCGCGCGTGGCTTTAGATGCGGCTGCTCGGGCTTGACCCAGGACTCGGCGCCACCGGCTGGGGCGTCATCGACGTCGAGGCCGGCCGATTGCGCCACGTCGGCGACGGGGTCGTGCGGACCAGCCCGCGGGAGCCGCTGGCGATGCGGCTGGTCCGGCTCGCCGAGGGCATCGAGGCGGTCATCGCCCGCTATGGAGTGGCCGAGGCTGCGATCGAAGAGACCTTTGTCAACCGCAACGCGGTTTCGACCTTGAGGCTGGGTCAGGCCCGGGGCACGGCCCTTCTGGTCAGCGCCCGGGCCGGTCTGCCCGTCAGCGAGTATCTGCCGAACCTTGTCAAGAAGGCCGTCGTCGGCAGCGGCCACGCGGCGAAGGATCAGGTCAAGATGATGGTCGGCGTCCTGCTGCCCGGCGCGGCGCTGCAAAGCGAGGATGCGGCGGACGCGCTGGCGGTGGCGATCTGTCACGCCCATCACCGGCAGACGGCGATGCGAATGATGGACGGTGCGCGGTGATCGCCAAGCTGACCGGTGCCATCGACAGTATCGGCGAGGGCGCCGCCGTCATCGACGTCCGCGGCGTCGGCTACCTGGTTCTCTGCTCCCAGCGCACCCTTTCCGAGCTCGTCGTCCACGGCCCGGCGAGCCTGCTGATTGAGACCCAGGTCCGCGAGGATGCGATCCTGCTCTACGGCTTCGCCCACGCGGATGAGCGCGACTGGTTTCGCCGGCTCATCACGGTCCAGGGCGTCGGCGCCAAGGCGGCCTTGGCCATTCTCTCCGCCGTCCCGGCGGAGACGCTTGCCGGTGCGATCGCCGCCGGTGACCGGGCGATGATCATGCGTGCGCCCGGTGTCGGGGCCAAGCTGGCCGCGCGCGTCATTGGCGAACTGCGCGACGAGGCGGTGGTCGCGCCGCGCGGGGCGCCGGTTCGCGCGGCCCATGTCGGCGAAAATGTGGCGCCAACCCATCAGGCCGTCTCGGCGCTGGTCAACCTCGGCTTCAGCACGAGCGAAGCCGTGGATGCGGTCACGGCCGCGGCGGGCCGGCGGGGCGGGCAGGCGAGCGTGGAAACCCTGATTGCCGACAGCCTCGCCGCGCTCGCGCCGAAGGAGCATCATCCGTGAGCGCCGCGTCGGATCCGGACCAGCGGCTCGTCGCGCCCGCAGCCGATGACGATGATGACGGCGACGCCGGACTTCGCCCGACCTGTCTCGACACCTTCATCGGCCAGCGGGCGATCTGCGAGAACCTGCGCGTGTTCGTTACCGCCGCGGTCGGCCGCGACGAACCGCTGGACCACGTGCTCCTCTACGGTCCGCCCGGCCTCGGCAAGACCACGCTGGCGCAGATCATCGCCCGCGAGCTTGGCGTCGGCTTTCGCGCGACCTCGGGGCCGGTCATCGCCCGGGCCGGCGATCTGGCGGCGATTCTGACCAATCTGCAGCCCCGCGACGTCCTCTTCATCGACGAAATCCACAGGCTTTCCGCGCCGGTTGAGGAAATCCTGTACCCGGCGATGGAAGACCGGAAACTCGACCTGATGATCGGCGAAGGACCGGCGGCGCGCTCGATCCGGATCGACCTGCCGCCGTTCACCCTGATCGGCGCGACGACGCGCACAGGCCTCATCACCAAGCCGCTACGCGAAAGGTTCGGTATCCCGCTGCGTTTCGAGTTTTACGCCACCGAGGACCTGGTCCGTATCGTCCGCCGCGGCGCGCGGATCCTGACGATGCCGCTCGACGCCGACGGCGCGCTGGAGATCGCCCGGCGGTCGCGGGGGACGCCGCGGATCGCGGTGCGGCTGTTGCGCCGGGTCCGCGACTTCGCCGCCGTGGCCGAACTTGCGGTTATCGACAGCGGTGCGGCGGACTCCGCGCTCACGCGACTCGAAGTCGACGGCTTCGGCCTGGATGCGATGGACCGTCGCTATCTGCGGTGCATCGCCGAGACCTATCGCGGCGGCCCGGTCGGCGCCGACACGCTGGCAGCGGCGCTTTCGGAACAGCGCGACACGATCGAGGACGTCATCGAGCCTTACCTGCTGCAACGCGGATTCGTCATGCGGACCCCGCGCGGCCGCGCCCTGGCGCCGGAGGGTTATCGCTGTCTCGGGCTGCCGGCGTCGGTCATCTCCGGCCAGCTCGATCTGCTGGACCAAGATGACGATGAATGAGCAGGGGGTTCAGCCCCCGGGAGCGCCCCCGTCCGGTCGGATCCGCGAGGGCGTCCATACCTTTGCCGCACGAGTCTATTACGAGGATACGGACGCCGGCGGTGTTGTCTACCACACGAGCTACCTGCGTCTGGCCGAACGGGCGCGGACGGAACTGATGCGATGCGCCGGCTTCGACCATGGCCTGCTGCTGGAGCGCTACAACGTGCTGTTCGCCCTGCGCCGGTGCCTCGTCGAGTTTGCGCGGCCAGCCCGCCTCGACGAGTCGCTCGAAGTCCGCACCCGAGTGACCAGGGTGGCCGGCGCCTCCTTCGACGGCCGCCAGACAATCGTGCGCGACGAAGGCGTTCTGGTCGAGCTGGACTGCACATTGGCCTGCCTCGCACCCGTTGGCCGGCCGGTGCGGCTTCCCCGCGAGGACCGCGCCGCGCTCGAGAAGCTGTGCCTCAACAAAGGATGAAGAGAACGGATGGAAGCCAACGTGATCGATGCCGCAAGTCTGGGCGCCGCCGCGCCGCACGGCCTATCGATGCTGGCCTTGTTCTGGAACGCCGACTGGGTGGTCAAGTCGGTGATCCTTCTGCTGCTCGCGGCATCCATCTGGTGCTGGGCGATCATTTTTGAAAAGTCCTTCAGCCTGCGCCGGCTCAACGGCCGCGCCGACCGCTTCGAGTCCGCCTTTTGGTCCGGCGGCGCCATCGACGAACTCTACGATCGCATCGGCTCGAGCCCACAGGATCCGATGTCGGCGCTGTTTGTTGCCGCCATGCGGGAGTGGCGACGGGCCACAATCCGTGCGCCGCAGGGCGATCGATTTTTCCGCGAAGGTGTCCAGGACCGCATTGAACGGGTCATGCAGGTGACCGCCGGCCGCGAGCTCGACCGGATCGAGCGGTACATGACGTTTCTCGCTTCCACCGGCTCGACGGCGCCGTTCATCGGTCTGTTCGGCACCGTCTGGGGCATAATGAACAGCTTCGAGGCCATCGGCCTGACCAAGAACACCAGCCTTGCGGTGGTCGCCCCCGGTATCGCCGAGGCGCTGTTCGCCACCGCGCTCGGTCTGCTCGCGGCGATCCCGGCGGTCCTCGCCTACAACAAGCTCTCGCGCGATCTCGACCGGTATTCGGGGCGCTTGAACGGTTTCGCCGGCGAGTTCCTCGCCATCCTCTCCCGCCAGATCGAAGAGCGGGGCTCACGCCAGATCGAAGAGCGGGGTTGAGGGCATGGCGATTGTGCTGAAGAACCGGAGGCGGGACGGTTTTGGCCGGTCGCGGGCCCCGTTGATGACCGACATCAACGTCACCCCGATGGTCGATGTGATGCTCGTGCTGCTCGTCATCTTCATGATTACCGCGCCCCTGCTCACCGTCGGAGTGAGCGTCGATCTGCCGCAAACCCAGGCCTCGACCATCGCCGGGCAGGACGAGCCGCTGTCGGTGAGCGTCGATCGCGCCGGGCAGATCTTCATCCAGGACACGCCCGTCGAGATGGCCGCGTTGGCGCCGCGGATCCGCGCCATCGCCGGCAACAACCCAGAGGTTCGGATCTTCGTGCGCGGCGATCAGGCCATCGACTACGGCCGGGTGATGGCGGTGATGGGCGCGATTCATGCCGCCGGCTTCAACAAGATCGCTCTCCTGACCGCGCCGGCCGACGCCGGCGGCCGTACCGCGGGCCGGGGCGGCGGTGAGAGACCTGGGGAGAAGCGCTGACGGTTATGCGGCGGCCGCTCTTCGTTTCCGTTGCCTTTCACCTCGCCATTCTGCTGATGGCCGCTATCGGCATACCTTTGTCGCGCCCAGACGAGGCGCCGATGCCTGAAGCGGCGCTGAGCGTCGAGCTCGTCGACGTGGCCGAGAGGAGCAACCTGCCGCCGGCGCCCAGCCCGAAGATGGATGTCAAGCCGGAAGACAAGCCGAAGCCGCCGGAGCAGGCGCGGGTTCCAGAGCCAGTGAAGCGCGAACAGCCGCCGCCACCGCCGCCAGCCGCCAAAGCCGAGCCTGCGCCGCCGGCCAAAGCTGAGCCTGCGCCGCAGGTGGAGCCCGAGCCGCAAAAAGCTGCCCCGCCGCCGCCGGAACCTGAGCCGGAACCGACGCCCGCTGCCGAACCGGCACCCGCGCCGACCTTCGCGCCGAAGCAAAAGGCAGAGGCACCGCCACGCCCCGAGCCGGAAGCGGAGAAGACCATCTCCCAGGCCGAGCCGAAGAAGACCGAACCCAAGGTCGAACCGAAGCCAGAAACCAAGCCTGAGCCGAAGGCCGAGGCGAAGCCGAAAGCGCACGAACCGGCGAAGTCGAAGGCCGATGCGGCCAAACAGAAGCCGGAGGCCGAGATGGATTTCGCCGCTGTCCTGAAGTCGCTGGACGCAAAGCGGCAAGCGACGCCCGGTGAGCCGAGCCGCGGCGAGACGAAGGCGGGCAGCGACGCCGCCAGCGCTTCGGGAAAAAACGCGAGCACGAGCTATGACGCGGGCTTGCCGGTGACCATGAGTGAGATCGACATGGTCCGCCGGCAGATCGAGCAGTGCTGGAACCTGCCGGCCGGAGCCCGCGATGCGCCCGACCTCAGGGTCACGATCGTCGTTGACATGAACGCGGACGGGACGCCGCGAAGCGCGGCTATTGAAGATCAGGGGCAGATGCAGGCCAGTCCCTACTATCGCGTCGCCGCCGAGAGCGCGCTGCGCGCCGTCTTGAACCCGCGCTGTCATCCCTTCAAACTGCCGCGTGACAAATACGAGAGATGGAAGACCATGACGCTTGTTTTCGACCCCAAGGATATGTTCGGCACATGACGGGCAACGCGCGATACCGTGACGTCGCCTCCGCCGCTCTCGCGGCGCTGGTGTCGTTCCTGATGCTGCTCCTGATGGCACCGCCGGCGTCGGCCGATTTGCGGATCGACATCACCCGCGGCGTCGTCGAGCCCCTGCCCATCGCGATCGTCGGGTTCAAGGGCGACGAGGCCAAGGCCGAAGACATGGGCCGGAACATGGCCGCGGTGATCTCGGCCGATCTGGAGCGTTCCGGCCTGTTCGCCCCCATCGACCCGAAGGTCTTCATCCAGGCGCAGCCGTCGATGGACAGCCAGCCGCGGTTCGGCGACTGGCGGATCATCAACGCCCAGGCGCTGCTCTACGGCCGCGCCAAGATTCTCGACGACGGACGGCTGCGGGTCGAGTTCCGGCTGTGGGATGTCGTCTCCGAGAAGCAGATGGCAGGTCTCGCCTATTTCACCGCGCCGGAGAACTGGCGGCGCATCGCCCACATCATCGCCGACGCCGTCTACAAGCGGATTACCGGCGAGGATGGCTACTTCGACACGCGCATCGTCTACGTGGCCGAGTCCGGCCCGCAGGTCCGTCGGGTCAAGCGGCTGGCGATCATGGACCAGGACGGCGCCAACCACCGCTTCCTGACCGACGGCAGTGCGCTGGTCCTGACTCCCCGATTCTCGCCGACCCTGCAGGAGATCGCCTACCTGTCGTATTCCGGCGGTGCGCCGTCGGTCTACATCCGCAACATCGACACCCAGCGCGAGGAACGCGTCGGCGACTTCCCCGGCATGACGTTCGCGCCGCGATTCTCGCCCGAGGGCGAGAAGCTGGTCATGAGCATGGCCAAGGACGGCAATGCCGAGATCTACACGATCGACCTGCGCACGCGCCTGACGAAGCGGCTCACCAACAGCTCCGCCATTGACACCTCGCCCAGCTATTCCCCGGACGGCAAGCAGATCGTCTTCAACTCCGATCGCGGCGGGTCGCAGCAGCTCTACGTCATGGAAGCGGACGGAACCAACGTCCGCCGCATCAGCCATTCGGACGGGCGCTACTTCACGCCGGTGTGGTCGCCGCGCGGCGATCTCATCGCCTTCACCCGGATCAACGGCGGCCGATTTGCCATCGGGGTCATGCGCCCCGACGGAACGGGCGAGCGAATTCTGACGGAGAGTTTCCACGTCGAGGGGCCAACATGGGCGCCGAACGGCCGGGTGTTGATGTACTTCAAGAAGGAGCCGACTGCCGCGGACGGGTCGGGCGGCCGGTCCCGCCTCTATTCCATAGACTTGACCGGGTACAACGAGCGCGAGATCGTCACGCCGCTCGATGCTTCCGATCCGGCGTGGTCGCCCTTGCATCCTTGAAATGGCGATTATACGCTCATGAACGGGGGAAACACCGATTTGTAATCATTCGGATACTGCTGGGATTGACGCCGTCGCCCGCCGCGGGCCGGTCGCGATGAGGCCTGCCTTGCTTTCTTTTCAGGAGGAACGTTTATGCAGATTAAGATGATTGCGCTGGCGGCGACGCTCGCGCTGCTGGGTGCCTGCTCCACGCCCTCGGACGAGGCAACCGACAGCGGCGCCGGCGGCGGCGTCGGCGGTCCCGGCGGTTCCGGATCGTTTACCGGCGATGACGTCGTCGCGGGCGAACTGCCGCCGGTCGAAGCCGAGCAGAAGCTCGTGGAAATCGGCGATCGGGTGTTCTTCGGTCTGGATCAGTACGATCTCGCTCCTGAAGCCCGCACGACGGTCGAGCAGCAGGCCAAGTTCCTCGCCCAGCAACCGGCGCTCAACGTGGTCATCGAGGGTCACGCCGACGAACGCGGCACCCGCGAGCACAATCTCGCCCTCGGCGACCGGCGGGCCAATTCGGTGAAGGATTATCTCATTGCTCTCGGTGTCTCGCCCGAACGGATCAGGACCGTTTCGTACGGGGAGGAGCGGCCCGCGGTGGTCGGCTCCAACGAGGCCGCGTGGGCGCAGAACCGACGCGCGGTCACCGTGATCGTCGGCAGCGAGGCCGGAAGCTGAGCGAGCCGGTGAGGCGCGCCGAAGCGAAGGCGGCTTCCGCTCCGCGGCGGCCAATCGGCATTCGCGCCGCTCTACGCCGCTACGGACTTGGGGCGGCGGCGGTCGTGACGCTGGTCCTCTTCGCCGGCCCCGGTTTCGGCCAGTATGGCGACTCATCGTCTCTGAGGAACCGCGTCGAGCAGCTCGAGCAGCAGCTGCGCGCAATGCAGGGCGGCGGCGGCGGCGGGCCCGCGGCGGCGCGGATGGAGGTGCGCCAGTCCGAATACGAGGAGGAACTGCGCGCGCTGACCGGCCGGGTCGAGGACCTCAACTATCAGGTTCGTCAGCTCAACGAGAAGCTGGACAAGATGGCGGCGGACGTCGATTACCGGCTCAGCCAGGGCGCCGCCCGCGAAGCACCGCCCGCTGCGCCGCCGTCGCTCATGGCGCCGCCGTTGCCGCCGACGGACGCCGACGCGACGCCGCAAGGCCCGTCGCAAGGAGCGTCCGATCAAACCGTTCCCGGGCGGCAGCCTCGGCCCCTAGGTACCCTTGCTCCCGGCGCGGACGCCGGAGCTGCGGCCGAGACGCCGAGGCAGGAGTACGCCCAGGCCTACGACCTGCTGCGTCAGGGCCGGTACGAGCAGGCGGCGAGCGCTTTTTCAGCCTTTCTCGAACGCCATCCCGACGATCCGCTGGCGGAAAACGCCCGTTACTGGTTGGGCGAGTCCTTCTATGCGCGCGGCGACTACTCCCGCGCGACTGAAATCTTCGTCCAGGGTTATCAGTCCAACAAGACCGGGGCAAAGGCGCCGGACACACTGCTCAAGCTCGGGATGTCGCTTGCCGCGCAGGGCAAGAAGAAGGAGGCCTGCGCGACCTTCCGTGAGCTCGGCAAGGTCTTCCCCGATGCTTCGCCGGCAGTGAAAGAGAAGGCGGCGCAGGAAGGCCGACGCGCCGGCTGTTCCTGAAGCCGGAAATTCACGCCGTCGATCCGCGGGCCGCCGGCGTCCCGCCCATCGGCGACGACGAGTTCGCGGCGGCCATGACCGCGGCCGAGCCCTTCGAGGCACGCCCGCTTCTGGCCGTCGCTGTCTCCGGCGGCGCCGACAGCATGGCGCTGTGCCTGTTGGCCCATACCTGGGCGAGCGCGCGCGGAGGACGGATCCTGGCCGTGACGGTCGATCATGGCCTGCGCGCCGCTTCCGCGGCCGAAGCGGATCGTGTTGGCCGGTGGCTGTCGGCGCGGGGGATCAAGCATGAAACTCTGCGCTGGACGGGCGAGAAACCTCGGACCGGCCTGGAGGCGAAAGCGCGGCAGGTTCGTTACCGGTTGCTCCTGCAGTATTGCTGCGAGCGCGGCGTCCTGCATCTGCTGATCGGCCATCACCTTCACGATCAGGCCGAAACCGTGGTCATGCGCGCGGCCCGCGGCAGCACCACGCACGGGCTGGCCGCGATGGCCGCGATGGTGGAAACCGGCTGCGCGCGGGTGATCCGGCCGCTTCTGGCGGTGCCGCCGCAGCGTCTGCGGGCATACCTCATGGCGCGCGCGCAACCCTGGATCGAGGATCCGATGAACAGCGGGACGGCCTCGGCGCGCGGTCGTATCCGTGACGGATTGCCGGCCATGGGTGCGGACGGCTGGTCGCCGGCGGCGGCGGCCGCCTCCGCCGGGCGCCATGCCGCAGAGCGGGCGCAAAACGAGCGTGGCGTTGCGACGCTGCTGGCGGAGCATTGCCGGCTGCACCCGGCCGGTTTCGCCATCCTTGATGCCGCTGCGCTGGCGACCGCGCCCTCGGCCCTGACGACGATGGCGCTGGCGAGGATCGCCACGACCATCGGCGGCAACGCCTATCCACCCGGTACGGCGTCACTGGAGCGGTTGCGCGGTCGTCTCGAAGCGAACAGGACCGGCGCCCTCGGCCGCTGCGTCTGGAAGCGGGTGCGGCTGGGCGGGTGCGGGGGGCACCGCGCCGCCGGGATCCTCGTTTGCCGCGAGACCCGGAGCCTGCCGGCGCCGCTGACCCTTGCCACAGCAGTTGAATTGGTTTGGGACGGGCGCTTCAGGGTGCGCGGCGATCGCGTCGATGCGGCCGCTCTCTCCACTCTGCTCCTTTGCGCGATGGGCGAGGACGGCTGGCGCGAAGCGATCCGGCTTGAACCGTCGTTGCGCGACGCGCGGGCGCCGCGGCAGGCGGCTTTGGCGCTTCCGGTGCTGCGCGATGCGCGGGGCCTCGTCGCCATCCCCGTGCTGGACTGGCATCGCGATAACGCCTCGGAGATGGAGCTGACCGCCGCCCGCGCCATTTCCATCACCTTCAGGCCGCTCCGCAGCCTCTCCGGGACCGGCTATTTCCTTGCCTGAACTTGATCGAGTACTATCTCATCAATGCGGCGGAGAAGCTCCCGCGTGAAGCGCACTTATCGCCGAAAGGCTTCGAGACCTATTTCAGACACCCTGAAGCGACACAGGTTGGCCACTTGAACATGAGTCGAAACCTCGCACTGTGGGTCATCATAGCGCTGCTCGTCTTTGCGCTGTTCAATCTCTTTCAGGGCGCGGCGCCGCAACAGACGCGCCAGCAGCTGGCCTACTCGGAGTTCATTTCCCAGGTGGAGAACGGTGACGTTCGCGATGTCACCATCAAGGGCCAGCAGATTACCGGGCAGTACCGCGACGGCCGGCCGTTGGCCACCTTCGCGCCCGCCGACTCCGATATGATCGGCAAGCTTCAGGAGCACGGCGTCCGCATCAACGCCGTCCCCGTCGATGAGGGAACCCCGACGTTGTGGAGCGTTCTCGTCTCCTGGTTCCCGATGCTGCTGCTGATCGGCGTCTGGATCTTCTTCATGCGTCAGATGCAGTCGGGCGGCGGCAAAGCCATGGGCTTCGGCAAGTCGCGGGCGCGCCTCTTGACCGAGAAGACCGGCCGGGTCACCTTCGGCGATGTCGCCGGCATCGAGGAGGCCAAGCAGGAGCTTGAAGAGGTCGTCGACTTCCTCAAGGATCCGCAGCGGTTTCAGCGTCTGGGCGGCAAGATCCCGAAGGGGTGCCTGCTCGTCGGCCCGCCCGGAACCGGCAAGACATTGCTCGCCCGTGCGATCGCCGGCGAGGCCAACGTTCCGTTCTTTACCATCTCGGGCTCCGACTTCGTCGAGATGTTCGTCGGCGTCGGCGCCTCGCGCGTCCGCGACATGTTCGAGCAGGGCAAGAAGAACGCCCCGTGCATTATCTTCATCGATGAGATCGACGCAGTCGGTCGCCATCGCGGCGCCGGTCTCGGCGGCGGCAACGACGAACGCGAGCAGACGCTCAACGCGCTGCTGGTCGAGATGGACGGCTTCGACACCCAAGAAGGCATCATCATCATTGCGGCCACGAATCGTCCCGACGTCTTGGATCCAGCCCTCCTCCGTCCCGGCCGTTTCGACCGTCAGATCACGGTCAGCCTTCCAGATGTGCGAGGACGCGAAGCGATTTTGAAAGTTCACGCTAAAAACGTGAAATTGGACCCTATAGCCGACCTTTCCGTCATTGCCCGCGGCACTCCTGGCTATTCAGGTGCCGATCTCGCCAACCTGCTAAACGAAGCCGCCCTCTTCGCCGCCCGTACCGGCAAAAAGTCGATCTCCATGTCCGATCTCGAGGAAGCGCGCGTCAAGGTCCGATGGGGTCGTGAACGCCGCAGCTTGGCCATGTCGGACGAGAACAAAAAGCTGACCGCTTGGCACGAAGCCGGACACGCGCTCGTCAACGTGCTGCTCAAGCACACTCACCCCCTGCACAAGGTTACCATCATTCCGCGCGGCCAATCGCTCGGTTCCACTTGGTCACTGCCCAAGGAAGATCAGCTGAACTACGGTCGCCTCCAGATGCTGGACGAAATCTCGATGGCAATGGCCGGACGCATCGCCGAGGAGATCGTCTCCGGCGATATTTCCACCGGCGCTTCGGGCGACATCCAGATGGCCACCCATCTCGCCCGCAACATGGTTTGCCAGTGGGGAATGAGCGACAAGGTGGGCATGGTCCAGTTCGGCAGCGACAACGACAACGTTTTCCTGGGCAGGGACTTCGCGACCAAGAAGGATTACAGCGAACAAACCGCCCAAAAGATCGACGAAGAAGTGCGCCGCATCATCACCGAAGCCTATGATCGTTCGAAA
>JBBSCD010000066.1:0-13416 GCA_038250645.1 Rhodospirillales bacterium
ATCGAGCGCACCGCCGCGCTGGCGCGCGCGGGCAGGCACAGCGCGCCCTACCTTGCCGCGCTCGGCATGCTGCTCAACCGGGCGCCGTTCTACGCCGGCCCCGAAGACGTGACGCCGCCGGAGCTGGTGGAGCGGGCCTTTGAGGCCTTCGCCGGCCTGGACTGGGCCGATCCCGAGCTCGCCGAAATGTCGACGTTGTTTCTGCGCGCCGCCCGGGTGGTCGGCAACCGAAGCCTGGATGTCCGGTCTTCGCTGCGCGGCAGGATCGCCGTCCGGCTGGAAAAGCTGGGGGTTCCTGCGGCGCGCACCGCAAGGCTGCGGGCGCACATGCCGATCGCCGCCGCCGAGCGCGCAGGCCTGTTCGGCGAAGCGCTGCCCGCCGGCCTGATCCTGCGGCAGACGGAGTAGATCCGCCCTGCCCCACCGGACTAGAGCCGCACGCCCGGCGACGCCGCCGTCCGCAGCCTGCTAATAGGCGTTCTTGCTGGTCCAGCCGATGAAGGCGGTCATCACCAGGATCTTGATGTCAAACCACAGCGACCAGTTTTCGATGTAGTAGACGTCGTGTTCGAAGCGCAGACGCATCTTGTCCAGCGTGTCGGTCTCGCCGCGGAAGCCGCTGACCTGCGCCCAACCGGTGATGCCCGGCTTGACCTTGTGCCGCCAGTGGTAATCGCCGATGAGAACCGCGTACTTCTTATTGTGTTCGACCGCGTGGGGTCGCGGCCCGATCAGCGACATCTCGCCGCGTATGACGTTGAACAGCTGCGGCAGTTCATCCAGGCTGGTGCGCCGGAGAATGCGCCCGACCCGTGTCACCCGCGGATCATCACGCGTCGCCTGCGGGACATCGGCTTCCCGCGGACGGTTGTGGTACATCGAGCGGAACTTGTAGACAACGATGACCTCGTTGTTGAAGCCGTAGCGCTTCTGCCGGAACAGCACCGGTCCCGGGCTGTCGATGCGAATGGCGATGGTGATCAGCAGCATCAGCGGCGAGAGCATCAGCAGGGCAACGGTGCTGATGATCCGGTCCTCGACCTGCTTGAGAATGCCGCTCCAACCGGTCAGCGGCGCGGAGGCAATCTCGAGGACGGACATTCCCGCGAGCTGCTGCTCGCGGTGCTGCTGGAAATGATAGCCGATCAGGTCCGAACCAAGATAGATGTGCACCGGCAGCGCCCGCAGCTTGCTGATGATATCGATCAGCCGACCGTCCGCGCTCCATGGCAGGGTGATGACCACATCCTGGACACGCCCCTGGCGCACGTAGGCGACCAGATCATCGAGGTTGCCCAATACCGCAAAGCCGTCGATTTCGTCCATGATGCGGGTCCGCCGATCATCGAAAATACCGATGATGCGCTTCCACGGCGCGTCTTCCCGGCGCAGCCGCTCAACCAGATGCTTGGCCTGGCCGCTGGCCCCGACAATGGCGATGTTGCGCACCATGGTTCCGGTCCGCGCCAGCCGGCCGATGTAGAGTCTCGCCAGCCCGCGAAAGCCGAAGATCAGCACCGTCGAGCCGACGAAGGTGGCCAGGAACCATGCGCTGCGATACTGATTGGAGATCTTGAGAACGACCGCCAGCACGAATATGACAAGCGCGCTCAGGAGCACCATCTGCCGCATGCGCGTTGGCCACGCAACCAGCGTGTTAAAATCGTACAACCCCGCGTAGTGGAAGAAACTGACGGTGAGAACGATGCTCACCGCAATGACGTTCAGGTAGACCTGCAACGAGGTCGAACCCCAACCGATCAGGAAGTGATAGGCGATGATACCGGCAGCGGCGATCGCGAGCGTATCGACGAGGCGAAGCAGGCCGGATACGACACTCTCGGACACGGAAAAGCGGCGCCGTATCGACGGCGCATCGCCGTCTTCATCGGCCTCGGTCGGCGGTTGGACGAAGGTTTCTATGGGACTGACTCGCCCGTCGGAGGTTTCAGAGAGCTCTTGAAGTGCGGCGCCAGCGTTAGGCATGGCCGTAATTCCCGGATGTGCTGCGGGGATTTCCCGTAAGGCGTGCATTCCTTTTAGCACAAACACGCGTAATGCACCAGCAACGCTTACACGAAATTGATCAGCGCATCCTGTACCGATCGCACAGATCCATCATGGCGCGGCGCGCCCTGTCGCGACCATGCGCGCCATAGCGGGAAAAATCGCCAATTTTGCGGCAGATCGTCCGGGCAACCCCACCCCGAGGTCCCATAGGTACCGACATCCCGGACGCTATTCAATTGTGAACCGCATGGCGGCCGGGTGCGGGCTCCGTGCACGTGGATCCGTGCCTGTTGAGCAACACTCTGCGACCGCAGACCGCATCCGGCCCGTCGGATGGCGTCCGTACCGATCTTCAGCTTTCTGTTTGTAGGGCTATAGCGCCGAACCAACCTCCGGTATCGCGGCTTCTATAACCTTTGGCGACCGCGCTACCGGCGCGAGGCGCACCGCCGTCGGTAGACCAGAGCTACCTCTTGACGAACTTGAAAAAGCGGCTGGTATCGTCGTCCTTGGTATGACCCTGGTAGAGGAAGGCGAGCTTGTTGTCCTCGAACTTGGCGAACAGTTCGTCCCAGGAGATGTCGTCGAGACCGTCCGTCTCGCCCTGGAAGGCGATCCGGATGATGCCGGGATCGTCGCCTTTGTGGGTGCTGGAAACGGCAGCCGGGCGGCCGCCACGGCTTTCCGCCCACTTCCTGATCGTCCCGTGATCGGTGGTTGTCTTTGAGTCGTGTTCCATGACCGCGTGCCCTTGCCTGCCAATGCGATGCACCCTTCAGGCTGTGCAACGCGATGCCGCGCCCATGGTTCCTTGTGCCTGCGCCGTGGTGAAAGTTTTGTCGGAACCATCGTCTTCAAATGGATGTTAGTCGTTCGGAACAAGAAGAGGGCTGCCGCGTGCACGTACTGGTCACAGGGGGCGCCGGGTTTATCGGATCGCACGTCTGCGAGGAGCTCCTGCGCCAAAACTATCGCGTGCGCGTGCTCGACAACCTCGATGCGCAGGTTCACGAACGCAGCGAGCGACCCGCTTACCTCACAGCCGATGCCGAGCTCGTCGTCGGCGACGTGCGCGATCGCGACCGGGTCGATGCCGCGCTGCGCGGGATCGACGCCGTCATCCATCTCGCCGCGTGCGTCGGTGTCGGCCAGAGCATGTACGAGATCGGCCGCTACACGGAGGTCAACGACTACGGAACCGCCGTCCTGCTCCAGGCCCTGAGCGAAGACCCCGTCGCCCGCCTCGTCGTCGCGTCCTCCATGAGCATCTACGGCGAAGGGCTCATGGTTGACGACCGGGGACAGATCCACGACCAGGCGGAACGCACCGCTGAACAGCTCCGCGACGGCCGCTGGGAAATCGAAAGTCCGGGCGGCGCGCCGCTGCGGCCGTTGCCGACTCCGGAAAGCAAGCGGGCGACCATCAACTCGGTCTACGCGCTCGGCAAGTACGCCCAGGAGCGGATGTGCCTGGTTGTCGGGCGGGCCTACGGCATCGAGACCGTGGCGCTGCGCCTGTTCAACGTCTATGGCACCCGCCAGGCGCTATCGAACCCCTACACCGGGGTGCTCGCCATCTTCGCGTCGCGTCTTCTCAACGGTAAGCCGCCGCTCATCTTCGAAGATGGCGAACAGCGGCGCGACTTCGTGCACGTCCGCGATGTCGCCCGCGCCTTCCGCCTTGCGCTTGAAGCCAAGGACGCGGTCGGTTATGCGCTCAACGTCGCCAGCGGCGAGAGCGTGACGATACGCGCGCTCGGCGAACGTCTGGCCACGACGCTGGGCGTTGCGATCGCGCCGGTAACGACGGACCGCTACAGGGTTGGCGACATCCGCCACTGCTTCGCCGATCCGTCGCTGGCCCGTCAGATGCTCGCGTTCGAGGCGCAGGTCGCGGCGGAGGACGGCTTTGCCGAGCTTGTCGCCTGGCTCGCCAGCGAGGCCGCGGTAGACCGGGTCGAGGCAGCGCAGGCGGAGCTCGCGCGCCGGGGGCTGGTTGCATGAGGGCAACGGCCACACCGGTTCGCGACGAGCGTAGAGACCTCGCCGCAGCGTACTGCCGCGCCGGCATCGTCGAGTGGTTCCGGCCAGGCGAATACGACCGTGTAGAGGAGGTTCTGAGCGGGCTCGCCGCGATCGGGATCCACCGGTTGCGTACCGGCGTCTCGTGGGCCGATTACCACGGCCACGACGGTGCGTCCTGGTACGACTGGCTGCTGCCGCGCCTCGCCCGCGAGCTCGAGGTGCTGCCGTGCTTCACATATACGCCGCCGTCGCTCGGGGTCGAGGCGAAGTCCTCGTCGCCGCCGCGCGATCCCAAGGCCTACGCCGACTTTCTCGACGTGATCGTCACCCGCCACGGCCGCGGCTTTGACTGGGTCGAACTGTGGAACGAGCCCAACAATCTGAACAACTGGGACTGGCAGCTTGATTACGAGTGGCACGCCTTCTCCGCCATGATCGGCGGCGCGGCCTACTGGCTGCGCACGCTGGGCAAGAAAACGGTGCTCGGCGGCACCTGCCCGACCGACCCGAACTGGCTGCACCTGATGTGCCGGCGCGGCGTGATGGCCTACATCGACGCGGTCGGCGTCCATGGCTTCCCCGGAACCTGGGACACGGCCTGGCCGGGCTGGCACGCTGCTATCGCCGCGGCCCGCGATGTCCTCGCCGCGGAAGGATACCGCCCACAGCTCTGGATCACGGAGACCGGCTTTTCGACCTGGCGCCACGACGAGGGCGAGCAGCTGCGCCAGTTTCTCGCCGCGCTGCGCTCGGAGGCGGAGCGCGTCTACTGGTACGCGTACCAGGACCTGGATCCCGCCCTCGCCAGCGAAGAGGGGTTCCACTTCGACGAACGGCACTACCACGTCGGGCTGGTCCGCGCCGATGGGAGTGGAAAGCTCCTTCACCGCGCCCTCGCCCTCGGCGGTGTCGAAGCGGCGGCCGACGTTGCCGGGATCCTCGCGGCGCCACAGGTGCGGCGGGAACGTCCGGCAGTTCTGATTACCGGCGGCGCGGGCTTCATCGGCGCCAACATCGCCGACCGCCTCGCCGGCAGCGGCGAAGACGTCATCATCTTCGACGCGCTCGCCCGCGACCACGTCGAGGAGAATGTCGCGTGGCTAACGGAACGCCATGGGGCGCGGGTGAGCTTTGTCTGCGGCGATGTCCGCGATCCCTATGCCGTCGCAGACGTGGTCCGCCGGGCGAAGCAGGTCTTTCACCTCGCCGCCCAGGTCGCGGTCACCACCAGCCTCGTCGATCCGCGAACGGATTTCGAGGTCAACGCCGGCGGGACGCTGAACGTCCTCGAAGCGATCCGTCGCCGTTCGGCACCGCCGCCGCTGGTGTTTGCCTCAACGAACAAGGTCTACGGCCACCTCGATACGATCGCCGAGCTGCGGCCTCAGGCGCTGCGCACGGCGGCCGACGCTCGTTTCGCCAACGGCTTCGACGAGACGCTGCCGCTCGATTTCTACAGCCCTTACGGCTGCTCGAAGGGCGCTGCCGACCAGTATGTTCTCGACTACGCCCGCATCTACGTTCTGCCGACGGCGGTGTTGCGGATGAGCTGCATCTATGGTCCGCGCCAGTTCGGGACCGAGGATCAGGGCTGGGTCGCTCATTTTCTGATCTGCGCCCTCTCCGACCAGGTCATCACGATCTACGGCGACGGTCGCCAGGTCCGCGATATCCTATACGTCGACAATGTCGTCGACGCCTTCCTGCTGGCCCAGACGCACATGGCCTCCGTTCGCGGCCAGGCATTCAACGTCGGCGGCGGGGGGGTGAACACCATCAGCCTCCTCGAACTCATCCGACTGATCGAGCGCCTGACGGGCACGCCGCTCCGGACCGTACATGCCACACCGCGGCCGGGGGATCAGCGTTTCTACGTCTCCGACGTCGGCAAGTTCGCCGCTGTGACCGGCTGGTCGCCGCGAACCGGGGTCGAAGAGGGCGTTCGCCAGCTGCTCACCTGGATTGAGCACCGCTTTGGCAGGACACCGTATGTCGGCGCCGGGTCAGCCGCTGCCATAGCCGCCGGTGCGGCCGCATACGGAGGCCGTTCGTGAGGGTCGCGCTGGTCAATCCGCGCTGGAGCTTCGAGGGAAGCATCTATTTCGGCTGCGCCGAGCCGCACCTGCCTGTGGAGTTCGGCTACGCCCGGGCCCTTCTCCACCAGGCGGGCCACGAGAGCCTGCTGATCGACGCGCACCTGTTCGATCTGCCGGACGCCGACGTGCGCCGCCAGGTCGCGGACTTCGCGGCCGAAATGACCGTGGTAACGACGGCGCCCAGCTATCTGTTCTGGCGCTGCGCGCCTCCGGAGCTGCGGGTCCCGCGCGAGACGCTGCAGGCTCTGGCCGGTATTGGCAGGGTGAAGGTCGCTGTCGGCCCGCATTCGTCGACGACACCGCGCGCCGCGCTGCGCAAGCTCGGCTGCGACGTGGCGGTTATGGGTGAGTGCGAGGAGACGCTGGTCCGGCTCGCCAACGGGGAGCGTCAGGAGCTTCCCGGCATCGCCTTCGCCGATGGCGCCGATGTGAGGGTGAACGGCGGGCCGCGGGCCGCGCGATTCGTCGACGCCCCGCCCCTGAACTGGCCGCAGGCGTGGATCGCGCGCCACGGCCACCATCATCACCGCTTTGACGTGATGGCGTCCGGGGCGCCGGCGGGGCCCGGCGCCGAGGTGGAGGCATCGCGCGGCTGTCCCTACCGCTGCACCTTCTGCGCCAAGGAGAACTTTCGCGACGGCTACCGCCGCCGAAACCTGCCGCTGCTGCTGGCCGAAATCGACGGCCTTCTGGAGCAGGGCGTGGAGTATGTCTACTTCATCGACGAAATCTTCCTGCCCAACCGCGATCTGCTCGAAGCGCTCGTCCGGCGAAACCTGCGCTTCGGCGTGCAGACCCGGATCGACCTGTGGAAGCCGGAGATGCTGGCATTGCTGGGCCGCGCCGGCTGCGTCTCGATCGAGGCCGGGGTCGAAAGCCTGACGGCCGCCGGGCGCGAACGGCTGGCGAAGAACTGCCGGGTCGAAACCGAGGAGCTGACCGAGCGCCTGATCCTGGCCAAGCAGCACGTTCCCTTCGTCCAAGGCAACCTGATCGCAACGGCCGAGGACGATCCGGAGACGATCGCCGCCTGGCGCGCCAGACTCCGCGATCACGGTGTATGGGCCAATGATCCGGTGCCGATGTATCCCTACCCCGGATCGCCGGATTATCGTCTGCGCTGGGGTCTGCCGGACGACGAGGCCTGGGAGCGGGCGCATTCCGCCTACCTGGAGACCTTCAACGCATTTTCCGATCTGCAGTCCGCGCGCCCGGCGTCGCTCGCCGAGCTCGAAGGGTGCTGCGGATCATGAGCCGGGCATCCCCGGCGTCGGCCGATATGCGTGTTCCGCCCCGCCGAGTGCTTATGACCGGCGATGCGCTCGGCGGCGTCTGGCCCTATACGCTCGATCTCGCCCGCGGCTTCGCTAGGCAGAGCGTCGAGACCCTTCTCGCGGTCATGGGCGACGCGCCGAACGCGGAGCAGACCGCGGCCGCGGCGGCGATTTCCGGGCTGCGCCTGGAGACGGGCGCGTTCCGCCTGGAATGGATGGCGGATGCGGCCGCAGACATCGATGCGGCCGGACGCTGGCTCCAGGACCTTGCACGGGACTTCGCGCCGGACGTGGTCCATCTCAACGGCTACGCCCATGCCGATCGCGACTGGCGGGCGCCGGTGGTGGTTGTCGCCCACTCGTGCGTCCGCACCTGGTGGCGCGCCGTTCATGACGAGGATCCGCCGCCGGAGTGGGACGAATATTCCGCGCGGGTTCGGAGCGGTCTTGACGCCGCCGATCTGGTCATTGCGCCGACCCGAGCGTTTCTCGCGGCCATGACCGAGGCCCACGGCTGGCTGGCGGCAAAACGGGTGGTGACCAACGGCCGCGGATCGCCGCATGCCGGCAGGACGATGGGCAAGGAGCCCTTCATTCTCTGCGCCGCGCGGCTATGGGACGAGGCGAAGAACGTGCGCGCGCTCGATGCCGCCGCCGGAGACGTTCCGTGGCCGGTTTATGTCGCCGGATCGACGGACAGGCCCGACGGCGGCCGCGCCGGCGGGTTCGCTCACGTCCGCTCGCTCGGCTCGCTTGCCGCGGCCGACATGCGCGCATGGCTCGATCGCGCCCGGATCTTCGTCTCGCCGGCGCTTTACGAGCCGTTCGGGCTCGCGGTTGTGGAGGCGGCGCAGAGCGGCTGCGCGCTCGTCCTCAGCGATATTGCGACCTTCCGCGAGCTGTGGGACGGGGCGGCCATCTTCGTCCCGCCACGCGACGACCGGGCGCTGGCCGGGGCGCTGGCCGGGCTTGCCGCCGATCCGGACGCGGTGCGCTGGCTCGGCGGCCGCGCCGCGGACCGGGCGCGCCGCTACGGGAGCGAACCGATGATCGACGGAACGCTCGACGCCTACCGCGACGCGGCAGCGCGGCGCGGAGCTCCGGCTCGCCGCCTTCCCCGCCCTCCCGTTCACCTCTCCACGGCGATGGGAGCCGCGCCGTGAAGATCGCCTTTTTCGGCTCGAGCCTCGTCTCGGCCTACTGGAACGGCGCCGCCACCTACTACCGCGGCCTGCTCCGGGCCATGGCGGAGCGCGGTCACGAGATCACCTTCTACGAACCCGACGCTCTGGACCGCCAGCAGCACCGGGACATGGACGATCCGCCTTGGGCCCGCGTCGTCGTTTACCCCGTCGAAGAGGCCGCGCTCGATCGCTGCCTGCGGCATGCCGCAGGCGCGGACCTGATCGTCAAGGCGAGCGGTGTCGGAGTCTTCGACGGCGTTCTTGAGGAAGCCGTGCTCGCCCTGCGTCGGCCGGGCGCGCTGGTCGTCTTCTGGGACGTCGACGCGCCGGCAACCCTGGAGCGGATCGAGGCCGATCCGTCCGATCCTTTCCGCCGCCTGATCCCCCAGTACGACACGATCTTCACCTACGGCGGCGGACCGCCGGTCATCGCCGGCTACCGCAAGCACGGCGCCAGGGCCTGCATTCCGATCTACAACGCGCTCGACCCCACAACCCACTTTCCGGTCCCGGCGGAAGCGCGCTTTCGCAGCGATCTGACCTTCATCGGCAACCGGCTTCCCGACCGCGAGATCCGGGTTGCAGACTTTTTCCTCGGCGCCGCCGCGCGCCTGCCGCGGCAGCGCTTCCTGATCGGCGGCAGCGGCTGGGACAGCCGGGAGATGCCGGCCAATGTCACCGCGCTGGGTCACGTCTACACCCGCGATCACAACGCCATCAACAGCTCCGCCCGCGCCGTCCTCAACATCAACCGTGACAGCATGGCCCGGTTCGGCTTCTCCCCGCCGACGCGGGTTTTCGAGGCCGTCGGCGCCGGCGCCTGCCTGATCACCGACGCCTGGGACGGTATCGAGGCCTTTCTGAACCCCGGTGAGGAGGTCCTGACGGCGGCGGGCGGCGGCGGAGTTGCGGAAATTCTTAGCAGCCTGTCGAGCGAGACGGCGCGCCGCATCGGCGAGAAGGCCCGCGCCCGCATCCTTGCCTACCACACCTACGCGCACCGCGCCGCGCTGGTCGACGGCGTTCTGCGCGGCGCCAAGCCGGCGCCCGTCGAGGTCCGAAGATGAGTGCGCCGCTGCGCATCGTCATCCTCGGTCTGTCGTTGACTTCGTCATGGGGCAACGGTCACGCGACGACCTACCGCGGCCTGATCAAGGAGCTCTGCCGGCGCGGCCACGAGGTCATTTTTCTCGAACGCGATGCACCATGGTACGCCGGCGCCCACCGCGACATGCCCGTTCCCCCGTTCGGCCGCGTTCACCTTTACCGGGATCTTGACGAGCTGCGCGGCCGCTTCGCGCGGACGGTGGCCGCCGCCGATCTCGTGATCGTCGGCTCCTACGTTCCCGAAGGCGTCTCGGTCTGCCGGTGGGCCCTGTCGATCGCGCGTGGGCTGACCGCTTTCTACGACATCGACACGCCGGTGACGGTCGCCAAGCTGGCGCGCGGCGAGACCGAGTATCTGTCCGCCGATCTGGTGCCCGCGTTCGACCTCTACCTGTCGTTTTCGGGCGGCCCCCTGCTCGAGCGCATCCGCTCGGTTTACGGCGCCCGGAGGACCGGGGGTCTCTACTGTTCGTTCGATCCCGAGCTTTACTACCCGGAGCCGGCGGAGCGTCGCTGGCAGCTCGGCTACCCCGGAACCTACAGCGACGACCGCCAGCCGGCGCTGGAAGCGCTGCTTACCGCTCCGGCTCGCGCGCTCAGCGACCGACGCTTCGTCGTCGCCGGGCCTCAGTATCCGGCTGGGATCGAATGGCCGGCGAACGTCGAGCGCATCGAGCACATCCCGCCGGACGCGCACCGTGCGTTCTACAGCGCCCAGGCGTTCACCCTCAACGTCACGCGCATCGACATGGTCGCCGCCGGGTGGTCGCCCAGCGTGCGCCTGTTCGAGGCTGCCGGGTGCGGTGTCCCGATCATTTCCGACACCTGGGAAGGGCTCGATAGCCTTCTCACCCCCGGCGAAGAGATCCTCATCGCCCGCACCCGGCACGACGTCGTGCGCTACCTGGAAACGATCGGCGAGGAGCGCCGCCGCGCGATCGGCGCCGCTGCGCGCCGTCGGGTGCTTGCCGAGCACAGCGCCGAGGCGCGGGCGCGACAGCTGGAAGACTACGTGGCGCAGGTACGGGAAGAAGAGGGGCCAAGGCGCGGGACGCGAAAGCGGATGGCCGGTGCGGCATGACGGCATGAGAAGAGGCAACCACGCCAGACCACAGGGACATCATGAGCGTGCAGCGTAATAAAAAAGCGGGATCGCGCAGAACCATCCTGGTCACCGGCGGAACCGGATTTCTTGGCTCGCACCTGTGCGAGCGCCTGCTTGAACGCGGCGATATCGTCTGGTGCGTCGACAACAATTCGACCGGATCTCTAACCAACGTCAGCGGCATCATGGCCAACGAGCGGTTCCGTTTCATCGACCGCGATATCGTTCAACCGCTGCCGCTTGACGTCGACGAGATCTATAACCTCGCCTGCCCGGCCTCACCGGTGCACTATCAGGCCGACCCGATCCACACCACCCGGACGTGCGTTCTGGGCGCGTTGAACGTGCTCGACATGGCGCGCCGCTGCGGCGCCAGGGTCCTGCAGGCATCGACCAGCGAGGTCTACGGCGAGCCGGAGATGCACCCGCAGCGCGAAGCCTACTGGGGGCATGTGAACCCGATCGGGGCTCGCTCCTGCTACGACGAGGGCAAGCGCTGCGCCGAATCACTGTTCTTCGACTACCACCGCACCCACGGCGTCGCCATCAGGGTGGGCCGCATCTTCAACACCTACGGGCCACGAATGCAGGCCGACGACGGGCGCATCGTCTCCAACTTCGTCGTCCAGGCGCTGTGCGATCGGCCGCTCACCGTCTACGGCGACGGGCGGCAGACGCGATCGTTCTGCTACGTCAGCGACATGGTCGAGGCGCTGATCCGCCTGATGGACGCACCCGATGGGGTCACCGGCCCCGTCAATCTCGGCAACCCCCACGAGGTGCCGGTGAACGAATTGGCCGGCCGGATCATCGCCATGACCGGCAGCTCAGCGCCGATCGTTTTCAGGCCGCTGCCGCCGGATGACCCGAGCCGCCGCCGCCCGGACATCGCATGCGCGCGCCGGACTCTCCATTGGGAGCCGCGCGTTCCGCTGGCGGAGGGATTGGCCGCGACCATCGCTTACTTCAGGAAGCTTCTGCGCGATCGGGATGAGGGGCGCGGCGCGGCGCGGCGCGCCGCGGCGGGACGAAACGTCGCCATCCGCGCCGACGGTATCGGCGGCGGGATCGGCCTGCGGGACGCGCAGCCGGAGCGTCCGGCCGCCCTGCATCCGATCGAAGCCCGCGCCGTCGGCGGCGCGCGATCGTCGCGGTGAGACGCGCCGATGCGCTTCGTCTACTTCACCCACTCCCTCGTTTCGGACTGGAACCACGGCAACGCCCACTTCCTGCGCGGCGTCGTGCGCGAACTGCACGCCCGCGGCCATGAGACGCGGCTGTTCGAGCCGGAGAACGGCTGGAGCCGGACCAACCTCGTCTCCGCCCACGGCGAGGCCGCCATCGCACGCTTCGCCCGTCGCTTTCCGGGAATGTCGTCGTCGACATACGGCCGCGCCGACTTCGACCTCGACGCGATGCTCGATGGCGCCGATGTCGTCATCGTCCATGAATGGAACGAGCCGTGGCTGGTGGCAGCCATCGGCCGTTACCGGCGCCGAGGGGGGCCGTTCCTGCTGCTGTTCCACGACACCCACCACCGCGCCGCGACCGCGCCGGACGAGCTCGCCAGCTTCGACCTCGACGGCTACGACGGCGTGCTCGCCTTCGGCGAAATCATCAGCGGGATCTACCGGGAGCGCGGCTGGGCGCGGGAGGTCTGGACCTGGCACGAAGCGGCGGACACGGCGCTGTTCCGCCCGCACCCCGAAATAGAGCCGGCAGCGGATCTGATCTGGGTCGGCAACTGGGGCGACGGAGAGCGAACCGCCGAACTCGACGCGTTCCTGCTCGAACCTGCCCGCCGGCTCAAGCTCAGCGCGTGCGTTCATGGCGTTCGCTACCCGGCGGAAGCTCTGGCGGCACTGGCGAGCGCGAACATCGCCTACGGCGGCTGGCTCGCCAACGACCGCGTTCCGGAAGCCTTTGCCGCCCATCGCTTGACGGTGCATGTGCCGCGTGGGCCATACGCGCGGGCGCTGCCCGGGATCCCGACGATCCGCATGTTCGAGGCGCTCGCCTGCGGCATCCCTCTGGTTTCCGCGCCCTGGGACGATTGCGATGGTTTGTTCCGGCCGGGACGGGATTTCCTGTTCGCTTCGGACAGCAGCGTCATGACCCGCGCGCTGCGCGAGCTGCTCGCCGATCCGGCGGCGGCAGCAGCGCTTGCCGCGAACGGCCTGGAGACGGTCCGCAGTCGACACACCTGCGCCCACCGCGTCGACGAGCTTCTCGCCATCTGCGCGGCGCGGGGCAGAGTCGCCGCTGCCGGCGATGTGGCCAGCGAAGGGCCCCGCACGCAGTCCTCAGGCCTACAGTTGGACCTCTGCGACAACGACGGCAGCGGCCGCCCAGCGCGGCGCGGTGTAGCGCGCCCTCGAACGCGCGGGGTTCGCGGAGCGGCTGGCTCGCATTTCGAAAAGAGGCGTATGATGAGCGGCGCAACAGACATTGGGCAGGGCGGCAACAACCATTTCCTGTCAAGCGGCGCGGCCTATGCGTCCAGCCGGCCGACCTACCCGGCGTCGCTGGCAGATGCACTCGCGGACCGATGCCAACGGACGGAACATGCCCTCGATGTCGGTTGCGGCAGCGGGCAACTCTCGATCTCGCTGGTG
>JBBSCD010000067.1:0-13393 GCA_038250645.1 Rhodospirillales bacterium
CGTCCGCCTTGAAGCCGCCGCCGCTCCCGTGGGTCACGACGTGATCGTCGTGCCGGCTCCACAGCCGGATGAGATCGTCGTCGATCATCGTGTCTGGTTTGGCGCCCGGTGCTGCCGTCGCGCCAACGCGGGCCGCGAACGCGCTCAGGTCGTTCAGCCTTGGATCAATGGCCATCGTCTTGTGCCCCACAAACAAAGTCTAATTTATCATTATGGAGTAGACGCTCGCCGGCAGTCTCTGCAAGTAAAAATTAAAGACCCTCTACCTGAAGAAGATCATTGAGGCGCTAATAAATTTTTACCCCATGCGGCCATCATCCGCTGAACGGACGGGACAAGGATGTGAGCCCCTCCATCTTGAAGGACGTAGCACCTTGTAAGCCTTCCGCGTTCCTGATCTCTATTGCTTTCGCGGCGAAGTAAATCTGGCATGCAACTGTCCGACGATCCGGAGCCAAGACCGCCGTTAGAACGCACACCCGAGGCCGATACCGCGGAGACGTAGATTTCACCGCCAGCGATAACGTGACGGCTGTGCCGAACGAAGACCTGTGCTAAATTGCACCCCAATGGGGGAGCAAGTGCCAGGTAGTTCGCCGAAGAGCCCGCAAACGGCGAGATGATGCACACGGTGTGCGCGCAAAGGTAGAAAATAAACAAGATCGGAAAGATAGCTCGAGAGTATTTCTGTTTTATCCCTGATCAATTCGACGCTGAGGGGCTTGGCTCTTGCGCCGAACGGTCGCGAACCGACCGCAACCCGCCGGTAAGTGTGAGGAATGATGTTTTCACAGTTGTTCGGTTTTCTGTCCGCCGACATGGCCATCGACCTCGGAACGGCCAATACCCTTGTCTATGTCAAAGGGCGAGGGATCGTCCTGAACGAGCCCTCGGTTGTCGCCATCGCCGACATTAGGGGCCGCAAGCAGGTGCTCGCCGTGGGCGAAGAGGCGAAATTGATGCTCGGCCGGACGCCGGGCAACATCCAGGCCATTCGGCCGCTGCGCGACGGGGTCATCGCCGATTTCGAGGTGGCCGAGGAGATGATCAAGTACTTCATCCGCAGGGTCCACAACCGGCGAAGCTTTGCCAGCCCGCTGTGCGTTGTCTGTGTCCCGTCCGGGTCGACGGCGGTCGAGCGCCGGGCCATCCAGGATTCCGCCGAGAGTGCCGGCGCCCGTCGTGTCTTCCTGATCGAGGAGCCGATGGCCGCGGCCATCGGCGCCGGTCTGCCGGTCACCGAACCCACGGGATCGATGGTCGTCGACATCGGCGGCGGCACGACCGAGGTCGCGGTGCTCTCGCTGGGCGGCATCGTCTACGCCCGCAGCGTCCGGGTGGGCGGCGACAAGATGGACGAGGCGATCATCGCCTACATCCGTCGCAACCATAACCTGCTGATCGGCGAGAGCAGCGCCGAGCGGATCAAGGAACAGATCGGCTCGGCCTGCCCGCCCGATGACGGCGACGGCCGAACGATGGACATCAAGGGCCGCGATCTGATGAACGGGGTGCCGAAAGAAATCGTCATCAGCGAGCGCCAGATCGCCGAAAGCCTCGCCGAGCCGGTCGGCTCGATCATCGACGCGGTCAAGGTCGCTCTCGAGCATACCGCGCCCGAGTTGGCCGCAGACATCGTCGAGAAGGGCATCGTGCTCACCGGCGGCGGGGCGCTGCTGAACAATATCGATTTCGTCCTGCGTCACGCCACCGGCCTGCCCGTCTCCATCGCCGAAGATCCGCTCTCCTGCGTTGCGCTCGGCACCGGCCGCGCCCTTGAGGAGATGAAGCGCATGAGAAACGTCCTGGCGAGTATGTACTGAGGTTTGCGAAGGGCATCCCTTGCGGGAGAAGCTACGCCTGGACTCCCGCGTCGTCGCGGCGTGGAAGTCGCTCGCCCAGGGCCTGCTCTATGCCGGACTCGTCTTCGCTGCGGTCATCCTGATGATGCTCGGCAAGGCGAACGGCGAGATCACGGAGCGCATCCGTATCCACGTCGCCGATGCCGTCGCGCCGCTCCTCGATCTCATGTCACGCCCGGTCGACGCCGCCGTTGCGGCGGCGCAGGCGGTGCAGGGATGGCAGGCGCTGCAGGCGCAAAACAGGGCGCTGACGCAGGATCGCGAGCGGCTTTCGCGTTGGCAGGAGACGGCCTATCGGCTTCAGGCCGAAAATGCGGAGCTCAGGCAGTTTCTCCATCTTGTTCCTGACCCGGAAGCGCATTTCGTCACCGCCCGCGTCATCGCCGATAGCGGCGGCGCCTTCGCCCGCAGCCTGGTCGTCGGCGCGGGCGCAGGTGACGGCGTCGCCAAGGGCCACGCCGTCATCACCGCCACCGGCCTCGTCGGCCGCGTTGCCGGCGTTGCGGCGCGGTCTTCGCTGGTGCTGCTCATAACCGATCTCAACTTCCGGGTGCCGGTCGTCATCGGCGCGACGCGGACGCGCGCGATCCTGGCGGGCGACAATTCCGACCGGCCAAAAATTACTCACCTCGACCCGGACACCTTCATCGCCGTGGGCGATCGTATCGTTACCTCCGGCCATGCCAACGCATTTCCAGCCGACCTTCCCATCGGCACCATCGCCTCGGTGCAGGACGGCGTCATCCGGGTCCAGCTGTTCGCCGAGAGTATGCCGATCGACTATGTCCGGATCGTCGATTTCGGCCTGCAGGGCATTATCCAGGACGCCGCCGCAAGCGTCCCGGGCAAGGCCGGCAACACAACAGCGCGCACTGCCGGTCCGGCGCCGGCCGCCGGTCGGATCGCAGGCCGAAGCGATGGCCGGGGCGCAACGCCGTGACCCGCTCCCTCCGGCTCAGGCTGGCGACGGCGGCGCGCACGGTGGTTCCGGCCGGCCTGGCGTTCCTGTTCGTGCTGGCGGGTTGCATCCCGTTGACCGCGATCGACATACAGATCATCAAGCCGCTCCCGCCTTTCGCCGCGGTCTACTACTGGGCGCTGTACCGTCCGGACCTGCTGCCGCCGCCCGTGACCTTCATGGTCGGACTGCTGGTCGACATTCTCAGCGGGGCGCCTCTCGGCGTACACGCCGCAACCTTCATCCTCGTGCATGGCGGGCTCCGCAGGCAGCGCCGCTTCCTGGTCGGAAAATCGTTCCTGATCAACTGGTCGGGCTTCGCCCTGGTGGCCGCCGGCGCTTTCGTACTCATCTGGCTGCTGACCTCGATCCTGCATGGCGCACCGTTGGCCGCCGAAGGGCTGGTGCTGCAGGCCGGAACGACCGTTGCCGCCTTTCCACTGGCGTTCTGGCTTCTGCTCCGCTGTCACCGCGCCCTCGTCCGGCGGATCTGAGATGAGCCGTGACGGCGACCGGCAGAGACTGTTTACCCGACGGGCGCTGCTGATGGCCGGCGGCCAGAGCGTCCTGCTCTCGATCCTCGCCGGCCGTCTCTACTACCTTCAGGTGGTCGAGGCCGGTCACTACGCCACCCTGGCCGACGACAACCGGATCAACCTCCGCCTGCTGCCGCCGCCGCGGGGCCGGATCAATGACCGTCTCGGCCGGCCGCTCGCCGTGAATCGGCAGAATTACCGGGTCGTCCTTGTCGCCGAGCAGATCGGCAACGTCGAGGATCTTCTCGACAGTCTCGGTCAGGTGATCCCCGTCAGCGAAGCCGATCACCGGCGCATCCTGACCGAGGTCCGGCGCAAGCGGAAGTTCGTGCCGGTGACCGTGAGCGAGGATCTGGCCTGGGACGAGGTCGCCCGCATCGCCGTCAACGCGCCGGACCTGCCCGGCGTCGCCGTGGAGGAAGGGCAGAGCCGGGTGTACCTGCACGGCCCGACCTTTGCCCATGTCCTCGGCTACGTCGCGCCGGTCTCCGAAGCCGAGCTGACCGGCGATCCGCTTCTCGAGCTGCCCGGCTTTCGCACCGGCAAATCGGGCATCGAGCGGAGCAGCGATCTGCTTCTGCGCGGCAAGGCCGGCCGCTCGCAGGTGGAGGTCAACGCCATCGGCCGGGTGATCCGCGAGCTCAGCCACGAGGACGGCGAACCCGGCGCCGACATCAACCTCACCCTCGATCTCGACCTGCAACGGCTGTCGGGGGACCGCCTAAGCGATGAAAGCGGCGCGGTCGTGCTGCTCGATGTTCTGACGGGCGAAGTCCTCGCCCTTGCCTCGAACCCGGCCTTCGACCCCAACGCGTTCAACAGGGGCCTCAGCGTCGGGGAGTGGCGGGCGCTGATCTCCGATCCGAAGGCGCCACTCACAAACAAGGCGATTGCCGGCCTCTACGCGCCGGGCTCGACCTTCAAGCCGGTCACCGCTCTGGCCGCCCTGCAGGACGGCGATATCACCCCCGAGACGAAGGTGACCTGCTACGGCCGCACCCGGCTCGGCAACGCGACGTTCCACTGCTGGAAGCGCGGCGGGCATGGCGTAATGGACCTGCAGAACGCGATCGCCCAGTCTTGCGACGTGTACTTCTACGAGGCCGCGAAGCGCTGCGGCATCGACAGGATCGCCGCAATGGCGGGTCGGCTCGGCCTGGGCGAGCCGACTGGCATCGAGCTGACGGCGGAGCGCGGCGGCGTCGTGCCGTCACGAAACTGGAAGCTGACCAACCTGGGCGCGCCCTGGCAGAAGGGCGAGACGCTGATCGCCGGCATCGGCCAGGGCTTCGTCCTAACCACGCCGCTCCAGCTCGCGGTGATGACCGCGCGCATCGCCGGCGGCGGGTTTCAGATCGTGCCGCGGCTCATCGGTGTCATCGATGAAGGCGCCGCCGGCGCCAGACGAAACATGCCGGGAGTCGTCCGTGGCCTCGGCCTGAATCCCCAGCACCTCAAGCTTGTCCAGGACGGCATGGCCGGAGTCATGACCGGCCCCCGAGGCACGGCCCGCCATGCCGCGATCCGGGAGCCGGGCATGGAGATGGCCGGCAAGACCGGCACCGCCCAGGTCCGCCGCATCACCAAGGCCGAGCGTGAAGCCGGCGTCATCAAGAACGAGGATTTGCCGTGGAAGCGACGCGATCACGCGCTGTTCATCGGCTATGCGCCGGTCCACGCGCCCCGCTATGCCGTCGCCGTCGTCGTTGAGCACGGCGGCAGCGGTTCGGCTGCGGCCGCGCCGATCGCGAGCGACATTCTCTATGCTGCCCAGACCCTGCGCCAGGGGACGGCGCCGTCGACCGGTGCGAACGCCGGGCCGGCCGCCGCGGCCGGCCGCCCTCGCGTCGGCGAAGGCTAGACCGGGATGAGCCTCGCCGCCAGCAGCGCCCGCCTGTCCGTCACCGAAAAGCTCTGGCGCATTCGCTGGATCTTCGTCCTGCTGCTGTGCCTGGTCGCCGGCGTCGGCGCAACCATGCTCTACTCGGCCGGCAACGGCAGCATCCACCCCTGGGCAGCCCGCCACGGCGCCCGCTTTGCCGTCGCCCTGGTGCTGATGATCGCGGTCGCGATGACCGACATCCGCCTCTGGCTGCGCCACGCCTACGCCTTCTACGCCCTTGCGCTGATCCTGCTCGCCGCCGTCGAGGCCGCCGGATCCATCGGCATGGGTGCGCAGCGGTGGATCGATCTCGGCTTCATCAATCTGCAGCCCTCCGAGTTGATGAAGGTTGCCCTCATCCTGGCGCTGGCCCGCCACTTCCACGGCGCCCATGCCGAGGAGATGGGCCGGCCGCTGAGGCTGCTCCTGCCTTTGTTCCTGGTCGCCGCACCCGCCGCCCTGGTGCTGAAGCAGCCGGACCTCGGCACCACGCTGATGCTGCTCATCGCCAGCGCCGCCGTCTTCTTCGCCGCCGGGGTGCGGCTGTGGATCTTCGCCGCCGTCGGCGCCTGCGCCCTCGGCGCCGCCCCCGTCGCCTGGCAGTTCCTTCACCAGTACCAGCGCCAGCGCATCCTGACGTTTCTTCATCCCGAAAGCGACCCGCTGGGTTCGGGCTACCACATCCTTCAGTCGAAGATCGCGCTCGGCTCCGGCGGGATGTTCGGCAAGGGGTTCATGCTGGGCAGCCAGAGCCACCTCAACTTCCTGCCGGAGAAGCAGACCGATTTCATCTTCACCATGCTCGCCGAGGAGTGGGGGCTGGTCGGCGCGGCGGGCCTGATCGGCCTCTATACCCTGATCCTGATCTACTGCTTCGCCATCGCCCTGTCGGCCCGCAGCCAGTTCGGCCGCCTGCTCACCATCGGCATCACGACGACGTTCTTTCTCTACGTCTTCATCAACATGGCGATGGTCATGGGGCTGATCCCGGTCGTCGGCGTGCCGCTGCCGCTCATTTCCTACGGCGGCACCGCCGCGGTCACGATCATGCTCGGCTTCGGCCTGATCATGTCGGTTCACGTCCATCGCGACGTGACCATCGGCCGCCACGGCGGCGACGATCAATTTTGAACAGCCGAACCCCCGCCAGGCCGAACCAGACTCCGGCGGTGGTCGCCGTCCAAGTACGTTGCGAGAAAGCTCCGCAACGAAGCTCAGTTTTTCCGGACGGCTCCGGGAAACGATTTCCCTGTTAGAGAGTTTTCTCAATCCAGATGTACCAGCCACCGTCGCGAGAAACACACAACGCGGTGTCGTCGTGGCAGCCAGCAATGCGCGCCGCAGTTATGGTGCCATGCGGAACTTCAGCCATGCCATCGGTGGTCGTCCAAACGCTTCCGTCCGTCTTAACCATCCATAGGCTCGATGGAGCAGTCGAGAGATCCGCAACGTTCACAATTCTTGGAGTTGAAGTTCCGCGCCAAACCCCGTCGCTGTAGATCAATTCGCGGTCCGCGTAGCTGACCCCCCAGGCGCGCCCGGCAGGGCTTGGCGAGTTGTCGGCGAAGATGGGCGCCGCAATGCCGCTGACGGCGAATATCGGGAGTAGTACAGCCACGTATCGCGGCTGTATGGAGCCATCGTGCAGCACGTAGTAGCGGTGGCTGCGCATCGTCAGCCACACGGAGTTGTCGGCTGCGACATCGACATCTTCGGCGAGCTCGGGCAAGCTGATCAGCACCCACTGGAAATCGCGCCACATCACGCAGACGCCTCCATCGCCGCGGACGCACCAGACACTCCCGTCAGGTGAAACCGCAACTCGTCTGACGTCGCCCGGGGACGGCACTTGCTCCAGCTGCACGTCGAATTCGTTCCCGTATGTCATCCGCCAAAGGGAGCCGTCAGTTCCGACGAGATACAAGTACTTCTTAGGATCCTCAACGCGAGCGCTGACCCCCACATCCTGGAAAGGAGGTTGAGTCCCGCGTGGGCCAAGTCGTAACCATAACCAAACGCTTGATGGTGGTGGCATGAACTACTCCCCAAACTGATTGGCTTGGCCAAATAAGCAAGAGAGAGTGGGCATAAAAACCAAGCGTAGCAATAGTTTTTCTTGTGGATCACAGCAAGCGTGACAACCGCCTCGTTCAAGCGGCCGACATCATGGGAAGTCTATTTGCTCGCCAACCTGTTTAGGTCAGCGCTTACCCAGGGCGGCGGCGCGGGCGCGGGCTTCGGCGGCCTTGTCCGTCTCGCCGAGAACATCGTAGGCCCGGGCCAGACGTAGCCAGCCTTCGCGGTCGTCCGGGCTCGCCTCCAGCCGGGTCGCCAGGCGCTCGACCATCGAGCGGATCATTCGTCCGCGATCTTCCGGCGCCATCTGCCGCGCCGCCTCGACATCGCTGGCGCCCAGTCGCGGACCGGCCGGCGCCCCGCCCAGGGCTTCGGCCTCAGCGGACGGGCTGAGCGAGGCGATGTCGAGGCCGAGTTCGCCGGCGGCGCGGGCGATCTGCTCGCGAACGGCCGTCAGCCACGGCGCGTCGGCCGGCGAGAGCGCGACCAGATCGACCCAGTCCTGCAGCGCGCCGCGGACATCGCCGGCTTGTGCCTTGGCCAGGCCGAGGTAGAAGCGCGCCCGCGGCTCGCGCGGGTCGGCGGCGAGAACGCCGACGAAGACCGAGCGGGCCTCGTCCGTCACCCGGCCGTCGGCCGCGGCCACCTGGGCCTCCCCATACGACGCGGCGATATCGGGGCGGTCCGGGGCCAGCGCGTGAGCCCGGCCGAACGCGTCGACGGCCTCGGGAAACTGCTGCAGGCTGACGTAGGAGCGGCCGAGCAGCGTCCAGCCCTCGACGTCGTTCGGCCGGCTCTCGAGCGCGTGCGCCAGGGCGCGAACCGCATCCTCGGCGGACATGGTGTCGAGCGCGTTGCCGCTGCCCGCCGCCGACCGCTCGGCCAGCGGGCGATCGACGTCGCCCGGCGCGCCGACGATCAGGTACAGCCCGACCGCGGCAATGGGCGCGGCCAGCCCGAGGAGCCCGACAGCCAGACGCCGGCGCCCGGCCGGTTCCTTGGCCTCGTTGTCGCTTCCGCCTTGATCTTCCGTCCTGTCGCCGACGGCCAGGATCCGTCGCTTGACCTCGGTGCGCGCCGCTTCGGCTTCGCTGTCGCGCAGCAGGCCACGCTCGACATCGCGGTCGACTTCGGCAAGCTGCTCGCGGTAGATGCGCAGGTCGAGCTGCCGGCGCGACGGCGCGGCGCGGTGACGGCGCGACAGCAGCGGTGCTGCGACAAACAGCACCGCGAGGACGCTCAGCGCGGCGACGGCGAGCCAGAGCAGGATCACGAGGCCTCGTCCTCCATCAGCCCGGCGAGTCGCCGGCGCTCACTCTCGGTGAGCGTCTCGGGACCGCTTCTTCCGGCGCCGCGCCGCCGGTAATAGACGGCCACGGCCACGAGCCCGATCACGAGGATCACCGCCGGGCCCAGCCACAGGGCGTAGGTGGCGGCCTTGAACGGCGGTCTGAGCAGGACGAAGTCGCCGTAGCGGGAGACGACGTAGTTGACGACCTCGCCGTTGCTGTCGCCGGCCGCGACGCGCTCGCGCACGAGAATGCGAAGGTCGTGGGCGAGCTCGGCGTCGGAGTCGTCGATCGACTGGTTCTGGCAGACGAGACAGCGGAGCTCCTTGCTGATCTCGCGCGCGCGGCCTTCGAGCGCCGGGTCGGCCAGCGTCTCGCCCGGCTGTACGGCACGAGCGCCCGTCGCGGCGCCAACGGCAAGGACGAGAGCAACAATGAGCGTCATTGCGAGGAGGCGAAGCCGCCGCCGTATCAATCCATCCTTGCCGGCGAGCCTGGATCTCCACGCGCCTGCGGCGCTCGCGATGACGAGGTTGGGTGGCATCGCGTAAAGCGCGCTCAGCCGCGTTGCAGCGCGCGGATGATCGGCCATAGCTGCGTCTCCCAGTTTTCGGGCGTGATCGGGCCGACGTGCTTGTAGCGGATGACGCCGTTGCGATCGATGATGAAGGTCTCGGGCGCGCCGGTGACGCCCAGCCCGATCGCGGCGCGGCTATCGGGATCGTCGCCAATCAGCGTATACGGATTGCCGCGCCTGGCCAGCCACGCGGGCCCGGCCGTCCGGTCCTTCTCGCGCCAGTCGATGCCATGGATCGGGACCAGACCGTCCGCCTTGATCTCCATCAGGAACGGATGCTCGACAACACAGGCGACGCACCATGAGCCGAAGACGTTGAGCAGGGAAACCTCGCCGCGGAGGTCGGCGCTGGCGAGGCCCCGATCCCGCCCCTCGACCGGCGGCAGGTCGAACGCGGGTACCGGCTGGTCGATCAGGACCGACGGAATCTCGTGCGGATCCTTGCCCAGGCCGACCCAGAAGTAGCCGGCGAGAACGAGGAAGATCGCCAGCGGGATGAAGAAGAGCAGCCGGCTCATGCGCGGGCGGGCCTCAGCTGCGGGCTCCTGCCGTTCCGACCGGCGTCACGCCTGCCGCCCCGCGCGCCGCTTTGCGCGCCGGAGCGCCGACCCGGTGGCGACGATCCGACAGGCTGAGCAGACCGCCCGCGACCATCAGCGCGGCGCCGGCCCAGATCCAGGCGACCAGCGGGTTGAAGTAGAACCGGGTGACATAGCCGCCGTCGCCCTGTCTGTCGCCGATGACGAGGTAGACGTCGCCGGAGACGGTCGTGCGGATGGCGGCCTCGGTCGTCTGCCGGCCCTCAACAGGATAGAAGCGCTTTTCCGGCGCCATCGTCGCGAGCTTTCGGCCGTCGCGACCGAGGGTGAAGGCCGCCCGCGTGGCCTCGTAGTTCGGCCCGGCGACGGGTCGCACGGCGTCGAGCGTGATCTCGTAGCTGGCAAAGCTGAGCGTCTGCCCCGGAGTCATGAGCTGGACCGACTCCTGCTTCCAGACGCCGGCGCCGGTCATCCCCGCGATGGCGACGGCGAGACCGGCGTGGGCGAGGCTCATGCCCCAGGTCGCCCGCGGCAGGTTCGCCAGCCGCCGCGCGCTCTCGCCCAGCGGAACCGTGAACAGCCTGGCCCGGGCCGCAAGCTCGCTCAGGGTGCCTGTGAACAGCCACGCCGCCATGGCCATGCCGACGATGCCGACGAGGTCGCGCAGACCGTGGACCAGCCACACGGTGAGGATGGCGGCGAGCGTGCACAGCGCGGCCAGCCACAGCCGGCTGAGCGCCGCGGCCAGGTCGGCGCGCTTCCACGCCAGCAGCGGTCCGACCGCCATGGCCGCGACCAGCGGCGCCATCAGCGGGATGAAGACGGAATTGAAGAAGGGCGGGCCGACCGAGACCTTGTCGCCGCAGACCGCTTCGAGCATCAGCGGGTAGAGGGTTCCGAGAAGCACGCTCGCCGCGGCGGTCGCCAGCAACAGGTTGTTGAGCAACAGCGCGCCCTCGCGCGAGACCGGCTGGAACAGGCCGCCACCGCGCAACGACGGCCCTCGCCAGGCAAACAGCGCCAGCGAACCGCCGATGATGACGACGAGCAGGCCGAGGATGAAGACTCCACGGGCCGGATCGACGGCAAAGGCGTGGACCGAGGTGAGCACGCCTGAGCGGACGAGGAAGGTGCCGAGCAGGCTGAGGCCGAAGGTGACGATGGCGAGGAAGATGGTCCAACCCTTCAACGCATCCCGCTTCTCGACCACGCTGGCCGAGTGCAGCAGCGCCGTGCCGGCCAGCCACGGCATCAGCGAGGCGTTTTCGACCGGATCCCAGAACCACCAGCCGCCCCAGCCGAGTTCGTAGTAGGCCCACCACGAGCCCAGGGTGATGCCGACGGTCAGAAACATCCACGCCGCCAGCGTCCACGGCCGCACCCACCGCGCCCAGGCGGCGTCGACCCGGCCCTCGATCAGCGCGGCGATGGCGAACGAGAAGGCCATCGAGAAGCCGACGTAACCGAGGTAGAGGAACGGCGGATGGAAGGCCAGGCCGGGGTCCTGGAGCAGCGGGTTCAGCCCGGCGCCGTCGAGGGGCGCCGGGATCATCCGCGCGAACGGGTTCGAGGTCAGGATGATGAACAGATAGAAGGCGATGGCGATCCACGACTGAACCGCGAGCACCCGCGCGCGGAGCGCCTGCGGCAGGTTGACGCCGAAGGCGGCGACCGCGGCGCCGAAGATCGTCAGGATCAGCACCCACAGCAGCATGGAGCCCTCGTGGTTGCCCCAGGTGCCGGCGAGCTTGTACAGCATCGGCTTGGACGAGTGCGAGTTGGCGACGACGTTGGCGACGGAGAAGTCGGACGTCGCGTGCGCGTACATCAGGCTCCCGAACGACAGCGCGATCAGCATGAACTGTGCCAGCGCGGCGGTGCGGGCGACCTCCATCAGCGCCGGATCGCGCCGGTGGGCACCGACCATCGGCACGATCCCCTGCACCAGCGCGACGGCAAGGGCGAGGATCAGTGCAAAGTGGCCCAACTCGACGATCATCGTGCCGCTCCTCGCGGAATCTGCCCGGCCTGTTCCATCGACTCGCGCATATGCTGCCACCGACCTGATTTCTTTAGCGCGTCGGCGACCTCGGGCGGCATGTAGGTCTCGTCGTGCTTGGCGAGCACCTGATCGGCGACAAAAACGCCGCTCTTCATGTGGCCCTCGGCAACCACGCCCTGACCTTCGCGAAAGAGGTCGGGGAGGATCCCGGTATAGGCGACCGAGACCGTGTTCGCCAGATCGGTGATGCGGAAGGTCACCGTTGCCCCATTCTTGTCGACGCTCCCTTCCTCGACCAGACCGCCGATCCGCAGCCGCCGATCGGCCAGATTGGTGTGCTCGGTGAGTTCGGTCGGGCTGTGGAAGAAGACGATCGACTCCTGGAACGCCGACAGGATCAGCGCCGCGGCGACGCCAAGCAGGCCGAGGCCGATCACGACGAAGGTCAGACGCCGATGCCTAGGCTTCACCGGTTGGTTCCCTGCGGTCTTCTCTCATTTCGGCGCGCAGGCGCAGAAGGTCCGCCTCGCGGCAGCGCACGTCGCGGACGCTGATCACCAGCAGGCCGATCAGGACGACGGCGGTGGCGGCGAACGCCGGCCAGACGTAGGCCGCGTATCCGCCCATGGCCAGAAATATTGACAGGGAACCGGTCTCCATTGCGGATCTAGCCGTGCACCTGGCGCAGGCGCAGCGCGCGGATCTTGCCGGCGACGATTTCGGCGCGCAGGCGCAGCAATACAACATATAAGTAATATGTTGTGAAGCCGGCAGCCATTAGCCCCAGCGGCCACAGCATGCTTGCGTCGATGGTCGGCCCGCCGAGCCGAAAGACGCTCGCCGGCTGGTGCAGCGTGTACCACCAGTCGACCGAGAACTTGATGATCGGCACGTTGACGAAGCCCACCAGCGCCATGATCGCCGCCGCCCTGGCGCCGCGGGCGGGATCGTCGAAGGCGGAATGCAGCGCCATGTAGCCGAGGTAGAGGAAGAACAGGATCAGCACCGATGTCAGCCGCGCGTCCCAGACCCACCACGTCCCCCACATCGGCTTGCCCCATAGCGAACCGGTGAGAAGCGCAAGGAAAGTGAAGCTGGCGCCGATCGGCGCCGTCGCCTTGGCCGCGAGTTCGGCGACCGGATGTTTCCAGATCAGCCCGACCGCCGACGCGCCGGCAAGGACCGCATAGCAGAACATCGCCATCCACGCCGCCGGGACGTGCACGTACATGATCCGCACGCTTTCGCCCTGCTGGTAGTCGGCCGGTGAAGCGACAAGCGCCAGATAAACGCCGGCGGCAATGAGAACGGCCGTCGCGGCGCCGAGCCAGGGAACCAGCAACCGGCTCAGCCGCATGACCCGGCTGGGATTGGCGTATCGATGCATGTATCCGATCGCGCCGGCGCATGGGCCGCGCGCGTCCTTCCCATACCTGATTTAACGGGAATTACGCGAGAGATGAAGACGCGGCATTCAAAAAAAGTTAGCGGTATTCTACTCCAGCGCCTGGCGCAGGGCCGCCGCCGTCACCCACGGAACCAGAACCAGGGCGGCGAGCAGCAGACCGGCGAGAACCATGAGGTGCGGCCCGATGGCGAACCCGAACACCGCCGCATCGACCGCAGCAACGCCGAAGATCAGGACCGGAATGTAGAGCGGTAGAATGAGCAG
>JBBSCD010000068.1:0-13314 GCA_038250645.1 Rhodospirillales bacterium
GACTTCGTCGAGATCGGCCGGCATCTGCCGGGCATGGAACGCGCCGATCCTGGCGGCCGCCAGTTCCAATGCGGCCACGGCCTCCGGTTCGCAGGCGGCGATCATCCGGTCGATGTCCGCCGGCGTGATGCGCATGGTCCCGGCGGTCAGCTCGGTCCGATCGAATTGGCGGGTGTAGTCGATGAGAGCGGCATCGCCGCGGGTTCGGACATTCGAGATGATGGCCGCGACGCCGGCGCCGACATCGGGGGCATGCTCGCGCTTCGCCGCCAGCATGGCCGCGAACCGCTGCTCGAAATCGGCCGCTGCGCGGTCAAGCCGCCACGGCATCCAGCGCCTCCCGGAAGCGGCCGATCCAGCCGCTGATCTCGCGCTGGCGGGTCTTCCACGCCGTCCTGTTGACGGCCAGTCGGGAGGTGACCTCGGCAATCGTTTCGACCTCGATCAGGCCATTCGCGGCGAGCGTCGCTCCGCTCGAGACCAGATCGACGATGTAGCGGCACAGGCCCAATGTCGGCGCCAGCTCCATCGCCCCGTTGAGATGGATGCATTCGGCCTGGACACCGCGCGCGGCGAAGTGACGGCGCGTCGTCATCGGATACTTCGTCGCGATGCGGATGTGGCTCCAGGTCGTGGGATCGTCATCGTCGCTCAACTCGGCAAGCTCGGCGACGGCCATCCGGCAGTGGCCGACCCCGAGGTCCAGCGGCGCATAGATCTCCGAGTAGTCGAACTCCGAGAGCACGTCGTTGCCGCAGATCCCGAAATGCGCGGCGCCGTAGGCGACGAAGGTCGCGACATCGAAGCTGCGCACCCGGATCAGGTCGATCGTGTCGATGTTGGTGGCGAAGCGGAGAAGCCGGCTGTCATCGTCCTCGAACGCCGGCTCCGGCTCGATTCCGGCACCGCGGATCACCGGTATCGCTTCCCTCAGGATTCGGCCTTTGGGAACGGCCAAAATAAGCTTCTCGGTTGCCCGCAAGACGATGTCCTCTATGGTCGATTGCCGGTCTCTGGCTAGTCGGATTCGTCCCCGTGCGCAAGGGAGCAACCAGCGGCAGGGCTGATGCGCGGCAGAGGCGAAGGTGTGGCTCCTGCAACACAGCGCCGGCCGCGGCTGTGCCAGGAGACTTTCCGTGGATCGGGTTTGCCCGATAATCTGCATGCAAGGCGCGCGAAGGCGGATCCATCGTCATGCTGAGCATCATCATACCGGTGCTGAACGCGGGTCATGTTCTTGCCGGAACCCTTGAGACCGTGGCGGCGGCAAGCAGGCTCCTGCCGTGCGAGACCATCGTCGTCGACGGCGGCTCGACCGACGAGACCGTTGACATTGCCGCCCGCCATGGGGCCATTGTCATCGACAGCGTCCGCGGTCGCGGCGTTCAGCTCGCCGCCGGCGCCGCCGCCGCGGCCGGCGACTGGTTCTTCTTTCTCCATGCCGACACCCGACCGCAGGCCAACTGGATCGAGGCATTCCGGAGATTCATCAACACCGGCGTCAACGGCAGGCAGGCCGCCGCCCTCCGTTTTCGCCTCGACGACGCGGCTTTTGCCGCACGCCTCGTCGAACGGGCGGTGGCGGTCCGCAGCAGCCTCTTCGGCCTTCCCTATGGCGACCAGGGCCTGCTGATCAGTCGCTCGTTCTATGAAGAGATCGGCGGCTACAAGCGCATTCCGCTCATGGAGGACGTCGATATCGTCCGTCGCATCGGCCGGCGGCGACTGCACATTCTCGACGCCTGCGCCCTGACGTCGGCCGCTCGCTACCGCCGCGACGGCTACCTGATGCGGCCGCTCCGCAACCTGATCTGCCTCGGCCTTTACAGGCTCGGCGCGTCGCCGCGCTTCATCAATATCTTCTACCAGTCGCGCTAAAGGGGGAATACCGGTCGGTCGGAAGCACAGCGCCGACCGACAGGGCGAAGGCAGCCTTCTGCTCTAAGCCCTTCCGGGCGCATTGCTCGACACGTACGGATCGATAGCTCCCACAATTGCTCACATTATTCGAAGACAGGTCGATCTAGTTGTGTGTCTCACGCCGGATCACGTAGCGACCCATCTCCAGGCCGGAAAACATCTCCTGAACTTGAGGGTGGGTAACCGGAGCGTGTTGTCAGGAAGCAGATTCTGTTCCGAAACATAGGCGATGTAACTCGCCTCCGCGTTCTCGGCAAGAAGATGGTAGAACGGCTGGTCCTTGCGCGGTCGAACATGCTCCGGGATCGATAGCCACCATTCCTCCGTATTGGCGAAACTCGGGTCTACGTCGAAAATAACGCCGCGAAACGGGTAGTGTCGGTGACGGACAACATCGCCGATCTGGAACTTCGCCTTCTTGATCTCCATATCTCATCCTCGCTTGAACTATGTCAGTTAGCGAGGGGAAGGTCGCGATTTCAAGTCCCTGCCAGTGCCGAACGAGTTCGCCGCGCCGGTGAAGGACGAATAAGGCGGCGAGAACGGCGCCGAACGGGGCGCACCATCGGGGCGGCAGGCGGTCCGGAGTGGCGTACGACGAATGTTAATCGAGGTGATCTTCGATCCGGGTTGTCCGTGGTGCTTCATCGGCAAGCGGCAACTGGAGCAGGCGCTTGACCTTCGTCCGGGTCTGGACGCGACCGTTCGCTGGTGGCCGTTTCTGCTCAATCCGGATATGCCCGCCGAGGGGATCGAGCGCGGAACATACCTCATGCGCAAGTTCGGCAGCCAGGCGCGGATCAGCCGCGTCTTCGGCGCGATTGCGGATTTCGCCGAGTCCGTCGGCATAGCGTTCTCCTTCGATCAGATCCAGCGCACGCCCAGTACCCTCCACGCGCACCGGCTGGTTCGTTACGCCGAGGTCCATGGCCTTGCCGCCGCGGCGGTCGAAGCGCTGTTCAGCAGCCATTTTGTCTCCGGCCGCGACATCGGCGAGATCGGGGAATTGGTCCGCATCGGCTCTCGGCTCGGTTTGGACGCCTCGGCACTTCGCCTTTATCTGGCCAGCGAGCGCGACGTGACGGATGTCTATGCCGCGAATGCCCGAGCCCATCGCCTCGGCATCAACGGCGTTCCGACTTTTGTGTTCGCACGTTCTTACGTGATTTCAGGCGCGCAGGAGCCGCAGGTTTTCAGCCGCATGCTCGATATCGCCCGCGAGCGGGCGGTGGCCGGCTGAGCGGCGGAGCTGGCGCCACATAAGTCTTTGTGATGAGGAAGTCGTACAGCGCAGTTTAGAGACACACAAACCGGACGCGGCTACGTAAAAATCCAATGCGCGCGCGCGCCGGTTCTGCGGGCTTTGCGCAAGGAGGCGATTAGAAACGCAAGATAAGGATAACGCTGCTAATGCAGTTAGCCGCAAGAGTCATCAATCGGCCGTTTTTCCCAGGGTTAATCGGTTCTTTACAGCAGCGCCGTCGGCTGTGATCGTGCTTTTCAGGGACGTGGCTTAGGCACCGGGCGACGAAACAGGGACGCGCAAGGAGGATGCGCGCGCCGCAACCGGTGCTGGTATACCATTGGTCACTCCCGCAAAAGGAGCAGAGCAGTGACGGGCGTCACAGCATGAGCGGTGTCGTTTGGGTAAGGTTGCCTTCGGAATGCAAACATTTTTTTCGGCGACAGATATGACTGACACCCTCCTGCGAACCATCTCCGCCTTCTGTGACGCAGGCGCTGATCCGGCGCTGTGGCCCGACGCACTGGCGCAACTGGCGGAGGCGACGGATGCGGATGCCGCCTTCATTGCCGAGCATGATTCGGGAGGCGAGCCCGGCCGTATCGCCCACGCTTCGGGGATCGACGAGAAACAGCACCTGAAATATTCGGCGCTGGCGCAACCACTCGCGGACTGGCTGCAGGGAGACGACGTTGCGGCTGCGAAGCAGGCATTATGGGAGGGAGAGGAAATCGAGGTCGATGGCGCGCCGCTCTCCCGTAGCGCGTTCACCCTCGACTGGCTGCAGGCGCAGGGTCTCCATCATGTGCTTCTCGGCGTGTCGTTGTCGCCGGGCGGTTCGGTCGAATTGATTGTCGTTGCCCGCAGCCGTCGCCGCGGCCGCTTTCGCGGCGATGCCAAATCGCGTTTTGCGGCGCTGCTGCCACACCTTCAGCATCGTCTGGCGGCCGGCGACTCGAAGCGCGCGGTGATGGGCGTACAAAGTGCTGCCCTGATCGCGCTGGAGGGCATCGCGCTCGGCGTGGCCCTGATCCGCGGCGACGGCGGCGTTCTGTTCGCCAACGCCGCTGCCAATGCAGTAATCAACAACGGCGACATTCTGTCACTCAGCAACGGCGCTCTGGCGCTCGGTCAGCCCGGTCGGCGCGGGCGGTTCCGCGAACTCCTGACGCGACTGGCGGCAATGGTGCGCGACGGCGAGCAGTCTGCGGCCCAGGCTATTTCCGTGCCGCGGCCGTCGCGACAACGGCCGGTCAGCCTGCTCGTCTGGTCGCTGCCCCATGCCGCCGAAGCCGGTCCCGACGAGCCCGTCGCCGTTGTCTTTATAGGCGATCCGGAACATCCCGGTGCAATTGACGCCGGCCGGCTCTGCGACCTGTACGGCCTGAGCCGGGCGGAAGCGCGCGTCGCCGCCCTCCTTGCCCAGGGACATCGGCTTGACGAGACCGCGCAGATCCTGGGCGTAGCTTACGAGACGGTGCGTAAGCACCTCAAGCAGATTTTCAGCAAAACAGGAACCGACCGCCAGGCGGAGCTGGTCCGGATGCTGGTCGGTGGCCCGGCCGCCGTCTCAGGTCCGTCCGCCTGAGACCGGCAGGGCCGATCGCAGGGAAGGACGTCGCAGACCAGTCGGACGCGCGCGAGTTCTACGCTGGCGAGCGCTCGTTCCGCCAGGGAGCGGTCTTCCTGGATCAACTTCCTGCTTTCGGATGGATTTATCCGAAAGCAGCAAGTTGACCGGTTATAAGAAGATCGAGCATCTCATCTGCGCCCGTCCGAGCGCAGGATGCTCTCAAGGGCCGTGTGCACGTCGCGCCGGCGCAGAGGGGGCATGGCCTATCGCTCGTCCGCCGCTTCTCTGATCGCATCGCTGGCGGCGGCACTTGCCTGGATCGCCGGCCGCGCCGGGCCGGTCCTGGCGGCCGGTGTGTTTGCCGGTCTTGCCGCGCCGTCTGTGGCCGCGACGCTTCGCCCGGGGCTTACCGCCGTCGTCTGGCTTCTGTTCGCGCTCAGCGCGCTGCGCATCGACTGGCCGGGCGCGGTGCGCGAGGTTCGTCGGCCACTGCGCGTCGTCGCACTGGTCGTGCTGCTGCTGATCGCCGCGCCAACGCTCATGGTTGCCGCCGTTCGCGCGCTGGACCTCGACGACGAACTCGCCACGGCGCTCGTGATGATGGCCGCGGCACCGCCGATCATCTCTTCGCCGGCGCTGGCCCTGCTTCTTGGTCTCGATGCCGCGCTCAGCCTGGTGGTGATGGTTGCGGCGACGCTGGCGGCGCCGGTGGTACTGCCGGCGGTCGTCCTTGGCCTGCTCGGCCTGGACCTCGAAATCGACCCAGGTGCGTTCGTGCTGCGCCTGGGTCTGTTCGTCGCCACTGCTCTGGCCTGCGGCCTTGCCCTGCGCGCCGCCGCCGGTCCGGCTCGCCTCAAAGCGGGTGCGGCGTCTATCGACGGTGCCGCGGTCCTGCTCCTTGTCGTCTTCTCCATCGCGATCATGGATGGAGTCAGCGCGACGGCGCTCTCGGGTCCCGGCCACGTTCTGCGCTATGTCGCGGCCGCGTTCGCGGCCAACCTCGCCCTGCAGGCCGGCGGTGCTGCCGCCTGCGCGGGACTTGGCAGCCGCCGGGCCCTGACCGTCGGCTTCTCCGCCGGCAACCGCAACATGGCGCTCCTGCTCGCGGTCCTTCCGGCGACAACCGAGCCCGGCGTGCTCTTGTACTTTGCCCTGGCTCAGCTCCCGATCTACATCCTCCCCGCCGGCCTGTCGCCGCTTTACCGCCGGGTGCTGAAGGCGGCCTGACCATTGGTCCACCGGCCTGTCAGCCGGGGCCGGTGCGGGCATGCCAGCGGCGTCGCACGGCCTCGCCGCGCTTGCCAGTCCCGCCCGTTCCGGTCAATGGTGCGGCCCGGCGCGGCCATTTCAGCGCTCATCACGGAGTCCGACGGTTTGACGTTCTGGGGCAAGGTCTTCGGGAGCATGGCGGGCTTCGCCTTCGGCGGTCCGCTGGGCGCGCTGGTCGGTGCCTTCGCCGGCCACGCCATGGACCGACTGCGCGAGCAGGGTGAGGCGCTCGGGCTGAGCAGCAGCCAGGCGGCGCGGCAGACCACCTTTGCCGTCGCCGCGATCGTCCTTGGCGCGAAAACGGCCAAAGCCGACGGTCATGTCAGCCGTGCCGAGGTGGTGGCTTTCAAGCAGGTCTTTCGCATCCCCCCCGCGGAAAAGACGAACGTCGGGCGGATCTTCAACATGGCCAAGCGAAACGCCCGCGGTTTCGAGCCCTACGCCCGCCAGGTCGCGTCGCTCTTCCGCGACGAGCCGGCGGTACTCGAGGAGCTTCTCGCCGGGCTGTTCCATGTCGCCCGCGCCGACGGCCCGCTCCGGCCGGCGCAGCGCGAGTTCCTGCGCCAAGTCGCCAACATCTTCGCCATCCGCGAGCCGGCGTTCGAGCGCGTCGAGGCCGGATACGCGCCGCAGACCGGCGGCGATCCCTATGCCGTTCTCGGAGTCGCCCCTTCCGCCGGCGATGACGAGATCAAGGCGGCGTATCGCCGGCTGATCCGGGAGAACCATCCCGACACGTTGATGGCCAAGGGGATGCCGCCCGAGTTCGTCCAGGTCGCCAACGAGCGTATGGCGGCGATCAACGCGGCCTACGACGAGATCGGAAAACGCCGCGGGCTGCGATGATCATCGCCCATGGCCGCCTCTGCCCGTCGCCGTGGCCCCGCCGGCGATGAGCCTCGCGGACTTCGGCGCGGCGATGCTGGTGGTGGTGATCTGGGCCTTCAACTTCATCGCCGCCAAGATCGGTCTGGGCGAGCTGCCGCCGCTCTTGATGCTGGGCCTGCGCTTCGCCGTCGTCGCCGTCCTGCTCGCCCCTTGTCTCAGGCTGCTGCGGCGGCGATGGACGCTGGTCGCAGTGATCGCCGTGGTTCTCGGCGGCCTGCACTTCGGCCTGCTGTTCACCGGGCTGAAGGGCGTCAACGCCGGGCCGGCGGCCATCGCCATCCAGCTCACGGTGCCGTTCAGCGCGCTGCTCGCCTGGCTTGTCTACGCCGAGCGGATGGGCCGGTGGCAGCTCGCCGGAATGGCTGTTGCGTTCGCGGGCATCTACATCCTCGCCGGCGACGCGACTCAGCGGCCCGACCTGGCTTCCTTCCTGATCATTGTCGTCGGCGCCTTCGCCTGGGCGGTGGCCAATATCCTGATCAAGCGCCTGGGCCGGATCAATCCGTTCGTCCTGAATGCCTGGATCGCGCTCATTGCCGCGCCGCTGCTCTTCAGCGCCAGCGCGGTGCTGGAAAGCGGGCAGATCCGGGCGCTGACCGGCGCCGGCTGGCAGGGCTGGGGCGCGGTCTTCTACATGGCCGTCGGCGCCTCGATCACGGCCTACGGCCTGTGGTATCATCTCGTCGGCAAGTATCCATTGAACCGCATCGTCCCCCTCACGCTTCTGTCGCCGGTTCTCGCGGTCGCGCTTGCCATGGTTATTCTCGACGAACCGGCGACGGTGCGGATCCTTGCCGGCGGGGCGATCACGATCTTCGGCGTCGCCATGATCCAGTTCCTGAAACCCGCGCCGCCGGCGTCGCTATGAGACTTGTTTGATCGCCGAACATTCTCCGAAATGCTACGACGCACGTCCCGACGGCGTCGTCGTCGACATTCTGGTGCTCCACTACACCGGCATGGAAAGCGCCGCCGCCGCGCTGGAAAGGCTGCGCGATCCATGCATCGACGTCAGCGCCCATTACCTCATCGACGAGGACGGCCGGATCCTGAGCCTGGTTGACGAGCGCCATCGCGCCTGGCACGCCGGCGTCGCCTTCTGGCGCGGCTCACGCGACATCAACGCCCGCTCCATCGGGATCGAGGTGGTCAATCCCGGCCATGACTTCGGCTACCGCCCGTTCGCCCCGGCGCAGATGGCGGCGCTGACCGAGCTCGCCGGCGACATTCTCGCCCGCCACCCCATCCCGCCGCGCAACGTGGTCGGCCATTCCGACGTGGCGCCGGAGCGGAAGATGGACCCCGGCGAGCTGTTCGACTGGCCCGGGCTTGCCGCCGACGGTATCGGCCTCTGGCCGGACGAGGGCGAGGCGACAGCCGGCGACGACGATGCCGTGTACGCCATGTTGGCTGAATTCGGTTACGCCATCGACAACCCCATCGCCGCGCTTACGGCGTTTCAGCGTCATTTCTGCCCCCAGCAGGTGCACGGCCGCGCCGATCGGGAAACCCTCCGCCGCCTGTCCGGACTGCTCGCCCTCGTCTGATCCCGCGATTGCCATACGCGGTCGGTCGCGGCTTGAAACGAGTGGTTGAAACCGCGCCGCGGAGGTCTAGTCTTGCAGGCGCCAGACGGCCGGATGGCCGCTCCCGGGCGGCATTCGCGCCGGACGGGGGAGGAAAGTCCGGGCTCCACGGGAACACGGTGCCGGGTAACGCCCGGCGGGGGCAACCCCAGGGAAAGTGCCACAGAAAGCAAACCGCCGGCCGGGGCTCGCAGGTTCGCCTGCTCGCCCGCCGGTAAGGGTGAAAGGGTGCGGTAAGAGCGCACCGCGTCGCCGGTAACGGCGGCGGCACGGTAAACCCCACCGGGAGCAAGACCAAGTAGGGGCGGCATGCCGGCTCGCTGCCGGCGAAGCGCGTTCCCGCGCCGTCGCCCGGGTCGGTCGCACGAGGCGTTCGGTAACGGGCGTCCCAGATGAATGGCCATCGCCCGCAACCAGCGGGTACAGAACCCGGCTTACAGGCCGTCTGGCGCCTTGACGTTGCGTCAGTTGCCGGCGTAATTCCGCGGAAGGTCCGCAGGCGTCACGATCAACATGTCGTGAAAGGGCGACATGACGAGCAAATCCCGATCGCCGGTGACCAGGCAATCCGCCTCGCCCAACATTGCCGTCTCCAGTAACTTGTCGTCGCCGGGATCCCGGCATCCCATTGTCGCGCCAGCGATTGCAATCCATTCGGATACGGCAATGATCTGCACCAGGAAGAGCGTCCTGCCCTCCGTGCTGACATACTTGGCGGACTTTGGGCTCTCGAGGCGTGTTCGCAGCTCGTCGAACGTCTGGTCCGAAAAGAGGAGCACCGCGGCAGCGTTGCGAACGGCATCGATAGCCGCACGCGGCGGTCCCTTCGGTTGAAGAACGGCGCTGATCAGAACATTGGTGTCGAGAACGACGCGCTCAGCTTTCATCGGTCAGGAGCGTGTCCAGGTCCGCGTCCGTTAGACCCCTTTCAGCCGCTTCCGCGCCGAGAGCATCCATGGTCGCGCTGAGGCGTTCCCATGCGGCGCCCCGCAAGCCTTCGTACTGCTGCATGGACATCATCACGCCGACCGCTCTGCCCTTCTTCGTTACGCGCACAGGGGCGCTTTGCGCAGCGTCGAGCAACTGGCCGAAGCGATTCTTGGCGTCTCTGGCGGGAATGTCCTTCATGTAGCTGTGGCCATTACGGCGCGTCCGTTCAAGAGCGGCCAAGGCGCCTTGCGCCGCATCAGGAACCCGCGGGTTCCTGTTTTGCCCGCCTCTGAAGATCAGAACATAAGAAGAACACGCGAACGCGCACGGCGGCGATAATGGTCGACGCGCATAGGTAGGCTCTTCGCCTCGCGAGCATTTGCACCGCAGTTCCATTGAATGCGCATTCTCTGTCACGAGGCGACGGGAAAACTTTTCGCCGCCCGCGCAAGACATTGTTAATTCAAATAGTTCCATGCTTTCCCATTGACGCCCATCGCTGCCCATGGTATCCCATGTTCTACCGTTGCGTGGGTTGTCTGGGAGTGACCGGCGCCGACGGCGCCTCAAGGAACGCGCGACGCGCCACGGTGGCGCGCCTGAGACGAGGAGCGGTCATGCCGTTGCTGGTCGGCCGTTACGTCAACAAGATTGACCGCAAGGGCAGGGTGTCCGTACCGAAGTCCTTCCGCGACGCCCTGAGCGAACAGTCGTCCGGGTTCGTCGGCATCTACGCCTATCCCTTGTTCAAGGCAGCCGCCGTCGAAGCCTGTGGCGAGACCTTCATGAAACAGCTGGCTGACAGCATCGACGATCTCGACATGTTCTCCGACGACCAGGACGACCTCGCCTCGATCGTGCTGGAAAGCGCCCATCAGCTTCCGTTCGACCCGGAAGGACGCGTCGTCATTCCCGCCGATCTGCTCGATCATGGGGCGCTGTCCGGCGAAGCCATGTTCGTCGGCCGTGGCGCCCGCTTCACCATCTGGAATCCCGCGACCTTCGCCGAACACCAGGGCCAGGCCTTTGCCCGCGCCCGCAATCGCGGCGCGACCCTGCCGCTGCGGCGTGCGCAGGAGGGAGCGCCTTGAGCCTCCCCCTGCGTAGCGCGGACCACAGCCCGGTCATGGTGGCCGAGGTCGTTGACGGGCTCGCCCCGCGCGCCGGCGGCGCCTATGTCGATGCAACCTTCGGCGCCGGCGGTTACGCCCAGGCGATTCTTGAAGCGGCAGCTTGCACCGTTGTCGGCATCGACCGCGATCCCGAGGCCTGTCGCCGCGCGGAGACCCTGTGCGCCCAGTACGCCGGGCGGCTTCGCGTCATCCGCGGCCGGTTTGCGGCGATGGTGCCGCTCCTTGACGCCCTCTCGCTCGGCCGTGTCGACGGTGTCGCCTTCGATCTGGGCGTATCTTCACCGCAGCTCGACGTTGCCGCCCGCGGCTTCTCCTTCCGGCTCGACGGCCCGCTCGACATGCGCATGGATCCGGATGAGGGATTGACCGCGGCCGATGCGGTCAATTTCCTGCCCGAGGAGGAACTCGCCCGGATTCTCCTCACGTATGGCGAGGAACGGGCCGCCCGGCGCATCGCCCGGGCTGTCGTCCGCGCCCGGGCCAAGGCGCCCATCGCGACCACCGGGCGGCTCGCCGGCATCGTCCGCGATATCCTCCCCGCTGGGCGTTCGCGCATCGATCCGGCAACCCGCACCTTTCAGGCGCTCAGGATTCACGTCAACGACGAGCTCGACGAGCTCGACCGGGGACTTGCCGCCGCTGAGATGCTGCTCGGTCCGGGCGGCCGGCTCTGCGTCGTCGCCTTCCATTCGCTGGAGGATCGCCGGGTCAAGACGTTTCTGACGGCGCGCTCGGGGCGGCAGGCGGCGCCGTCGCGCCATCGGCCCGAGATCCCGGCGGGTCGACCGTCGCCGAGCTTCCGGCTGGTCCACAATGGCGCCCTCCGCCCCAGCGGCGATGAGATCGCAGCCAATCCGCGGGCCCGTTCCGCCCGCCTCCGCGTTGCCGAGCGCACCGCCGCGCCGCCGTGGCCGAATTCCGAAGCAGACAGGAGAGCCGCATGAGTCCCTGGTCGACCGTCTTCCGTCAGACCGCCGTCCTGTTCCTCCTTCTCGGTGTCGGGCTGGCCGTGGTGCTGTTTACGGTCAAGCACCAGGTTCAGGCGCTCGAAAGAGAACTGGGCAGCTTGAACGGAGACATCGGCAGGGAGGAAAGGGCGGTCCGGGTGCTGCACGCCGAGTTCAACGTCCTTACCGATGCCGAGCGGCTGAAGCGGCTGTCGGCCCGTCACCTGAATCTCGCGCCGATCGAGCCCGAGCAGCTCGCAAGCTTCGCCCGGCTGCGCCAGCTCCTCGAACAGCATGACGGCGTTGCCAGCGACGTTCCGTTTGCCGCCGCGGTCAGTCCGGTGCGCAGTCCGGTCCGCATCGATGGCGGCGGCCGATGAGCACGCCAAAGAACGCGCGAGAGGAAGTAGGGGGCAGGCCCCGGTCCGACTCCGATCCGATCCTATTGTCGGACACCGGCGCGCCGATTTGCCTGGAAGGTGTGCGCAAGCGGGTTCTCGAGACGGCCCGCTCCCGCCTCGCTGTCACCGCCATTTTCTTTATCCTGATGTTTGCCGTGACCGTCGGGCGTCTTGTCGAATTGAGCGTCATGGGCGCGGAAGCGGGCCCGAGGGTGAGCCGGCATGCAACCGCGCAGACGGCGGGTCGGGCCGATATCACCGACCGCAACGGGGTCATTCTCGCGACCAGTCTGCCGATCGCCTCGCTCTACGCCGACCCGAAGCTGATCATGGACCCGGTCAAGGCCGCGGCGGCCCTGACGCGTATTTTCCCGGATCTGGATCGCGCCGCGCTGGTCGAACGGCTGGCGGCGTCGACCCGTTTCGAGTGGATCCGCCGCCACCTGACCCCGACCGAGCAGCAGGCGGTCAACGCTCTCGGCCTGCCCGGGCTGGCCTTCAAGGAGGAATATCGCCGGATCTATCCGCACGGCCAGATGGCCGCCCACGTCGTCGGCCTGACCGACGTCGACGGCCACGGCATCGCCGGGGCGGAAATGGAATTCGATGAGTCGCTGAAGAACGGCCAGCCGCTGCGGCTCTCGATCGATGTCCGCCTGCAGCACATCGTCGCCGAAGAGTTGCTGGCGGCGAAAGATGAATTCCGGGCGCTCGGCGCCGGTGCTCTGGTTCTCGATACCGATACCGGCGAGGTCGTCGCGCTGGTCTCGCTGCCCGATTACGACCCCAACGCGCCCACCGCCACGCCTGCGGACAACCGCTTCAACCGCGTCACCAAGGGCGTTTTCGAGATGGGCTCGACCTTCAAGCTGTTCACCGTCGCGACAGCCCTGGAGACGGGCGTGACGACCATTCGCGGCGGCTACGACGCATCCAAGCCGCTGCGCGTCGCGCGCTACACCATCAGCGACTACCACCCGGAGAAACGCTGGCTCTCGGTGCCGGAAATTCTCGTCCATTCCTCGAACATCGGCGCGGCGCAGATGGCGCTCGACATCGGCACGCCGCTGCAGCGGCAGTACCTCAGCCGCCTCGGCCTCCTGCGGCCGGCGTCGGTCGAGCTTCCGGAACTCGGCGTGCCGTTGACCCCGAACCCGTGGCGCGAGATTAACACCATGACGGTGGCGTTCGGCCACGGCATTGCCGTGACCCCGATCCAGCTGGCCGCCGCGACCGGTGCGGTGGTCGACGGGGGTATCCTTCGGCCGCCCACGCTGGTCGCCCATGATGAGACGCCGGCCGGGGAGCGCGTCTTTTCGGCGCAGACATCCCGACTGATGCGGACAATGATGCGCCAGGTCGTGCGCGGCGGCACCGGGACCAAGGGAGACGTTCCCGGCTACCTCGTCGGCGGCAAGACCGGC
>JBBSCD010000069.1:0-13297 GCA_038250645.1 Rhodospirillales bacterium
AAACGCTGCCGCTGCGCATGCGCGCCCATTGCGCCAACGCCCAGGCCGTTGCCGATGCCCTGGCGAAGAACCCGAAGGTGACCCGGGTGATCTTCCCGGGGCTGCAGGACGGCGAGATGCGCCGACGCGCCGAGACCTACCTCGCCGGCGGCTTCGGCGGTCTGGTCGGCTTCGAGCTCGCCGGCGGGCGCGAGGCCGGACGCCGCTTCATCGATGCGCTCAAGCTCGTCTACCACGTCGCCAACATCGGCGACGCCCGCACGCTGGCCATCCATCCGGCCTCGACCACCCACTCGCAGCTCTCGCCGGAGGACCGGACGTCGACCGGTGTTTCCGAAGGCTACGTCCGGCTGTCGGTCGGCATAGAGCACATTGACGATATTCTTGCCGACCTGGCGCAGGCCCTGGAGGCGGCCTGACCCGTGGCGATACCTGAAGTTCCGGCGGCGCGGGGCCGTTTTCCCCGCACGCGGATGCGGCGCAATCGCCGCGCGGTTTGGTCGCGCGCGCTCGTATCCGAGACGAGGCTGTCCATCTTCGACCTGATCTGGCCCGTGTTCGTCATCGAAGGCGAATGCCGGCGTGAGCCGGTCCCGTCGATGCCGGGTGTCGACCGGTTGTCGTCGGATCTGGTCGCCGAGGCGGTCGCCGAAGCCGTCGGACTCGGCATCCAGGCGATCGCGCTGTTTCCCTACGTCGAGCCGGAGCTGAAAACGCCGGACGGCGACGAAGCGGTCAATGCCGACAACCTCGTCTGCCGGACCATCCGCCGGATCAAGGCCGCCCATCCGGGGCTCGGCGTCATCTGCGATGTGGCGCTCGATCCGTTCAGCAGCCACGGCCACGACGGTGTCTGCCGCGACGGCAAGGTCATGAACGACGAGTCCGTTGCCATCCTCTGCCGTCAGGCCGTGGTCCAGGCCGAGGCCGGCTGCGACATCGTCGCGCCGTCCGACATGATGGACGGCCGAGTCGGCGCGATCCGCGACGCGCTGGACCGGGTCGGGTGCACCGACACCCAGATCATGGCCTACGCGGCCAAGTTCGCCTCGGCCTTCTACGGCCCGTTTCGCGACGCCATCGGCTCGTCCGGGGCGCTGGTCGGCGACAAGAAGACCTACCAGATGGACCCGGCCAATGCCCTGGAGGCCCTGCGCGAGGTTGCCCTCGATATCGAGGAGGGCGCCGACATGGTAATCGTCAAGCCGGGCCTGCCCTACCTCGACATCATCCACCGGGTCAAGGCGTCGTTCGGCGTGCCGACCTTCGCCTACAACGTCAGCGGCGAGTACGCCATGCTTCGCGCCGCCGCCGACCGCGGCTGGATCGACTATCCGCGAGCGCTGATCGAGAACCTGCTCGCCTTCAAGCGCGCCGGCGCCGACGGGATCCTTACCTACGCCGCCCTCGATGCCGCCCGTCTGCTGAAGGAAGACTGACCCGCGACGTTTACGACAGCAGCCATTCGCGGACGACGGCGATCTGGGCCGGGTCCATCAGCATCGGTGCGTGACCGATGCCGGGCAGCTCGATAAGTTCGGCCTCGGGCCCGCGGGTCAGCATCTCTTCGGCCGTTTCGTGCAGGAGGATATCGGACTCGGCGCCGCGAAGGATCAGCACCGGGCAGGTGATCGCCTCCCAGACGGGCCAGAGGTCCACGTCCTCAGAGAAGCTCTCCTTGAATGGCGCCGCCAGGCCCGGATCGTAGTGCAGCCGCCAGACTTCGGCAGCCTCGTCGCGCCTTGCGCTGTGGATAGCGAGATGCCGCCATTGGGCGTCGGTTAGCGCGCCGAACGGGGCGTGAACCTCGCGCAGGTAGGCCTCCAGCGCCTCGAGGCTGCGGAATGTCGGATCCTGGCCGACATAGCCGGAGATGCGGGTCAACGCGACCTTGTCGATGAAGGCGCCGACATCGTTGACGACCAGCTTGCGGATCGGCGTGTTCGGCTGCGCCGCCAGCGTCATGCCGAGGATGCCGCCGAGCGAGGTCCCGATCCAGTCGATCTCGGGGACGTCCATCCGCGCGATCAGGGCGGCCAGGTCGCTCAGATAGACCGGCGGCCTGTAGTCGGCGTGAACCGCGAACCAGTGGCTCTTGCCGCGGCCGGGCAGGTCGGGGCAGGCGACTCGGTAACGGTCCTCCAGGGCCTGGGCGAGGAAGTCGAAGTCGCGACCAGTTCGGGTCAGGCCGTGAACGCAGATCGCCACCCGCGCCTCGTCCGGCCCGCCCCACTCGGTGTAGGCCACCCGGTGAAAGCCGTGCGCGCCGAGACTCAGGTAGCTGCATTCGCGCATCGTCATGATTGTCCTCCGCTGTCGTACCTCCGGGTCGGCCCGCGGCGAACTTTGTAGCATGTTCGCGCGACGCGATCAGCGGGAGCAGGCACATGACGCCCGCCGGTCGTCTGCGCAGGCGGGCTTGCGACGGGTTGCAGGTGAACCCGATCGCGGAAAGAATGCCGGGCGATGTCCAGCTCCCTCCTTGCCCGCGGCTTTGCCGTCCTGGCGCTCGCCGCCGCCATAGGCATCGGCCTCGCGGCGCTGTGGCTGAGCTGGTCCCTGCCGCCGCGCAAGGAGCACGTGACCGCGGCGGTCGGTGCGCCGGTCGCGGTCTACCGGGACGAGTACGCCGTTCCGCACATCTTCGCCGAAACGCCGACCGACGCCGCCTTCGCTTTGGGCTACGTCCACGCCCAGGACCGCCTGTGGCAGATGGAGAGCATGCGCCGGCTCGGCGCCGGCCGCCTTTCCGAGGTGCTTGGCCCCGTAACCGTCGGGATCGATCGCTTCATGCGGACGCTGGGCTTCGCCCGCCTCGCCGAAGCGCAGTACGAGGCGTCCTCCGCGTCGGTACGCGGGATGCTCGACGCCTACGCCCGCGGGGTCAACCGCTGGCGCGACACCCATGCCGGCGCGCTGCCGCCGGAGTTTCTCGCAACCGGCCTCTCGCCCGAGCCGTGGCGACCGGCCGACAGCCTGCTGTGGCTGCGGACGATGGCCCTGCGCCTGGCCCAGAACCGCAACGAAGAGCTGCTGCGCGAAGGCCTGAGCCGAATCCTGCCGCCCGATCTGCTTGCGGACCTGTGGCCGCCGGCGCCGCCGGGCGATCCACTGACCGTACCCGGAGCAGCAACGGCGGATCACACGTCGAAGCCCGATCAGAATCCCGGCGGAGGCGGTGCGGAGCTTGGCGGCGCATCAAACATCTGGGTGGTCGGCGGAACATGGACGAAGAGCGGCAAGCCACTGCTCGCCAACGATCCGCACCTGAGGCTCGGCGCGCCGGGCCCCTGGTATCTGGCGCGGGTGGAGACGCCGGCCGGCACGCTCGCCGGCGCGACCGCTCCAGGTTTTCCCTTCTTCATCTTCGGCCGCAACGACCGGATCGCCTGGGGCCTGACCAGCACCGGCAGCGATGTCGAGGACCTGTTCGTCGAGCGTCCCGATCCGGAGGATCCCGGCCGCTACCTGACGCCGTCCGGGTCGGAACCGTTCGCCGTGCGCAGCGAGGCGATCAGGGTCAAGGGTGAAGCCGACGTGATCGTCGCGATCCGCTCGACCCGTCACGGCCCGGTCATCAGCGACATGCCGCCCGAGGCGACCCCAAACGTCCGGTCGGCCGCCGAGCCCGGCGGAAACCCCGGCGGTGACCAGGACATCCTGGCGCTGGCGGCGACCTACCTCGCCAACGACGACGCCACGCCGGAAACGGCGCTGGGGGTCAATACCGCCGGCTCCTGGCCGGAGTTCGTCGCCGCTCTGTCGCAGCAGAAGATCGTCCAGCAGAACTTCGCCTACGCCGACGTCGACGGCAACATCGGCTTCATTGTCCCCGGGCGGGTGCCGATCCGCGAGCCGGGTCAGGGCCTGGTTCCAGCGCCCGGACAGAGCGGCGAGGCCGACTGGCGCGGGTTCGTTCCCTTCGACGCCCTGCCGCGGGTCTTCAATCCGCCCGTCGATCTGATCATCAACGCCAACAACCGGGTCGTCGGCGACAGCTACCCCTGGTATCTGGGCGCCGGTTGGGATCCCGGCTTTCGGGCCCAGCGCATCGCCGACCTGCTCATCGCCCGGCCAGACCATACGGTCGCCACGATGGCGGCCATCCAGAACGATGTCGCCTCGCTGATGGCGAAGGCCCTGCTGCCGCTGATGCTTGCGGCTGCGCACGACGTCGCCGGCCATGGCGCGGTGCTGGCGCGGCTTCGGGCGTGGTCGGAGGACCCCGAAATGGCCGCCGATCGTCCGGAACCGTTGATCTTCGCCGCCTGGCTGCGCGCGTTTACCAGGGACATCGGCGAGGACAGGCTGGGCGGCCTGTTCACGGCCTATTGGGGCTACCGGCCGCTCTTCGTCGAGCGAGTCCTTCGCGACCGGCCGGTGTGGTGCGATCGCCCGCTCACGCCCGAGGTGGAAGACTGCGGCGCGCGGCTCAGCCAGTCCTTGAAATCCGCCATGGCCGAACTGGAAGCCGGATACGGCGGCGACTGGCGGGAGTGGCGCTGGGCTGCGGCGCACGAGGCCCGGTTCGACAACCTCTTGCTCGGCCGGATCCCGCTGGTCGGCGGTCTCGCCGACGTGCGCACTCCGACCGGCGGCGGCAACGACACGGTCATGCGCGCGGCCTCCGACATCGCCAACCCGGAGCAGCCCTTCGCCGCGGTGCACGGCGCCGGGTACCGAGCCGTCTACGATCTCGCCGATCTGGCGCAGTCGCGTTTCATCGTCGCGCCCGGCCAGTCGGGCAACCCGTTGTCGGCCCATTACCGCGACTTGGTCCAACTCTGGCGCGCCGGCGACGGCATCACGCTCGGGCAGACGCGCGAGACGCTCGAAGCATCCGCCACCGGCCGGCTGACACTGGTGCCCGAAAAAGAACGGGCGCTCAGGTGATCCGCAGGTAGCGGCCGCGATAGCGAAGCAGCGGCTTACCGCCGAGGACCCGCAGTCGCTCCACCCGGCCGACGACGATCAGATGGTCGCCGCCATCATGCACGGCAGCGAGGGTGCACTCGAGAACAGCCAGCGAGCCGTTGATTGTCGGGCAGCCGGACTCGCCCACGGTGTGGGTTACGCCCGCGAACTTGTCGCCCTTCTGGGAGGCAAAGGTCTCGGAAACCTCCTCCTGATCCTCGGCAAGGATGTTGATCGCGAAGCGGCCGTCGCGCGCGCTGCGGACGAGCGCGTCGCTCTTGCAGCCGAGGCAGAACAGCACCAGCGGCGGGTCGAGCGAGACGGAGGTGAACGCACTGATCGTCATGCCGCCGGGCGCGCCGTCTCCCCCCACTGTCGTTACCACGCAAACGCCGGTGGCGAACCGGCTGAGCGCATCCTTGAACGACAGCTCGTTGACGGCCACGGCTACGGTTCCTGCAAGACCCGGCGAGACGGCACCGCCGGCGCGATTAGCGGATTCTAAACGGTCAGGGCTGTAAACCTGCGGCGTACCCTGCCGCGCCCCGATCGGTGGCGGAGACGGGTTCCGACAGGTACCTACGGGACCAGCCATCGCACAGTCAAGGGTTTGGGAGCATGGAATGCTGTTTATCGTCGGTCTGATCGTCGTCGCCGCCAGTGTCGTCGGCGGCTACATGGGCAACGGCGGTCACATCATGATCCTGTGGCAACCGCTGGAGTTCGTCATCATCTTCGGCGCGGCAATCGGCGCCTTCATTATCGCCAACCCCAGGCCAGTGCTGATCGGTGCCCTCAAGGCAATGAAGAAGCTTCTGACCGGCGCCAGAGGCAGCAAGTCGAATTATCTCGATCTCCTTGCCGCCATGTTCGCTCTGTTCAGGCTGGCCAAGACGAAAGGCGATCTGGCCCTGGAGGCCCACGTTGAGCGCCCGGAAGAGAGCCCCCTGTTCCAGGCCTATCCCTCGCTCGCCGGCAACCATCACGCGGTCTCGTTCCTCTGCGACTACCTGCGCCTGCTGACGATGGGCAGCGGCAGCCCACATGAAATTGAGGCGATCATGGACGGCGAACTGGCGGGTCACCACGCCGAACAGGAAGCAATCGCCGGATCCGTGAACGCTATTGCCGACGGCCTGCCGGCCCTCGGCATCGTCGCCGCCGTCCTCGGCGTGATCCACACCATGGGCTCCATCACCGAGCCGCCCGAGATCCTCGGTCATCTCATCGGCGGCGCCCTCGTCGGCACCTTCAGCGGCGTCCTCGCGTCCTACGGCGTCGCCGCGCCCGTGGCGCATTCGCTGGAGGCCACCTTCGCCGCCGAGGGCAAGTACCTCGAATGCATCAAGGCCGGGGTCATCGCCCACATCCAGGGCTACGCCCCGCAGATCGCAGTCGAGTTCGCCCGCAAGACCATCCCCAGCCACCTGCGCCCGAGCTTCATGGAAGTCGAGGAGACGATACAGAACGCTGCGGCCCAGAACGCCGCCGCCCAGAACGCCATGGCTCAGACCGCTCCGGCCTGAAGCGCGGCGAATGAGCCAGACGCCGATCATCGTCAGGAAGGCCAGAGGGCGCGGGCACAAGAAGCACGGCGGCGCCTGGAAGGTCGCCTACGCCGACTTCGTCACCGCGATGATGGCGTTCTTTCTGCTGCTGTGGCTGCAGAACGCCGCGACCCGCGAACAGCTTGAAGGCATCTCCGACTATTTCGCGCCGATCACCACCCGCCCCTCGACGAGCGGCGGCAGTGGCTTCCTTGCAGGCAGGTTCGCTGCTGAGACAGGAACGTTCGAGCTGGACATCGAGCAGGCCAAGCCGATGGATCCGCAGCCTTCCCTGGAGACGCCGGGCTTTCCGCCGCCGCCGCCCGCCGCCGCCGAGCCGTCGCCGCGAGGCGAGAGGGAGCGCGAGCAGCGCCAGTTGGCCGATGCCGAAACCGCGCTGCGCGCCGCAATGCTTCGTCTGCCCGAGGCCGCGAAACTGGCGAAGAGCCTGCTTATCGACAATACCCCTGAGGGCCTGCGCATCCAGATCGTCGATCAGGAGGGCCTTCCCATGTTTCCCCGCGGCGAAGCCGGCATGTACACCCACACCCATGCCCTGCTGAAGATGGTCGCCGGGGTCATTCTGGAAATGCCGCAGGCGGTCGCCATCAGCGGCCACACCGACGCGCAGGCCTTCGCCACGTCGGCCGACTACTCGAACTGGGAACTGTCCGCCGACCGGGCGAATGCCGTGCGCCGGGCGCTGGTTGACGACGGCGTCCCCGCCGGCCGCATCGCCCGCGTCGTCGGCAAGGCCGCAACCGAGCCGCTGATACGCAACGATCCGGAAGCGCCTGGCAACCGACGCATCACGGTGGTTCTCCTGCGCGGATCGAAAGCAGCCCGCTAGCTGCCAACTTCGGTTTGTTCAACGGATGATGGCTTGTTCTCAATGTCTCTGAAGGATGATAATAGTTCTCGGATGTCCAGCTGGTCTACCGGGCAGGCGATGAAGCACGATCTGGCAGGTCTGACGGCGCAGTACTTCTTCTCGACCGCGCCCCTGCCATGCCCCTATCTCCCCGGGCGCACCGAGCGCCGGCTGGTGACGGAGTTGAGTGGGCGGCAGGCTGTCGCGGTCCATGACACACTGTCGCGAGCCGGGTTTCGGCGCAGCCACGGCATTGCCTACGTTCCGGTATGCCGGAACTGCGAGGCCTGTGTGGCCGTGCGCATCGTCGCCGGTGCGTTTCAGCCCTCGCGCGGGCAGCGACGGACCCTGGCCCGGAATGACGATCTCATCGCCATCGAGCGGCCGGCGCGGGCAACGGATGAACAGTACCGGCTGTTCCGGCGCTATCAGCGGGCGCGTCACGGCAGCGGCGAGATGGCGCGCATGGACTTCGCCGATTATCAGATGCTGATCGAGGAGACGCCGGTCGACACCCTCGTCGTGGAGTTCCGCGACCGCGATGGGTCGCTCGTCGCCGCCTGCCTCGCCGATCGCCTCGCCGACGGCTTCTCCGCTGTCTACAGCTTCTTCGAACCGAGCCTCTCGCGGCGCAGCCTCGGCACCTACATGATTCTCTGGCTGGTGGAATGGACGAGCCTTCTCGGCCTTCCCTATGTCTACCTCGGCTTCTGGGTCCACAACTGCAGCAAGATGGACTACAAGAGGGCTTTCCGGCCGATGGAGGCGTATACGGTCGACGGCTGGAAGCGCCTGGAGCCCCTCGCGAGCGCGGACAGCGAGCGAGAGGGGCAGAGTTGAGACCCGGATCCGAGCACCGGCTGATGCGTCCTGCGCGTCCTCCTGGATCGATCCGCGCGGCATCGCGTTTAACATCCTTCACGCCGTTTCCCCATCCATCGTCACCCGTCCGACGTTTTCCCACAGCGCCGTGCGTTCTGCGCCAGCATCGTGTTCCATTCGCGGGCGGGTTCATCTAGGCTCGGCTCCACGTCTGCCGCTGGTTTCTGACGCAACGATAACCGACTAGATCAAACGACGCGATTACGGGCAGGGACCGCGATCCGTCTTCACGGGGAGTGACCGTCCATGGATCGACGAGGCTTCATCCGCGCCGCCGCCGTCACCGGCGTTGCCGGTACCGCTGCATCCCAGCTCGCCGCGCCCGCAATCGCGAAAGGCCGGATGGAATGGCGGATGGTGACGACGTGGCCGAAAAACTACCCCGGCCTCGGCACCGGCGCGGAACTTCTCGCCCAGCTCATCGAGCGCGGCACCGACGGGCGGCTCACCGTCAAGGTGTTTGGCGCCGGCGAAATCGTTCCGGCCTTCGAGGCGCTCGACGCTGTCTCCGGCGGCACCGTCGAGATGGGCCACGGCGCATCCTACTACTGGAAGGGCAAGATCGCGGCATTGCAGTTCCTGACCACCTTTCCCTTCGGCCTGACCGCGCAGGAGCAGAACGCCTGGTTCCAATACGGCGGCGGCCAGGAGATCGCCGACGAGATGTACAGGCAGCTCGGCTGCAAGTTCTTTCCCTCGGGCAACAGCGGCGCCCAGATGGGCGGCTGGTTCAACCGGGAGATCAACAGCCTCGAAGACTACAAGGGGCTGAAGATGCGCATTCCCGGGCTGGGCGGCGAGGTCGTCAAGGCCGCGGGCGGCAATGTCGTCAACCTCCCCGGCGCGGAGATTCCGCCGGCCCTCCAGTCCGGCGCGATCGATGCCGCCGAGTGGGTCGGCCCGTACAACGATCTGGCCTTCGGCCTCTACAAGAGCGCCAAGTACTACTACTATCCGGGCTGGCACGAGCCGGGCTCGACGCTCGACAACTTCATCAACCTCGCCGCTTGGGACGGACTGCCAGCGGACATCAAGGCCGTGATCGAAAGCGCCAATGCAGCGGTCAACCAGACCGTGCTGAGCGAGTTCGTCGCCCGCAACAACTCGGCGCTGAAGACGCTGGTCCAGCAGCATGGCGTCGTGCTCAAGGCGTTTCCCGACCCCGTCCTGGAAGGTCTCGGCGGCCTGTCCGGCCAGGTTCTCGACGGTCTCGCCGCCGTCGATCCGATGAGCCGCAAGGTCATGGACAGCCTGCTGTCGTTCCGCAAGGACGCGATGGCCTGGACCCGGCTTTCCGAGCAGGCCTTCACCGCCGCGCGGGCCCTGCCCTATACCTTCGCCGAAGCCAAGGCCGGTTAGGCCGCGTCGGCTCTCACGGGAACAGCGTTGCCGGCAGCCACGTCGCCAGCGCGGGGAAGGCCGCGACCAGCGCAAGAACAGCGAGCTGGATGGCGACGAACGGGATGATCCCGCGATAGATGTCGAGGGTTCTGATCTCCGGCGGAGCGACGCCGCGGAGGTAGAACAGGGCGAAACCGAAGGGCGGCGTCAGGAAACTGGTCTGCAGGTTGATTGCGATCATGACCCCGAACCAGACGGGGCTGACATCCATCTGCAGGATGATGGGTCCGACGATCGGCACGACGACGAAAATGATCTCGATGAAGTCGAGGAAGAAGCCGAGCACGAACATCACGGCCATGACGGCGGCCATCGCCGCAAACGAACCACCCGGCATGCTGCCCAGGACGTCGGCGACGAGCCTGTCGCCGCCGAAGCCGCGAAAGACCAGTGAGAAGACCGATGCGCCGAGCAGGATGACGAAGACCATGCTGCTGATCCGCACGGTCGCGCGCATCACCTCGCCGAGAACGCCGTTGCCGATCAGGATGCGAATGGCGCCGACCAGTCCCCAGAGCAGAACCAGCCCGGCGGCGACGGCAACAGCGAAGGCGACGGCGTCGGCCGCAGGCACGACCTCGCGCTGAATGCGGAGATCGAACAGCGCGCTCAGGGCGACCTGCACCGCCAGCGCCAGACCGGCAAGCTCGATGGGCCGGCCGGCGATCCGGCGCATCAGGCCGAGGCGCCGCTCGCGGCTTGCCTCGGCCATCGCCCTGGCAGCCTCGCCGGCCGCTTCTCCCTGGGCCGCGCGTGCGGCGAGGAGAAGGGCGCCGACGCAGCCGACCGCCGCCGCCTCCGTCGGCGTGGCGATACCGGCGAGAATCGATCCGAGGACCGCGAGGATCAGCAGGCCCGGCGGCAGGAGCACCGTCACCACCCGGCGGCCGAGGCCGGCCGCGCGCCGGCCGTGTTCGAGCAGCGCCGGGCAACTCGCGGGATTGACGATCGCCTGGACGACGATCCAGCCCATGTAACAGGCGACCAGGATCATTCCGGGGATGAAGGAGCCGGCAAAGAGGTCGATGACCGAGACCGGCTCGGGCGCCCAGTTGCCGATGGCCCGCTGCGCCTCGGCGTAGGCGCCTTGCAGAATGTCGCCGAGAAGGACGAGAACGATGGAGGGCGGGATGATCTGCCCGAGGGTTCCGGACGCACTGATCGTTCCCGCCGCCAGTTTCGGGTCGTAGCCGGCGCGGAGCATGGTCGGCAGGCTGAGCACGCCCATCGTCACCACGGTCGCTCCGACGATGCCGGTCGATGCCGCCAGCAACATGCCGACGAAGACCACGCTCAGCCCAAGACCGCCGCGCATCCGGCCGAAGAGCAGGCCCATGGTTTCGAGCAGCTGATCGGCGATCTTGGCGCGCTCCAGGGTGACGCCCATGAAGACGAAGAGCGGCACGGCGACCAGCACCTCGTTGACCATGATGCCGAGATAGCGCGACGGCAGGCCGCCGAGCAGGCGCAGGTCGAAGATGTCGAGGCCGACGCCGACAAGCGCGAAGGCAAGCGCCGTCCCGGCAAGGCTGAAGGCGACCGGAAAGCCGAACATGAGCACGCCGCAGACGACGGCGAACATCGAGACGCTGAGGATTTCCGCGGTCATGTTCAGCGTTCCGACGCGCTGGCGCGGGACCATGAGAAGGCATCGCGATCCGCCAACGCGAGGACAGCGCGGCCGGCCATCGCCAGACCCTGCAGGCCGAGGAGGACGCAGAAGAGGACAAGCACCGATTTCAGCAGAAACAGGCCGGGCAGGCCCCCGGCCTCGCGCGAACCCTCCAGACGCAGCCATGAGACGGAGACATAGGGCCACGCGACCCAGCCGATCATGATCACGAACGGCAGGAGCAGCAGGACCGCGCCGGCGAGATTGACGGCCGCCTGCGTTCGGGGCCGGGCCTCGCGGTAGAAGATATCGACACGCACATGCCCATCGTGCGCGAGGGTGTAGCCGGCGGCGATCATGAAGACGATGCCGTGAATCCAGACGTAGGACTCCTGCAGCCAGACGAAGCCGATGGAGAAAACGTAGCGCAGGACGACGACGGCGAAGGTGATCAGGACCATCGCCAGCGTGAGCCAGGCGGCCATGCGACCGGCGACCTCGTTGAGCCCTTCGACGGCGAGGACGAACCGCTTGATCGCGCGCATGGGCAATGCTCCCGCTCCGGTGTTGCGACTGCGTTGGCGCGGCTCATTGTTCCGGCGTCGGCCGCACCGTATTGGCTTTGTTGCCCGTTTCAAACCACTCTTCGTCGCCGCGAGCGCTGGGAAGGACCCCGGCGAACCCGTCGCCCGCGCTCAGGATGCCGCGGCTGTTGCGCCCCCCTTCCCTGACGCCGTGCGGCGGAGAAGATCGAGAAGGCGCAGACGTGCCGGCGGCAGGCCTCGACCGCGCCCGCGGAAGACGTTGCGTTCGAGGAAGTATCCGGTGAGTTCCAACCCGGCGACCGCCTCCGCCGCCGTGCCCGCTCCGCCGGGAACGAGAAGAAACGGCGGTAGCGCAAGCAGGCGGTCGTGGTAGGGCGCGCCGGCGGCCCGCGAGACCGCGCGCCCGCTGCGGGGCGAGACGTAGATCAGGTCATCGCGGCTGCCGGTGGCGGCGCAGGCGGACAGGTCAAGGCCGTAGCCCAGCGCCTGCAACAGGCCGAGCTCCCACTTGACGGCCGCCGACGGCCAGATCGCGTCGTCGGCAAAGCTTGCCAGCAACGCCAGTGTGCCCCCGAATACGGCCGCCTGGGGTTCGCGCTCCGGCAGCGCCGCATCGGCAATGGCGCAAACCGAGGCGAGCGCCGCGAGCCGTCCAGGATTCTGGAGCACGTCGGTCATGACCCGGGCGCCGGGTTCCCATGAAATCGTCCCCAGGTGTTCGGCAAGCCGCGCCCGCCAGATCGCCCGGATCAGGCTGCCCGGCTGCAGAAAGCCGCGGGCCGCGCGGCCGCGGGCGCCGCGGACAAGGCCGGCTTGGCGGCCGTGATCACGAGTCAGCAGGGAGGCGACGGCAGAGCTTTCCCCGTGCCGCCGAAGCGAAAGGATGATGGCGTCATCGGTCCATTCCATCGTCGCGCCCCTGCTCGCTACCCGAAGCGCTTCCGTCGCCGTTGGACATCAGCCTGCACAAGGAGGCGGCACACGCTCGCCCGGTATGCAAAGAGGATCGGGAACATCGGCTCCTATCGCCCGCCAACCATCCACTATTGTAGTCAAACCGCTCATTTCCCCACCCGCGCGTCGCGTACTGCAACTGGCCCGGTTGTTGCTGCGTCAGCGCGATCATCCGGATCGTCCCGAAAAGGGGGAGGACAGTGGACAGACATTTGGGCATTCACAACATCATGATCACGGAGCCGCATCCCTGCCGGAGAGGATTTTTCCGCCGGGTCTATGCCCGCGTCGAGATCGCCAACACCGGCGCGTACTGGGTCTGGCGACAGATCGACGAGACCGGCGCGCCTCTGACGGATGCCGAGCGCGCGTTCGAAACGGAGGATGCGGCGCTCAGCGACGCGGTAAGCCGGCTCCACGGCGAGGCGGTCATCTAGAGCGCGTCAGGATTGGTGGCATCCGTAGCCGGCGTGTCTGAAGAAGTTTTGGCATTCTTGGGGTGGGAACTGGTCGAGGAGGTCGGCGATGACGGCCCAGAGGTCGTCGACGGATCGCGCGGCGGCTTTTCGGA
>JBBSCD010000070.1:0-12930 GCA_038250645.1 Rhodospirillales bacterium
CAAAGCAGAGGCCGCGTTGGCCATCATGCAGCCGGCACAGGCGCGGGCAGATGTCGCACTGGATCCGGCCGTCGTCGAGGCGGTGCCAGTAGCGGCCGGCGACCGCGCCGTCGAAATCAGCCGTGGTTTTCTCTCGGCTCATGGCCGGTCCTCCCGCGGGCCTTTTCGCTCTCCGTCGCGTACCCTGCGCCACGTCAAGCCCACTGCGGCCGGCAGTTGGCAGAGGCCGTTGAGCTGGCCGCGCCGCATTGCTAGAATCATAGCATAGGACAGCGGAGTTCATGTGGTGAGTTACGTCCGTCCTGCCGCCGTCGCCGGCATGTTCTATCCCGGTGACGCAAGAGATCTCGAGGCCCGCGTCCGCTCGCTGCTGCGGAAGGCCGATGCCGAACCGCACCCGGGCGGGCGAGCCAAGGCGATCATCGCGCCGCACGCCGGCTACATCTATTCCGGCCCGGTCGCCGCATCCGCCTATGCCTGCCTGCGACCCTATGCCGGCGAGATCCACCGCGTCGTGCTCATCGGACCGTGCCATCGCGTACCCTTACGCGGGATCGGCGCGACCGCAGCCTCCGCCTTCGCGACACCGCTGGGGCCGGTCCCGGTGGACACAGCTGCCGTCGCCCGGATCCTGTCGTTGCCGCAGGTCTCCGTTTTCGAGGCCACGCACGCCGACGAGCACAGCCTCGAAGTTCACTTGCCCTTCCTGCAGGAGATCCTTGGCGAGTTCACGATCGTTCCCCTTGTCGCCGGTCAGGCGAGCGCGACCGAGGTGGCGGAGGTCCTCGAACGCCTGTGGGGCGGCCCGGAGACGCTGATCGTCGTGAGCTCCGACCTCAGCCATTACCTGGACTATGCTAGCGCGCGGGCGATCGATGCCGCCACCGCCCGGGCCATCGAGACGCTGGCGCCGGATGACATCGGCATCGACCAGGCCTGCGGCCGGATCCCGGTGGCAGGCCTGCTGGCGGTCGCGCGCCGACGCAAGCTGACGGCGACCACGCTCGACGTTCGCAATTCCGGCGATACGGCCGGAGACCGGCGACGGGTGGTCGGCTACGGCGCCTGGCTGTTCGTTGAGCCCGTGACCGCCGATTCCGCGACCGATGACGACGAACAGGCTCTGCGGGCGATCATCGCCCGCCACGGCGGAACGATGCGGGCTTTGGCCAAAGCATCGATCGCCCACGGCCTCGACCATGGCCGGCCGCTTCGGGTAGACGTTGCCGAGTTCACGGGCGCATTTGCCGGCGTCGGCGCCTCGTTCGTCACCCTTCGCCGCGCCGGCCGGCTGCGCGGCTGCATCGGCACCGCGCAGGCTTTCCGGCCGCTGGCCGAGGATATCGCGGAAAACGCGTACGCCGCGGGATTCGACGACCACCGTTTCCCGCCGCTCGATCGCGCCGAATATGACGATCTTGCCGTAAACGTCTCGATCCTGAGCCCACCCGCGGCTTTGGCCTTCGCCGACGAGCGCGACCTGCTTTCCCGGCTGCGTCCCGGCAGGGACGGCCTGATCATTGAAGCCGATGGTCGCCGTGCGCTGTTCCTGCCCCAGGTGTGGGAGACGCTTCGCGAGCCTCGGGAATTTCTCATCCAGCTCAAGCGCAAGGCCGGACTAGCCGACCATCCCCGGCCGGATGACCTGCGCGCGTGGCGCTTCCTCGCCGCGTCCGTCCCGGCGGAAGGGGATCTCCCGGCGGACAATTCACCCGCCCCGAGGGCGTAGAGCATCCTGTCCCGGATGGGCTCCGATGAGATGCTCGATCTATTTGTGATCGATCGACTTTCTGCTTTCGGACGATTCGATCCGAAAGGAGGTGATCTACAGCCCCCGCAGCGACTGCTTGACCGGCGGCTGGTAGGAGGCGAGGTAGGTCGGAACGATGGCTTCGACGGCGGTCGGAGCGATGTTCAGGTTCTTCAGGCCGAGCGCGTCGGCGGCGACGACGTTGTCGATGCCGAGCAACTTGACCTGGTCGCGCGTAAGCATCGGCGACGGCAGCTTTTCCAGAAACCAGCCCTGGATCGCGGCGATCGACAGCGGCAAAGGCACCAGCCAGCGCCGGCGCCCGGTCTCCGTCAGCACGATCTCCATGATTTCGCGGTAGGTCATGACCCGCGGGCCGCCGAGTTCGAAAATCTTGCCGCAGGTCGAGGGATCGGCCAGCACGCGCATCGCCGCGTCGGCAACGTCGCCGACGTAGACCGGCTGTACCCTGCTCTCGAACGCCGGTAGCACCGGTAGCATCCGCGCCATCGAGGCAAAGCGGTTGAAGAAGCGGTCCTCGGGCCCGAAGACCACGCTCGGCCTGAGGATGGTGGCATCGGGGAACGCCGATCTCGCCGCCTGCTCGCCGGCCGCCTTGGTCCGGGCATAGACGGACGGGGACGATGAACTCGCGCCGATGGCCGAGAACTGGATCAGGCGTTCAGCGCCGGCATCGCGCGCCGCGGCGGCGACGTTGGCGGCGCCCTGGGCGTGGACGGCGTCGAAGCTGTTGCGGCCGCCTGGCGAGAGGATGCCGACAAGATTGACGACAGCGTCGGCGTCGACGACCGCCGCCTGGACGCTCGCCGCGCGCGTGACATCCGCCGCGACCGGCACGATCTGGCCGGGGTCGCCGTAGGTCTTCAGAAACATGGCGCGTTCGGGATCGCGACCGGCCACTCGGATGATCCAGCCGTCATGGGCAAGCCGCCAGATGACATGGCGGCCGATAAAACCCGCGCCGCCGAACACGGTGATCAGGCGCCGATCCAACACTTTCCGGCCCTCCGCTGCGCCCGAGCCGGCCACCATCGACGGCTCTTTTCCACTCGCCACTGCCGCTTATCGTAGTTGCTGGGCGCCGTCAACCTCGCCAACCGCCGTATGTCCGCCGTATGTGCCGCGGTCTGGAGAAGCGGGCATCGCCGCATGCGGCGCGCAACGCTGTTGACAGCAGACGGTCCGAGTCGTAGCAACATCCCGGGTGCGCGTGCGTCGGCATCGCCCTCCCCTCCGGTTGCCCAGGTGGCGGAATTGGTAGACGCGCAGGTTTCAGGTACCTGTGGCCGAAAGGCCGTGGAAGTTCGAGTCTTCTCCTGGGCACCAAACGCAGCGTTGTGATGAAGGACAAATCCGGCGGAGCCAAGTTGGACAGCGGCCCGATAGAGCTCCACCGCGGCGACCTGCCCGATGGCCTCGATCTTGGCGATGTGGTCGCCATCGACACTGAGGCGATGGGCCTGCGCGCCCACCGGGACCGGCTCTGTCTCGTCCAGCTTTCGGCCAGCGACGGCGCCTGCCATCTCGTCCAGTTTCCCCGGGGCGAGGGCGCCGATGATGATTATGCCGCGCCTAATCTGAAGGCGCTGCTCGCCGACGGGCGGGTGACCAAGCTGTTTCACTTTGCCCGCTTCGACGTCGGGCTCATGTACCGCTATCTCGGCGTCGTCTGCGCACCGATTTATTGTACCAAGATCGCGTCGAAACTCGCTCGGACCTACACCGATCGGCATAGCCTGAAGGAGCTGTGTCGCGAACTGATCGGCGTCGAGATGTCCAAGGAGCAGCAGAGCTCCGACTGGGGTCGCGCCCAGCTGACGCCCGAGCAGCTCATGTATGCTGCCAGCGACGTGCTCTACCTGCATCGACTGCGCCAGCGTCTCGATGAAATGCTCGCCCGGGAAAATCGTCTCGAACTGGCTGAAGACTGCTTCCGCTTCGTTCCGGCGCGCGCCCGGCTTGACGTGGAAGGCTGGCCCGACGAGGACATTTTCGCCTACTGAGCCGATCGTGCCCACCCTGGGCCGGCGCCGCATCGGCCGTATCGGCTTCCCTGGCCACCGGCCGGGATCAGCTGGCGATCATGCGTTGATCCGCGTCCGCCGGCTTACCATACTGACCATGACCGGCACGCACGCGCATCGCCGCGCCGGCGCGCAGCGGTGGTTGCGTCGGTGGCATTGTCAGCCGATGAGGATTGAAGTCGTGAACGACGCAGCGGTCGGTTCGCTCAGCAACGACACCCACGGCGGACTCGACTCGGCGAGGCGGGTTCTCCGGCTCGAAGCGGCCGGCATCGAGGCGCTCAGCCGCAGCCTCGGCGACGAGTTCGCGGGCGCGGTCGACCTTCTCGGTAGGGTCACCGGCCGAGTGATCGTCAGCGGCATGGGCAAGAGCGGTCACATCGCCACCAAGATCGCGGCGACGCTGGCTTCGACCGGAACGCCGGCCTCGTTCGTTCATCCGGCCGAGGCAAGCCATGGCGACCTCGGGATGATCACCGGGACCGACGCAGTGATCGCGTTGTCCAACTCGGGCGAGACAACCGAGCTCGCCGATCTCGTGACCTATGCCAAGCGCTTCACCATCGGCCTGATTGCCATCACCGGCCGGCGCAAAAGCACCCTGGCCGAGGCCGCCGACGTTGTCTTGGTCCTGCCCGACACGCCGGAAGCCTGTCCTATGGGCCTCGCGCCGACCACGTCGACCACGGTCATGCTGGCGCTCGGCGACGCCCTCGCCGTGGCCATGCTGGAACGCAAGGGCTTCTCCGGCGACGACTTTCACGTCCTCCATCCCGGCGGCAAGCTCGGTCGCAGGCTGCTCAAGGTCGCGGCGATCATGCACACCGGCGACGCCCTGCCGCTGGTCCGCGAAGACGAGCCGATGTCGGAGGCGTTGATCGTCATGAGCGTCAAGAGCTTCGGCTGTGCCGGCGTCGTCGACGCCGAGGGCGCGCTGTGCGGTCTCATCACCGACGGCGACCTGCGCCGGCACATGGCGCCCGATCTGCTGTCGCGACGGACGGCGAACGTCATGACCCCGCACCCGAAAACGATTCGCCCCGACGCTCTCGCCAGCGAGGCGCTGGGCTTCATGAACGGTCGCAACATCACCAGCCTGTTCGTGGTCGCGGACGAGCGTCCGGTGGGGATCATCCACATTCACGACTGCCTGCGGGCCGGCATCGCCTGAAGGGAAGGATGTTGGAGGAGATCCAGCGGTCTCGTCCGCCCGCTGCGGCGGGGTCGATGTTGCCGCCCGATTCGCTGGGCGAGACGCGCAATGGCGAGGGCGACGGGGGGGGTCTTGGGCCGGCGCGCGCCGCGGCGGCGCGGCGGACCCGACGCCATGTCGCGATCGCCCGGACGTTGCGGATCGTCCTCATCGTCGTCGCCGTGACGACCGTGGCGTTCGTCGTCATCTGGCCGCAGATACAGCCGCGGATGGACCGGCTGCGGATCGGCATGGCGGCCCTGGAAAAACTCGACGCCGATGGCGAGGGACTTGTGAAAGCCCGGCTTACCGGCAGCGACGACCAGGGACAGCCTTATATCATCACCGCCGATTTCGTCCGACAGGTCGAGGGCGAACCCGGCATCCTCGGCCTGACGCGGCCGCGCGGCGAAATCGAGATGGAGGACGGCACGAAGACGGTCATCACCGCGGCCGACGGTCGGTTTCATCAGGACGCCCGCCTGCTGAACCTCGACGGCGGTGTCGTCCTGGTGACGGGGGACGGGTCGCGATACGAAACACCGGCCGCCGATTTTGACCTGGCTGCCGGAACGGCTTCCGGGACAGATCCGGTGCAAGGCCAGGGGCCGTTCGGGACGGTGTCGGGCGAAGGCTTCCACGCGACCGGCTTCGGCCAGACCATCTTCATCGACGGTCGTTCAACCCTCACGGTTGCCGGGACCGCACAGGAGAAGCCGTCATGAGCCGAGGACGCCCCTCGTTGCGCCGCCGCCGGCGCCTGATGCGCTTCGGCGGCATGCTGGCTCTGCTGTCGATGCTCGCGCTCGCGGCGGGTACAGGATCCGGCGCCGGCGCCACCCAGGCCGCCACCGCGCAGCCCGGCACGGAGTTGCGCATTGACGCCGACGAGGGCCTGGAGTGGCAGCGCGGAGATCAGGTCGTCATCGCCCGGGGCAACGCCCGTGCTGTCCGCGGCGATCTTCAGGTTCAGGCGCGGGAGCTTCGCGCACTCTATCGCGACGGTCCCGACGGCAAGAGCGAAATCTTCCGTGTCATCGCCGATGGATCGGTCCGTCTGGCGACGGCGAATCAGACCGCCTTCGGCGCGCATGCCGTTTATGAGGTGGCCGAAGACCGCCTGCTTCTCACCGGCGGCGACCGGGTCAGGCTGATCAGCGACCGCAACGAGATCACCGCCGATCGCAGCCTCGAATACTGGCCCAAGGCCAACCGGCTGGTCGCCACCGGCAATGCTGTTGCCGTGCAGCCGGACCGGCAGATATACGGCGACACCATCACCGCTTATTTCGCCAAGGGCGCGAACGGCCAGTCCGAGCTTTCGACCGCAGATGCGGTCGGGAATGTCAAGGTTGTGACCCCAAAGGAGACGATCTTCAGCGACCAAGGCAATTACGATGCCAAAAGCGGTATCGCGACCGTCGAAGGATCCGTTAAGATCTTTCGCGGTAGCGCTCGGCTCGACGGGTGCCGGGGCCAGATGGATTTCAACTCCGGCGTGAGCAGGCTCTTTGCCTGTGAGCGGCCCGAGCCCAGCGCGGGGCGTGTGCGCGGGCGGATTCAAATGAACAGCGGCAGCGGCCGCTGACCTTTACCGAGCGGATCTCGGCATTCGTGAAGATGGACCTTAGAAGCACCCTTTCCCCCCGAACCCCCGATCAGCCGACGCAGCCGACGCGGCGGCCGCGGCTGGTCAGCGGCGACCGGGGCCTTTTTGCGGTAAACATCAGCAAGCGCTACGGCCAGCGGACGGTGTTGCGCGGCGTCAGCCTGTCGCTGCAGCGCGGCGAGATCGTCGGCCTGCTTGGGCCGAACGGAGCCGGCAAGACGACCTGCTTCTACATCATCACCGGCTTGCTGGCGCCGGACGAGGGCAGCGTCACCATCGATGGCGAGGACGTGACCAGCTTTCCGATGCACCATCGCGCGCGGCTGGGCGTCGGTTATCTGCCGCAGGAAGCCTCCATCTTCCGCGGGCTCAGCGTCGAGGACAACATCCGCTGCATCCTCGAGGTGGTCGAGCGCAAGCGAAAGCGGCGCGAGGCGATTCTCGAAGGCCTGCTCGCCGAGTTCTCCATCGGTCATGTCCGCCGTTCGCCGGCGCTGGCGTTGTCCGGCGGCGAGCGGCGCCGGGTCGAAATCGCGCGGGCACTCGCCTCGGGGCCGCATTTCATCTTCCTCGACGAGCCGTTTGCCGGTATCGACCCGATCGCGCTCAACGACATCCGCGATCTCGTCGTTCACCTGAAGGATCGCGGCATTGGGGTGCTGATCACCGACCACAATGTCCGCGAGACGCTGGATGTCATCGACCGGGCCTACATCATCCACGACGGCTTCGTGCTGACCGAAGGAACGGCCGCGGATATCGTCGGCAACGAAGATGTTCGCCGTGTCTATCTCGGCGACCGGTTCAGTCTTTGAGCGGATCCGGGATGGCTCTCGGCCCTCGTCTCGACCTGAGGCAGACTCAGGCGCTCGTCATGACGCCGCAGCTGCAGCAGGCCATCAAGCTACTGCAGTTTTCGAGCCTCGAGCTTTCGGCGTATGTCGACCAGCAGCTGGAACAGAACCCGCTGCTCGAGGCCGGGGAAGCCGCGCCTGCGGGCGATGGCGCCGATGCGGCCGAAGCCGGCGAAGCGCGGGCGGCGGATGCGGGCGACGCCGACGGGGGCACCGGTGGGGGCGGCGACGAGGGCGACCCGCGCGCGCTTGATCGGGCGCTCGCCGACGATTCACCCGACTACGCGGGTGCCGGCATCGACAGCGACTTCTATGACAACGTCTACGATAGCGGCGGCGGCAGCATCGGCGGCGATGCCGGGAGCGGTGCGACGTGGCAGAGTCGCAACGGCAACTTCGACGACCACGAGACCAACTTCGAGGATCTGCTGGCAGGCGGAACCTCGCTGCGCGAGGTGCTGAACGGCCAGCTTGCCGTCGATATCGACGATCCTGCGGAGCGCCTGATCGGGCACCACCTCATCGATCTTCTGGACGACACGGGCTACCTCAGTACCGACCTTGCTGTCGCGGCCGAGGCTCTCGGCTGTTCGCTGGCTCAGGTAGAGGCGACGCTGGCCAAGCTGCAGACGTTCGAGCCCGCGGGAATCTTCGCTCGGAGCCTTGCCGAATGTCTCGGCCTCCAGCTCGCGGATCGCGGCCGGCTGGACGAACCGATGCAGGCCCTGCTCGACCATCTTGATCTCCTCGCCAGGCGCGACTGGGCCGGCTTGGCCAGGGTGTGCCGGGTGGGACACGATCAGATCCTGAAGATGGCCGCCGAGATCCGCACGCTGAGTCCGAAGCCGGCGCTGGCCTTCGATCACGTCGTCAGTCAGCCGGTCGTTCCCGACGTCATGATGCGGCCGCAGCCGAACGGCGGCTGGGTCGTCGAGTTGAACAGCGAGACCTTGCCGCGGGTGCTGGTCAACAATCAGTACTACGTCAAGCTGAACCGGAGCGCGCGTTCGCGTGAGGACAAACAGTACATCGCCGAATGCATGCAGACGGCCAACTGGCTGGTGAAGTCCCTGCACCAGCGGGCGACGACAATTCTCAAGGTTTCAGCGGAGATCGTCCGCCAGCAGGAAGGCTTCTTCATCAACGGCGTCCACGGCCTGCGACCGCTGATCCTGCGCGACATCGCCGAGGCCATCAGCATGCACGAGAGCACCGTCAGCCGCGTCACGTCGAACAAGTTCATGGCGACGCCGCGCGGAATTTTCGAGCTGAAGTACTTCTTTACCCACGCGGTCGGCGGATCGCGCGGAGGCGATATCCATTCCGCCGAGTCCGTGCGTCACCACATCAAGGCGTTGATCCAGGCCGAATGCGCCGGCGAGGTTCTCTCCGACGACGGCCTTGCCGACCTCCTTCAAAAGGAAGGTATCGACATCGCGCGGCGAACTGTGGCCAAGTATCGCGAAGCGATGGGCTTCCCATCCTCGGTGCAGCGTCGGCGCGAGAAGGACGCGCTGCGCCGCTACGACGGAAAGGGCATGGCTTGACACCGTATGTCGCGACATCTATCGTCCCGGCCTTCTCGGACCCTAGCGTGACGCAAACATGCGCGCTTTCTATGGTCTCTGCCTGAAAGTCTGGGACGCTTTCGGCACCAGAACGGTGACGGTGCGCCTATCACCCGGCCTCAGGATCCCATAACCATGGACATCTCGATTACCGGCAAAGGTTTGGATATTGGCGAGGCGTTGCACAGTCATATCGGCAACGCCCTCGCCGCCGTTGTCGGCAAGTATTTTCCGAAAGCGCACGACGCAGTGGTTACGGTCTCGCGTGAGGCCCATCTCTTTCGTGCCGACGTCACGGTGCACCCGACCCGAGGCTTCCTGGTTCAGGGCCGTGCCGCGACCGACGATGCCTATGCTGCGGTCGATGCCGCCGTTGAGCGCATCGCCAAGCAGCTGCGGCGCTACAAGAGGCGGCTCAACGACCATCATCACAGCCGCCGGGCGGAAGAGGACAGCACCCCGGCGCAGCAATACGTCATCGCCGCGGAAAACGACGAAGAGGAATTATCGGCCGATGGTCAACCTGCCATCATCGCAGAAATCGCGACGGAGATAGCTACCATGAGCGTCGGCGAAGCAGTTATGCGCATGGATCTGGCCGACAGCCCGGCGATGATCTTCCACAACCGCTCGACCGGCGGCCTCAACGTCATCTACCGCCGCGCCGACGGCAATATCGGCTGGATTGACCCCGCAAATACGCGCAAGGCGTGAGGGGTACGAAATGGACATCTCCGACCTGATCAAACCCGAGCACGTGATCGCGCGGCTGCGCGCCACCAGCAAAAAGCAGGCGCTGCAGGATCTCGCCAAACGCGCCTCGGAAATTACCGGTCAGCCCGAACGGGCGCTGTTCTCGACGCTGATGAAGCGCGAGCGGCTGGGAACAACGGGAGTCGGCAACGGGATCGCCATCCCCCACGGCAAACTGTCGACGCTGGACAAGCTCTACGGGCTCTTCGCCCGGCTCGACCAGCCGATCGATTTCGATGCCATCGATGACCGACCGGTCGATCTGATTTTTCTTCTGCTCGCACCGGAGGCCTCGGGCGCCGATCACCTCAAGGCCCTCGCCAGGGTTTCGCGTCTGCTGCGCGACAAACCGACGTGCGAGAAGCTCAGGGGCACCGACGACGCCGAAGCGCTTTACGCGCTGCTCGTCGATACCGCGGCGAGTTGGGCCGCCTGAACTCCGTCAGGTGACTTTCTGCTTTCGGACGACTCCATCCGAATGCAGGTCGATCTAGTGCAGGCTGACCGGCTCCAGATCGTTCTGACGGATGATGGCCATGGCGACATCAAGTGTATCGTGGATGAGTGCGAGCGTACGCCCGTCGGCGGCGTGAACCTCAAGCCCCGGCTTGTTGTCGGCGACAACCGGCTTCAGGTACGCGATCACGTCGTTGCCAAGCGCGGCGAACGCCGCCGGCTCGATGTCGCGAAGGTCGTTGTTCCAGGCTGTCCTAGTCGTGGTGTCGCTGTTCATCGTCACTCTCCCTCCAGCGTCGCTCCGAGCCGACGTGCGGCTTGGTGCGCACAACCCAGTTCCGTCCCCTCAGGCTCCATGACGGTGACACGCACTGGAGCCTGCGCCGCCTTCACCTTCAGATCAATGCTCAGCAGGCCGCGGTCCAGGGCGGCGCCCGAAACCTCGACGGCGTCGGCAATTGCGAAGCTGCGCTGAAATTGGCGCAACGCAATGCCCCGGTGGAGAAGGATCGCATGCTCGCTGGTCGCAGCAGCTGGACGACGTCCGCGAACCATTACGCGTCGCCCGAGGATGGATACGCTCAGGTCATCGATATTAAAACCGGCCACCGCCAGGGTTATCCGCAGCCGGTCGGCGGCAATCTGGGTGATGTCGTAAGGTGGATAGCCGCGCGCCGTCTGTGCGACGAGTTCCGAAATCAGATTTGCAATGGGGTCGGGAACAGGCGTCAAAGGGTCGGCGTATAGTGTTGAGCTCGACACGGTCTTTCTCCTAAAAAAGCGAGAAAGCAGGCGGCCGGACCCTCGCAAAAGGCATCAGGCCGAATTCGGCAACTTGTAGCTGCTACTTTGCCTGATATGGGCGGATGCTAGCCAACGTCAATGGCTTGCCGACAGCGCAAGGCGGGCTGCGAAGCGCACGGGTGCATACCCCGAGGAGCGTGAAAAGCTTGTGCAGCCTGCGGTATCGCCCTCGCCAGCTCAGGTAACGAGCGCGACCACGACCCAACCGATCAGTCCGACGACAATCCAACTGAGCGTCATCGCGGTCGGCCAGACAATAACCGCCGGATGTTTGTCACCGTCGCAGCAGTCATGCCGCCCCGGACCGACGCGTGTGCCGTGATGTGAAGGTGCGTTCATTGCGCTTTTCCCTCCCGATGTTCCCTACCCGGCTCGCAGAGATAAACCGCTCCCGCAAGCCCCACTGCCTTCGTGCAGATCGCGATGGCGTTCGCCCCGTCGATCGGCGCACTTGGCAGAGCCTATTTAAACCCACACCGTTGTATAGTTTAAGAATCTGCATCAACGAATCAAGCCGGATTTGGAGCCTGGGAACAAGACACAATATGGCCATAATCATCTCCCGCCTCGGCTGAAATATAAGAAGGCTGTCCGTCATGTACAGACGGCTCGTTGATCATTCGACAGTGAATGAACTGGGAAAATAACAGATCCGAAGGTCGAGTTCGTCAGAATCTTTGACGCAAGTACAGCCTTGGTATTGCTTGGATGACCCTGGTACCGCCGTTCATGAGGCTGAACTTGCAGGCGCACACGGTCATGAAAATGTCAACGACCGACTGGAATTCCGCGTCCAGGGGTGGACTGCGCGGTGCTTCATTTGGGTATAGGAAACCGTATGATCCGGCGAGGGACGGACAGCTGCAAAGACGGCCCCCATGAGCGTTCCGCCAGACCGGGATCCCGCCGCCAACGTGAACCCGTACGCCAACCTTGCGGTGGTGGTCGATCCGCGCCTGGACGCCAAATCGGCGACCCGCTGGTACCTGATCGGCGGGGGCTTCGACGGGCTGTGGGTGTCGTACCTGGAAGGCTCCACGGGGCCGCAGATCGATACCAAGGCCGGGTTCGAGATCGACGGCGTGCAACTGCGGGTGCGGCTGGACTTCGGCGCGGCGTTCATCGATCACCGGGGCTGGTATAGCAACGCCGGGGCGTAAGCCATGGCAACGACCGAAGAGCTTGTTGCCCGCGAGGCCGCGCTGGAGGCGGCGCTCGCAAGCGGCACCGCCGTTGTCAGCTACGACGGCAAGCGGGTCGAGTACCGCGCCCAGAGCGACATCAAAGCCGCCCTGGCCGACGTGCGCCGCGAGCTGCGCGGGGCACCGACCACGTTGAGGTTCAGCACCAGCAAAGGGCTGGCCTGATCGTTATGCGGCCCGGCGGGTGCTCCTTGCCGCCGGCCGTAGCGCCGGGCGGCCGGGCCAACGGTGGGCGGCCGCCGCCGGCCGACCCGGCGCAGCTGGCCCGGATGGATTAGCTAGCCGCTCCTATGCGGTCCAAAAGACCGGCAAGTCTCGCCTTGTTGATCATGTAGGACACGAACGCTGCACACGCTCCCATCATAAAGAGAGCGTCAGCTTCATCGACTTCGGCCTGTGCGTCATCTAGAAGAGGATGACGTATTCCCTTTTCATCGCTCGTGTACCCGTAGATTTTTTTAAAACCCTCCTTGAGAGAAGGATGAATGCGTGATGTTTTTTCGAGCTGCTGAAGGGCACCGGCTAGCTTTTGCGATGATCCAAGCTTCCTGGCGACCGACTCCACAGAACTAATGCTCTCGCGCACGCTCGCGGCATTGTCACCGGCTGTAAGCTGAGAACCCGCAGTGCGCAGATGGCTTCGAGCACCATGAAATTCGGCTTCCGCCAATTCGGCGAAAGCGCGTTGCAGCGCCTC
>JBBSCD010000071.1:0-12847 GCA_038250645.1 Rhodospirillales bacterium
GCTCAGACGGTGGTTCAGCCGGACCTGTCAGGTGGTGCCGATCGACCCCGACCGCGCCGTCGTCTCCAGCGTGGCCCTGGGCGGCGCCGTGCTGAAGCGCGGCGACAACCTGATCTGGTTTCCCGAGGGCGAACGCTCGCCCAGCGGAAAGCTTCAGGACTTCCGCGCCGGAGTCGGTCTGCTGCTCAGCCACATTCCGGTGCCGGTGGTTCCGGTGGTGATCGAGGGCGCCTACGATGCGTGGCCGCGGCAGAGAACGCTTCCACGGCTGCGGCCGATCCGGGTGACGTTCCACCCGCCGGTGGACCCGGCGGCGTTTCGCGACGGGGGCAGCGGCGAGACACCGCAGGCGCGCATCGCCGGCGCCCTGCACGACCATTTTACCAGCCTGGTTCCGGAGGCGACGCTGCCGGTGCCAAAGCCGGAACCGTCGGCTGAATGAGCCTGGAGCAGATCGAGGTGAAGCTGGAACCTGCGGCTCCGGCTTCAGGCGGCCGCAACCACTTGTCAAGCCTCGGTCCGGCGGTTAAGTAAGCGGTATCTCACACGCGAGTGTGTGGCGCTCGGGCATGCCAGCCTGCAAGCGCCCTCCGGTGGCCGATGTCGGTCCAAACAGCTCGCGGCGGACAACCGGAAGGGACGATCCCATGGCTTTGCCAACCTTCACCATGCGCCAGCTCCTCGAAGCCGGCGTCCACTTCGGGCACAGCACACGGCGGTGGAACCCGCGGATGGAGCCCTATCTCTTCGGCGTTCGTAACGGCATTCATATCATCGATCTGGAGCAGACCTCGCCGATGCTCTACCAGGCGCTGAATGCCGTGCGCGACGTGGTCGCCAACGGCGGCCGGGTGCTGTTCGTCGGAACCAAGCGTCAGGCCAGCGAGAAGATCGCCGACTCGGCGCGCCGCTGCGGCCAGTATTTCGTCAACCACCGCTGGCTGGGCGGGATGATGACCAACTGGCGGACGATTTCGCTGTCGATCAAGCGGCTGCGCGAGCTTGAGACGCGTCTCGGCGAGGAGAACCTCGGCCTGACAAAGAAGGAGCTCCTCCGCCTGACCCGCGAGCGCGACAAGCTCGAGCGCGCGCTGGGCGGGATCAAGGACATGGGCGGGCTGCCGGACGTGCTCTTCGTCATCGACACCAACCGGGAATCGATCGCCGTCGCCGAAGCGAAGAAGTTGAACATTCCGGTCGTCGCGGTGATCGACTCCAACAGCGACCCGCGCAACATCGACTTCCCGATCCCCGGGAACGACGATGCGCTGAGGGCCATCGGCCTCTACTGCGATCTGGCCGTCGACGCGGTTCTCGATGGCATTCAGGCGGAGATGTCCGCCGCCGGGGTCGACTTGGGCGGTCTTGAGGAACCGGCGGAACCTGTGCCGGACGCAGAAGCGGCCGGCGACGGCGAGAAGCCGGCCGAGCCCGAGATCAGCACGGAGATGGCGGCCGGCATTGAACCCGCCGCCGGCGAGGCTTCCGGCGAGCATGCGGTGGCGCAGCCATAAAACCGTGTAGTTGCAATATCATTGGGCCTCAAGGGATTGATGCCCGCCCTTATTGTCAGATGTGAACGAAGAGGCATCACAGAGATGACGGAAATCACCGCTTCCCTGGTCAAGGAACTGCGGGAAAAAACCGGTGCCGGCATGATGGACTGCAAGAAGGCGCTGATCGGAACCGAGGGCGAAATCGAGGCTGCCGTAGACTGGCTGCGCAAGAAGGGTCTTGCGGCAGCGGCGAACAAAGCGGGCCGGATCGCCGCCGAAGGTCTGATCGGCATCAGCGTCGGCGAGCGAAGAGCGGCGGTGGTCGAGGTCAACGCAGAGACCGATTTTGTCTCGCGCAACGAGCATTTCCAGGCCTTCGTCCGGGAAGTCGCCGATCTGGCGCTTGCCGCCGGCGGCGAACTCGACGCGATCAAGGCCGAGCAGGCGAAGTCGGGACGTTCGGTCGAAGAAGAGTTGACCCATCTGATCGCGACCATCGGCGAAAACATGAGCCTGCGCCGGGCCGCTGCTGTCTTCGTCGAGCGCGGCTGCGTCGCCAGCTACATGCATGCCGCCCAGGCGCCCGGTCTGGGGCGCATCGGCGTGCTTGTCGGCCTGGACGGGGTCGATGCGTCGCCGGCGCTGGAGACGCTGGGCAAGCAGCTCGCCATGCATGTCGCTGCTGCCAATCCGCAAGCGGTGTCGCGCGCCGATGTCGACCCGCGGGCGCTTGAACGCGAAAGGCGGATCCTGTCCGAACAGGCCCTCGCAAGCGGCAAGTCGCCCCAGATCGTCGAGAAGATGGTCGAGGGCCGGCTCGGCAAGTTCTACGAGGATGTCTGCCTGCTCGAGCAGGCCTTTGTCATCGATCCCGATCGCAAGGTCGGTGCCGTCCTTGATGCGGCCGGCAAGGAGCTCGGCGGTGCGGTCACGGTCGCGGGGTTCGTCCGCTTCACCCTCGGCGAGGGGATCGAGAAGAAGAGCGACAACTTCGCCAGCGAGGTCGCCAGGGCGGTGGGCTGAGGGGAGCAGCGGGGGCAACCCGCGCCTGCCGTTGCAGAGGCCAGCGCACGGCGAGGTCCACACGCGGGCTCTATCGAAACACGGGTTACGGGGGGCAGCGATGGCCGCGGACGTTGCGTACAGGCGCGTTCTGCTCAAGCTTTCGGGCGAGGCGCTGATGGGGACGAGGGGCTACGGCCTCGACCTCGCCACAGTCGAACGCATCGGCGAAGATATCAGGGCCGTCCACGCCATGGGCGTCGAGTTGTGCCTGGTGATCGGCGGCGGCAATATCTTTCGCGGCGTCTCGGCGGCCGCCGCCGGCATCGAGCGGACCAGCGCCGACTACATCGGCATGCTGGCGACGGTCATGAACGCCATCGCCGTGCAGAGCATCCTCGAGCGCCAGGGGCTCGACACCCGCGTGCAGTCGGCCATCCCCATGGCGACGGTGTGCGAACCGTACATACGCCGCCGGGCCATGCGGCACATGGAGAAGGGGCGGATCGTGATTTTCGCCGCCGGCACCGGCAATCCCTTCTTCAGTACCGACACGGCGGCGGCGTTGCGGGCGGTAGAGATGGGCTGCGACGCCCTGCTCAAGGGGACACAGGTCGACGGCGTGTACAGCGCCGATCCGCGCAAGGATCCGATGGCGAAGCGTCACGACGAACTGTCCTACCACGACGTCCTGTCGCTCGACCTGAAGGTGATGGACGGCTCCGCGGTCGCCCTCGCGCGCGACAACGCTCTTCCCATTCTGGTGTTTTCGATCCAACATCCCGGGTCGTTCGCCGATATCGTCGCCAACAGGGGGACGTTCACACGAATTCATAAGGGAGCCGCAACGTGACGCCGCCGGATTTCGAGGCCTTGATCCAGGAAAGCTCAAGACGGATGCAGGTCGCCGTCGACGTGCTGCAGAAGGAATTCGGCGGGCTCCGAACCGGGCGGGCGGCGACCAGCCTGCTCGAGCCGATCATCGTCGACGCCTATGGCAGCAGCATGCCAATTACCCAGGTGAGCACGCTGAGCGCGCCCGATCCGCGGACCCTGAGCGTGCAGGTCTGGGACAAGAGCCTGGTCAAGGCGGTCGAGAAAGCCGTTCGCGAATCCGGCCTCGGCCTTAACCCGGCCGTTGACGGCCAATTGCTGCGCATTCCTATCCCGATGCTGACCGAAGAACGCCGCCAAGAGCTCGGCAAGGTGGCCGGACGCTACACGGAGGAGGCGAAGGTCGCCGTGCGCAACGTCCGTCGGCACGGACTCGACGAGCTCAAGCGGGCGGAGAAGGACAGCGCCCTGTCGCAGGACGAACATCGCGATCTGGGCAAGCGGATCCAGGACATCACCGATTCGTTCGTGAAAAAGATCGACGACCTGCTCGCCAAGAAGGAAGCGGAGATCATGCAGGTCTGAGGCCGGTCGAGCCGGATGCTCAACGACCTTGCCGTTCGGGTCGCCTCCGCGGTCGCTCTTGGCGCGCCTTTCGTTCTCTCCGTCTACGCCGGAGCGCCGTATTTCGATCTGTGGATCATCGTCGCCGTCGTCCTCCTCGCCTGGGAGTGGTATCGCCTGATCGCCCGCAATGACGGCGCCTTCGGGGCGCGAGGCGTCGTCTTCGTGGCCTGCGCCCTCCTTCCTGTTCTCGCTGCCTCGCTTCTTACGCCCGCGCTGGCGCTGATTGTCGTTGCCGCCGCCGGCCTCGGGATTCTGGTATCGGCGAAGGCCAACCCCTGGCTCGCCGGCGGGATCGCCTACCTGGCTCTGCCTTGCGTCGCCCTGCTGTGGCTGCGCTATGACGTCCCCGGCGGCCGGGCGGTGGTGTTCTGGCTGATCGCCGTCGTCTGGGCGTCCGACATCGGCGCCTACTTCGCCGGCCGGCTCATCGGCGGGCCGAAGCTGGCGCCGGCGATCAGTCCGAACAAGACCTGGGCCGGCTTGTTCGGCGGCGCCGCCGCCGCGCTGGTCGTGGGCGCGCTGGCGACGATCCTGAGGGGCTCAGACACGGTGGTGTTGCTGGCATCGGTCAGCGTCCTTCTCGGCGTCTTCGCCCAGGGCGGCGATCTCGTCGAGTCCTGGCTGAAGCGGCGGTTTGGGGCGAAAGACACGAGCGCTCTGATCCCGGGCCACGGCGGCGTTCTTGATCGGGTCGACGGCCTGATGGCGGCGGCGCTGCTGTTGGCATTGATCGACGTCGCGAGCGAAGGCAGTATGGTCCGATGGCTGTGACCGCAACTCAGGCCCAACCGGCGACATCCGTTCGCAGCGTCACGATCCTGGGCTCGACCGGATCGGTTGGCTGCAACACCGTCGATCTCCTTCGCCGCAACGTCGATGCATTCAGGGTCGAGGCGCTGACCGCCAATCGGAACGTCGATCTGCTCGCCCGGCAGGCACGGCTTCTTGGCGCTCGCCTGGCCGTTGTCGCCGACCAAAGCCGCTATGGGGATCTCAAGGCGGCCCTCGCCGGCAGCGGCATCGAGGCGGCCGCGGGGAAAGGCGGCCTGATCGAAGCGGCCGAGCGGCCGGCGGAGTGGGTGATGGCCTCGATCGTGGGGGCGGCCGGGCTGCTGCCGACGCTTGCGGCGGTGCGCCGCGGCGCGATCATCGGTCTCGCCAACAAGGAATGCCTGGTTTGCGCCGGCGAGTTGATGATGGCCGAGATCCGCCGGTGCGGGGCGACGGTCGTGCCGGTCGATTCCGAGCACAGCGCCATCTACCAGGTTTTCGACTTCGCCAACGCCGACAAGGTGGAAAGCCTGATCCTGACGGCGTCGGGCGGGCCGTTCCGGACGCTGGATCCGGTGCAGATGAGTTCCGTCACCCCGGCGCAGGCGGTGGCGCATCCGAACTGGGATATGGGCGCGAAAATCTCCGTGGATTCCGCGACCATGATGAACAAGGGCCTCGAACTGATCGAGGCCTTTCATCTGTTTCCGGTGACGGCCGAGCAGCTTGACGTCGTCGTCCATCCGCAGTCGATCGTGCACAGCCTGGTCTCCTACGTCGACGGCTCCGTGCTTGCCCAGCTCGGGCTGCCCGACATGCGCACGCCGATCGCATACGCCCTCGGCTGGCCCAAGCGCATTCCGGCGCCCGCGGCAAAACTGCGCTTGAGTGAGATCGGCGAGCTGACCTTCTATCCGCCGGATCCCGACCGTTTCCCGGCGCTGCGTATCGCGCGGGAAGCCCTGCGCCTGGGCGGCGGGGCCGCGGCCGTGCTCAATGCCGCCAATGAGGTTGCCGTTGCCAGCTTCCTTGCCGGCGAAATAGGCTTTCTCACCATCGCACGGGTCGTCGAAGAGACCATGTATGCAATAGACTGCCGTCCGGTCGGCAGCATCGACGACGTCACTGACGTCGATGGCGAGGCCCGGGCCAAGGCAGAGGATATCATCGCAAATCTGGCGCAACGCATCGCCTGTTCGGTGTGAGCGCAGGTTCACCAGAGCACCATGGCCATTATCGAATACCTCTGGGACTGGATCATTCCGTTCCTGATCGTCCTCACCGTCCTCGTGTTCGTTCATGAGCTCGGACACTATCTGATCGCGCGCCGGGTCGGCATTCGGGTCGAAACGTTTTCGATTGGCTTCGGCCCCGAAGTCTTTGGACGAACCGATCGGCACGGCACACGCTGGAAGGTCAGCGCGGTGCCCCTGGGCGGCTACGTCAAGATGTTCGGTGAACACGACTTCGAGGACGAGGACGATGACGAAAAGCGCACACTGACGCCCGAGGAGGAAGCCGTATCCTTTCAGGGCAAGACGGTCGGCCAGCGCAGCGCGGTCGTCGTCGGCGGTCCGGCCGCAAACTTCATCTTCGCCATCCTGGCGCTTGCCGTTCTGTTCGCTTTCGCCGGCTTGCCGACGCCCACGGCCGGCGTCGGCACGGTTCAGGTCGACAGCGCCGCGGCGCAGGGCGGGTTCAGGCACGGCGACCGGATCGTCGGCATCGACGGCCAGCCGGTCCAGTGGTTCGAGGAGGTGCGGACCGTCGTGCGCGATCGACCCGGCCAGCCCGTGCGCTTCGACATTCTCCGCGACGGCGAGCCGATGACCCTGACGGCGGTGCCGACGGCGACGCCCGCGGCCCCGGGGGATGGAGACCGCGGCTATGTCGGGCTGCTCGGCATCACGCCCGACCCCGCTCAGGTCGGCTACGAGCGGCTTGGCCCGTTGCAGGCCGTCGGTGTCGCCGTCCAGCGCACCTACCAGCTGACCGCCCAGATCCTCGGCGCTCTCTGGCAGATCATCACCGGCTCACGGACCGCCGGCGAGCTCGGCGGCCCGATCCGCATCGCCCAGCTGTCGGGGCAGATGGCGAGTGACGGCGCAATCAACTTCGTTCTGTTCATGGCGGCGCTATCTGTCAACCTGGGGTTGATCAACCTGCTGCCGATACCGATGCTTGACGGTGGCCACCTCGCGTTCTATGCGGTTGAGGCGGTTCGCGGCCGTCCGTTGAACAAGACCATTCAGGAGTACGGGTTCCGCATCGGCTTGGCGTTCGTTTTATTCCTCATGATTTTCGCAACGTGGAACGACTTGATGAACCTTAAGGTATTCGAGTTCCTTCGCGAGCTCATCAGCTAGAGCTTCGGGAATGGGACGAACGGCGGGCCGCCAGCTCTGCCTCAGCCTCCTTTTTCTGGTTCTTGCCCTCGCTCCCGCCTTTGCCCAGAACGGCGACGTGGTTCGCCAGATCGTGGTGGAAGGCACGCAGCGAGTGGAGCCGAGCACGGTGCGGTCGTACTTGCTCGTGCAGGAGGGCGATTCGTTCGACGCCGGTCGCATCGACCGCTCGCTGAAGAGCCTGTATGCCACCGGACTTTTCGCCGACGTGAGCGTTCGTCGCGACGGCGATCGCCTCATCGTCGATGTGGTCGAGAACCCGATCATCAACCGGGTCGCGTTCGAGGGGAACGACAAGCTCGACGACAAGACCCTGGAAGCCGAGACGACCCTGCGCCCGCGGGTGATCTACACCCGGCCGAAGGTGCAGAGCGATGTCGACCGCATTCTGAACCTCTATCGGCGCAGCGGTCGATTTGCGGCGACCGTCGATCCGAAGATCATTCGTCTTGAGCAGAACAGGGTCGACGTCGTCTTCGAGATCAACGAAGGCGCGGTGACAACTGTCGAATCGATCCGGTTCATCGGCAACCGGGCCTTCGGCGAGGGGGATCTGCGGCAGGTCATCCGCACCAAGCAGTCGCGCTGGTGGCGCTTTTTCAGCACGGAAGATACCTACGATCCCGATCGCCTGTCGCTCGACCGCGAGCTTCTGCGCCGCTTCTACCTGTCCGAGGGGTACGCGGACTTCGAGGTGCGATCGGCGGTGGCCGAGCTGACTCCCGACCGCAGCAACTTCCTTCTGACGATCACGGTCAACGAAGGCGAGCGCTATCGCTTCGGCACCGTCAACATCGAAAGCACCATTGTCGGACTGAGCGCGGAAAAGTTGGACAAGGTCGTCAAGGCGCGGTCGGGAAACTGGTATGACGCCAACGCCGTCGAGCAATCCATCGACGCGATCACCGAGGCCGCCGGGAATTTGGGCTACGCCTTCGTTGACGTCAGGCCGCAGGTCCAGCGTAATCGCGATGCCAAGACCATCGACGTCAACTTTCTCGTCAACGAGGGCCCGCGCGTCTTCGTCGAGCGGATCGAGATCTCCGGCAATGTGCGTACCGTCGACGAGGTGATTCGCCGCGAGTTCCGGTTTTCCGAGGGCGACGCCTTCAACGCCGCCAAGCTGCGTCGCTCACGGCAGCGCATTCAGGATCTCGACTTCTTCGAGAAGGTCGAAGTCGATCAGGTCCAAGGCAGCGCCCCGGATCGGGCCGTGGTCAAGGTCAACGTCGAAGAGAAGTCGACCGGATCGCTGTCGGTCGGCGCCGGGTTTTCGACGTCGAGCGGGATCCTCGGCGATCTAAGCGTGCGCGAGCGCAATCTACTCGGCCAGGGTCAGGATCTGCGGGCAACTCTGCTGCTTGGCCAGAAGCAGCAGCAGGTCGATCTCAGCTTCACCGAGCCGTACTTCCTCGATCGCAACATCGTCGCCGGCGTCGACGCCTATTACGTCCAGACGGATCGGCGCAGCGAAAGCTCCTTCGATACCCGGACCATCGGCGCCGCCCTGCGCGCCGGCTATCCGATTACGGAGCGGCTCAACCAGAACTGGCGGTACACCCTGAAGCGCCAGACGATCCGCAACGTCCCCGACGACGCGTCGATCTTCGTTCAGGAGGCCGAGGGCACCGACGTCATCTCGGAGATTTCCCACTCGCTGACGTACGACCGCCGCGACAGCCGGATCAATCCGACGACCGGCTATTACGGCAAGTTTACCACCGATGTCGCCGGGCTCGGTGGCGATGTCCGCTACCTGCGCAACCGCCTCGATGCCGGCTACTATTACCCGCTGTCCAAAGATTGGGTGGCCTCGCTCAGCGGCGGGGTCGGCTACATCTTCGGCCTCGGCGAAGACGAGCGCCTGCTGGATCGCTTCTTCATCGGCGGCGAGGAGGTTCGCGGCTTCGCCAACGACGGCATCGGCCCCCGCGACTCTGACACCGGCGACGCGCTCGGCGGTCAGTGGTTCTACGCGACATCGGCGCAGGTCTCGTTTCCGCTTGGTCTGCCTGAAGAATACGCCATTCGCGGCCGCGTCTTCACCGACGTCGGAGCCTCGTGGGAGCTATCGACGAAGCCTGATCAGGAAGTTCTAGTGCAGGACAGCCCCGATCCGCGGGTGTCGATCGGTACCGGCATCACGTGGCTGTCGCCCTTCGGACCGCTCGGCGTCGATCTCGGGTATGCACTCATCAAGCAGAGTTTCGACAAGACCGAGCTGTTCCGCGTCAACTTCGGGACGAGGTTCTAAGCTATGGGATCACGCATCTTTTTCGTCATCGCCCTGGCGCTGGTGGCATTTATCACGCCTGTACCCCCGGTTCAGGCGCAGGAGATGCCGACGGTCCGGCTCGGCATCCTCGATGTCGGGCGCGCCTTGCAGAACGCCTCGGCGGTCAAGGGGATCCGGTCGCAGCTCAGCACCTACATGGACTCCTACCGCGCCGACACCCAGAAGGAGGAGCAATCCCTGCGCAGCGGTCAGGAAGAGCTTGCCCGCAAGCGGGCGGTACTCTCGGCGGACGCCTTCGCCGCGGAACGGCAGAAGCTCGAGCAGCGCCTTGCCGCGGCGCAGTCCAAGGTCCAGGACCGGCGCCAGTCGCTGGAGCGGGTCCACGCCGAGGCGATGCAGAAGGTCCAGGACATTCTCGCCAACATCGTCACCACGCTTGCCAGCGAGCGGGGACTGACGCTGATCCTGCGCAAGGACCAGACCGTCTTTTCCGCGTCACCCTACGAGATTACCGACGAGGTGCTGAAGCGACTCGACAAGCAACTGCCGTCGGTCAAGATCGGCAATCCCAACAAGAAGAGCTGAGATCGTCGGCCGGCACGAAGTGTCACACAGGTCCGAGAGAGGCGCGAAGACCTCTCCCACAGCGCTTCGCATTAAGGCCGGCCCACCGGAATTGTCATCGAGGGGGATGGCGCAAGCGCCGACGCGGCGATCAACCCGCTGAACCTGCTGCATTCTCTGGATCGCCACGCCCTCTCGGGCGCGCCATGACAACGCTGGTCAGGTGTTATCGCGGATCATCGCCGCGTAGGTCGCGTCGGCGACAAGAACGCCATTGACCTCGGCACGGCCGGAGAATTTCCAGACGTTGCCTCTCTTGCGCTCCTTTTCGACATGAACGAGCAACGTATCGCCGGGCACCACCGGCTTGCGAAACCGCGCCGAGTCGACGGACATGAAGTAGACGAGACTGCCCTCGCGATCGGGACCGAGGCTGGCAACAACGAGGACAGCCGCCGTTTGCGCCATGGCCTCGATGATCAGAACCCCCGGCATGATCGGGTCACTTGGAAAGTGGCCGACAAAGTAGGGCTCGTTGATGGTGACGTTCTTGATCCCGGTAGCCCGATCGTTCAAGACCAGGTTCGTAACCCGGTCGATCATCAGGAACGGGTAGCGATGAGGAATCATGCGCCGGATGCCGTGAATATCGATCACGTGTTCAGCGACGGCCATCGCATCTAGATCCATTGGCCACGCACCCTTTTTTGTTTCGTCCGGCGCGCCGTCGCGCAAATCCACATTCGCCGGATCCCGAAGAAGGATCCGCTACGCCTGTCGCTTCTGCTCCGGCGATGCCGTCCCGACGCCCGCTTATTCGTTTCGTTTATGACCCACTTCGCGGCCTTAATCAAATATGCTTGCGGCTGCCTTCGAGGCGCGGCGGGGTCCGCGGCGCAGGCGCGAAAAGCTTTGTCACGGCCTTGGCTCCCGTGTATCCGTCGCGCTTATGCGACTGGAGCGCGGCGCGACCGATAGCCGGTCGCCGGGACGCTGGCCGCGTTCCCTCACCACCGGGCGCCGCCGGGCTGGGAACGCTGCCGGGAACGGAAGGAAGGAACGACGCGATGGCCACCCGCAGGGTTGTGCTCGTGCTTGTGCTGGGTGTGGTGACTCTCGGCTGGCAGGGCTTCGTTGAGCGCGGGGAGGCGGCCGAGCCCGTTCGGATCGGCGAGCTGAACAGCTATACGACCTTCCCTGCCTTCACCGTTCCCTACCGCAATGGCTGGCAGATGGCGCTTGACGAGATCAACGCCGGCGGCGGGGTTCTCGGCCGGCCGCTCGACGTCGTCTCCAAGGATGACGGCGGCAAGCCGGGCGACGCCGTTACCGTCGGCAACGAGCTTGTCTCGCGTGACGGCGTCGTGCTCCTGTTCGGCACGCTCCTGTCCAATGTCGGGCTCGCCGTGGCCGATTTTGCCGCTCAGCGGAAAGTCCCGTTCATTGCCGCCGAACCGCTGACCGACTCCATCGTCTGGGAGAAGGGCAACCACTACACCTTCCGCCTGCGTCCCGGCACCTACGTCCAGGCGGCGATGCTGGCCGAGGAAGCCGCCAAGCTGCCGGCCAGACGATGGGCCACCGTCGCCCCGAACTACGAATACGGCAAAGCGGCGGTCGCGGCGTTCAGGATGCTGCTGTCGCGTGCGCGCCCCGATGTCGAGTGGGTCGGCGAGCAGTGGCCGGCCCTGAACAGAATCGACGCCGGTACGACTGCGCAGGCCTTGGCGGCGCTCGAGCCCGACGCCATCTTCAACGTCACCTTCGGCACGGACCTGGCCAAGTTCGTTCGTGAAGGCGACAACCGGGGCCTGTTCGAGAACCGCGTCGTCGCCAGCATGCTGTCCGGAGAGCCGGACTGGATCGACCCGCTGGACGGAGAAGCGCCGGAAGGCTGGATCGTCACCGGCTATCCCTGGTACGCGATCGAGACGCCTGAACATACGGCCTTCCGTGAGGCCTACATGAACCGGTTCGGGGACTACCCGCGGCTTGGCTCGGTTGTCGGCTACACCACCATGAAAGCCGCCGCGCAGGCCATTCAGAAGGCCGGGTCCACCGACGCCGAAGCCATTGTCTCGGCGCTGCGCGGGATGTCGATGATGAGCCCGCTGGGGAGGATCGAGTTCCGCAGCGTCGACCAGCAGAGCACCATGGGCACCTTCGTCGGGACGCTGAGCGTGCAGGAGCAGAAACCGCGGATGGTCGACTGGCGCTTCGGCGACGGCGCCGACTACCTGCCGGACGCCGCCGAGACGGCCAGGCTGCGGGCCGCAGATTGACGCCGGACCGGCGATCAGGAGGCTCCTTCCTTCGCCGGACCGATCTCGACGGCGCCGGACTCCGTCGATGAGCTTCGTCGTCGTCCAGGCCTTGACCGGTCTTGCCAACGCGGCCTCGCTGTTCCTGGTTGCCGTTGGCCTGTCGCTGGTTTTCGGCGTCACCCGGATCGTCAACTTCGCCCACGGATCCTTCTACATGCTCGGCGCCTATGTTGCCTTCAGCGCGTCGGCAGCCATGGGCGGCGGCCTTGTCGGCTTCATCGCCGGGGCAGCATCGGCCGCAGTCGTGCTCGCGGGGCTCGGGCTGATCGTCGAGGTGGGCCTGCTGCGCCGACTCTATGCCGCGCCCGAGTTGTTGCAGCTGGTCGCAACGTTCGCGGTGGTTCTCCTCGTTCAGGATTTAACTCTCGCAGTTTGGGGACCGGAAGATCTGCTCCTGCCGCGCGTGCCGGTGCTGTCCGAGCCGGTCATCGTGCTCGGCCACCGGCTGCCGCTTTACGACTTCGTCCTGATTGCGCTCGGCCCGCTGGTTCTTGCCGGGCTCTGGCTGCTGCTGAGCCGAAGCCGCTGGGGCGTGCTGGTTCGCGCCGCCACCGAGGACCGGGAGATGGTCGGCGCGCTCGGCGTCAA
>JBBSCD010000072.1:0-12834 GCA_038250645.1 Rhodospirillales bacterium
CCCTTGCCTTCTTCGCCGATCAGGCTTTCGGCGGGAATTTCCAGATTGTCGAAGAACAGCTCGTTCGTCTCGTGATTGACCATGTTGCGGATCGGTTTGACGGTCATGCCGTTGCCGATTGCCGCCTTGAGATCGACGAGGAAAATCGACAGTCCTTCGGACTTCTTTCGGACCTCCGAAAGCGGCGTGGTGCGCGCGAGAAGGATCATCAGGTCGGAATGCTGGACGCGGCTGATCCAGACCTTCTGCCCGTCGACCACCCAGCGGTCGCCCTTTTTGACCGCCTTCGTGCGAATTCTGGTCGTGTCGGTGCCGGTCGTAGGCTCCGTCACGCCCATGGCCTGCAGGCGCAGCTCGCCGCTGGCGATCTTCGGCAGGTAGGCCTGTTTCTGCGCCTCCGAGCCATGGCGCAGGAGCGTGCCCATGTTGTACATCTGCCCATGGCAGGCGCCGGAGTTGCCGCCGGAACGGTTGATTTCCTCCATGATGACCGACGCCTCGGTCAGGCCTAGTCCCGACCCGCCGTAGGCTTCCGGGATCAGCGCGGCGAGCCACCCTGCGTTGGTCAGCGCATCGACGAAGTCCTCGGGATAGCCGCGTTCCTCATCGACCTTGCGATGGTATTCCGGTGGGAAGGTGGCGCACAGGGAGCGGATTGCGTCGCGCAGGTCTTCATATGTCTCGGTCATTGGCGAACCTCAGGCAGGGTTGCGGTTGCATTTTGGTTGCTTGACCCGAAACTGCCGCCCGCGAGAACGAGACCTGCTCGATCTAGGCTGTCCCGCTGCCGGGACCAGGCGGAGTACGAGCCTCTAACTGGCTACCCCGTGCGGCAGTTTCGCTAATGATGGTACTATCGGGGCGAATAAGACGGAGAAAACAGCCAAGTCTTTGATCGGTCGTTGCCATCCCGTCGCATAGTGACGCAATAATCAAATAGTTTAAGTCGTGTAGATCATGCTCAATTTTATTTCGATTTGCTGCCTTTACATTAAAATTATGTCGTTTAGCCCAGTCCAAACAATATATGACGCGAATCTGCACCCAGCGGAATATAGCCCAATCCATATCTATCTTATCTGCCGTGACGAAGCTAGATTTCCTTATTAGCTTATAAAAAGCTCTTACTATGTTGGGATTTTTGCTAATTTTTTTCTTTAGATCATCTACATATGGATGTATAATATTTCCTTTTTCGTCCCTCATCTTTGGCCAAAAAACGTCTATGCAAGTAGCCACTTCGACAAGATCATCGATTGTTTTTTTAAGCTCCCGTCGCCACTGCGCGAGAGTATTTTCGTATCTAGAAAAATCAAATTGCTTTGACTTTAATTTTTCGTTGAAGGCAATGTTGCCCGGGATTCTGTGTTTAACGATAGGTGCTGCTGCTCGCGAATTGGTGTTCTCATAAGAGATAAGGTTTCCAATATCCGGCATGAAAATAACAGAGTTCTCTGTAGAGGGAAACTTAGCGAGACACTGGTCTCTGTCCTTGCTATCCTGCAGCTCAAATAGTATAGTCTCAGAAAAAATTACTTCGTATTCGCGACATAATGTTTCGATCCGAGCGCTAGTAGATGCTCGCAGGAATGACTTATCAATGACGATAAGCACAGATTTGAGCTCCTAAGCAAACTGTTCGAGACATTCAAAATTAACCAACGGTCGAGCCGTGAAGCCGAACCTCAGTTCATCTCCGCCCGCAGTTGCTGGCGGAAGACATCGATCGGGATCAGCTCGCCGCCCCGCTCGGCGCACCAGAACTGCCAGCCGTTGCAGGCCGGCGCGTTCTGCACATGGGCGCCGACCCGGTGGATGGAACCGCGCAGCTCGGCGGTCGCGATCGTCCCGTCGGCGGCGACCCGCGCGGCATGACGGCGGCGCTGGTCATAGAGCACATCGCCGGGCTGGAGCAGGCCACGCTCGACTACCCAGCCGAAGGGTATCCTCGGCTGCGACCGGGCGTCCCGGGTGGCGAGCAGCTCCGGCTCGCTGGGTCGCGGTGTCGTCGCCAGGCGATCCGACGCGATGCGGACGTAGGCCTCGTCCCGCTCGATCCCGATGCAACGGCGGCCGAGGCGGATCGCTACCGCGCCCGTGGTGCCGGTACCGAAGAAGGGATCGAGAACGAGGTCGCCCGGTCCGGTCGACGCCAGCACGGCGCGATGGAGCAGGGCGTCGGGCTTCTGCGTCGCGTGGACCTTGCGCCCCCCGACCTTGAGCCGCTCGCCGCCGGTGCAGATCGGCATCAGCCAGTCCGAGCGCATCTGCAGCTCGTCGTTGAGGTTCTTCATGGCGTGGTAGTTAAAGCGGTAGCGGGCGGAGCGGCCGCGGGCGCACCAGATCAGCGTCTCATGGGCGTTGGTGAAGCGGCGGCCGCGGAAGTTCGGCATCGGGTTGGTCTTGCGCCAGACGATGTCGTTGAGAATCCAAAAGCCGAGATCCTGCAGGGCCGCGCCGATGCGAAAGATGTTGTGATAGCTGCCGATAACCCACAGCGTCGCGTCGGGCTTGAGCACACGGCGGGCCTGTTCCAGCCAGGCGCGGGTGAAGCGATCGTAGGACGCAAAGTCGCCGAACCGGTCCCAGTCGTCGTCGACACCGTCGACCCGGCTGTTGTTCGGCCGCAACAACTCGCCCTGAAGCTGCAGATTATAGGGAGGATCGGCGAAGATCATGTCGACCGAGGCCGCTGGCATGGCCGCCATCACCTCGATGCAGTCGCCGTGGAGGACCCGGTCGGCCAGGATGTGGACGTTGCTTGCGACCATGACGCGAGAATGAGTCAGCGGGGACTCCGCGTCAAGAAGGAAGTGGAATCAAGGGCTTAGGAAGATGCGACCTATATGTAGAGCTAAAGCAGCCTAACCGCCACAACATCTGCGATGGGACGGAAGCTGCGGCGATGCAGCGGGGTCGGGCCGAGGCCGGTGATGGCGTCAAGATGCATGCGCGTTCCGTAGCCGGCGTTATGCTCCCAACCGTAGCCGGGGTAGCGGCGGGCGAAATCGCGCATCATCGCGTCGCGGGTGACCTTGGCGACGACGGACGCGGCGGCGACCGACAGGCACAGCCCGTCGCCGCCGACGACGCAGCGCACCGGGCAGGCAAGCGGCGGCGGCATCGTGCCGTCGACCAGCGCAAGGTCGACCGCCAGCCCCAGAGCCTCGACCGCGCGGGCCATCGCCAGCAGGCTGGCGCGCAGGATGTTCAACCGGTCGATCTCGTCCACGTCTGCAACACCGACGCCGACCCGGGCGCAGGCGTACACCGCCTCGCACAGGCGCAGCCGCACCGGTCGGCTCAGCTTCTTCGAATCGTCGAGTTCGAGCACCAGCTCCCGCGGCGCCCGGCAACGGCTGAACACCACCGCGGCGGCGACCACCGGCCCGGCCAGCGGCCCGCGCCCGGCCTCGTCAACCCCGGCGACGATACCGCCAGCCGCCCGCTCCATGGTGAAATCCGGCATGCCTGCGGTTATAGCCGAGACCGACGGCGGCGGCGAGAGGTCGCCGCCCGCGTGATCAGCTACCCCGACCCCGTCTCGTGGATGACCGGGACAAGCCCGGTCATGACGAGGAACAAGGGTCTCGCGGGCTGTTCAGTACGCGCACTCGCGGAAGATGGGATCGACGCTGCCGTTCCAGCGCCCGGCGTAGGCCGCAAGCAGGTCCTCGGCCGGGGTGAAGTTGGCCTCGGCGATGGTGAAGAGGGGATGGAGGAACTTCGTCTCGTCGACGCCCGCGCCGTCCTCCAGCCTTCGCCGCGACAGGCCTTCGTGGGCAATGCGCAGCGTTTCCAGAGCGAGATCGCGCACCGTACCGTTGCGAAAGGGCGTGTTCAGCGCGAGCCGCGGCACGCCGTCGCGGAGCGCCGCCCGTTCCTCCGCCGTCCAACTCCGCACCAGATCCCAGGCGGCATCGCGCGCGGCACTGTCGTAGAGCAGGCCGACCCACAGCGCCGGCAGCGCGCACAGCCGGTTCCACGGGCCGCCGTCGGCGCCGCGCATCTCGAGGAAACGCTTCAGCCGCACCTCGGGGAAAGCCGTCGTCAGATGGTCTTCCCAGTCGCGCAGCAGGGGAAGCTGTCCTTCGAAACCGGCAAGGCGGCCGGCAAGAAAATCGCGAAAGGATTTCCCGGCGACTTCGATGTAGCGGCCGTCGCGATAGACGAAGTACATCGGCACATCGAGCATGTACTCGACATAGCGTTCGAAGCCGAAGTCGTCGTCGAACACGAACGGCAACATGCCTGAGCGATCCGGATCTGTGTCCGTCCAGATATGGCTGCGGTAGCTGAGAAAGCCGTTGGGCACGCCGTGGCGGAACGGCGAGTTGGCGAACAGCGCGGTGGCGACCGGCTGCAGGGCAAGGCCGATGCGGAACATCCGCACCATCGTCGCCTCGCTGTCGAAGTCGAGGTTCACCTGCACGGTGCAGGTCGCCAGCATCATGTCGAGGCCAAGCGAACCGCGGGTCGGCATGTAGCGGCGCATGATGGCGTAGCGCTGCTTGGGCATCCACGGAATGTCGTCGAGCCCCCATTTCGGCTGGTAGCCGACGCCCAGGAAGGCGATGTTGAGGTCCGCGGCGACGGCTTTTACCTGACTAAGGTGGCGGTCGATTTCGCCGCAGGTCTGATGGATGTTTTCAAGCGGAGCGCCGGACAGCTCCAACTGGCCGCCGGGCTCCAGGGTAATGGAACAGCCCTTGCCGTCGACCAGCGCGATGACATACCCGTTCTCGTTCACCGCCTGCCAGCCCAACGCGACGAGGCCGTCGAGCACGGCGCGGACGCCGCGCGGGCCCTCGTAGGTCAGGGGCCGGTAGTCGTCGAGGCGGTAGGCGAGTTTCTCGTGCTCGGTGCCGATGCGCCATTGCGCCGCCGGCTTGCAGCCGGACGTCATGTACTCGACAAGCTGCCGCTTGTCGGTAACGACAGGTTCCGCGTGCGAGACGTCTGCAACCATCACAATTGTCCTGAATTGTTCTTGAGTTGAGGCGTCGCCGAGCCTTTGCCAGGCGCCTCCCGTAGCGCCTGCCAGACGGCGAGAACGGCGACGGCGGCCGTCTCCGCCCGCAGCGTCCGCGGACCGAGGCGGACGACCATAGCACACGGCAAACCGGCGAGACCATCAAGCTCGGCGGATGTCAGCCCGCCCTCCGGACCGATGAGAAAGCCGGGCGGCGGTCCTGACGCGGACGCGGACCAGTTTCCGGAGTGACGATGGCCGGCAAGGGCGTCGAGCAGAGGTAGCGGGGCGCGCTGCGCACACGGATGGGCGACGAACAGGGCGCGCGGCGCCGGCCATGTCGCGGTGAGTAACGGCAACGCGACAGGTGCGGCGATCTCGGGAACGCTCAGCCGGCCTGACTGTTCGGCTGCCTCGACCGCGATGGCATGAAGGCGTTCGATGTTGACACGATGGGCGACCGTCCTTTCGGTCAGAACCGGCAGGATCCGCGACACGCCAAGCTCGGTCGCCTTCTCGACGATGACGTCCGTGGGCGATTTTTTCACCGGCGCGAAGGCGAGCCATGGACCGTCCTCCACGTCCTGAGCACGGATCATCTTCTCGATCTCGACCGTGACCTTCGCCCGCCCACCCGGCGCGAGGCTGCCCAGCCACTCGCCGTCGCGGCCATTGAACAGACGGATCCGCTGGCGCGGCGCCAGGCGCATGACCCGCAGGACGTAGTGAGCCTGGCCGGGGTTCAGCTCGACGCCGATCCCAGCCGCGAGCGCGGCCGAAACGAACAGGCGGATCTTGGGCAGCGCTTCGGGCTCCGCGCGCATTACGCGATGCTTCCGCGCGAGGTGCGGCCACGATAGGCTGCGCGCCGAACGGATGTCTTGCCTTGAATGAGCATGGTACGGACGGCGAGCGATATCCCGAAGGGCAACTGGATCGACCGGCGCGCGCCGGTCGCGGCTCGGCCGTACCTGCGCCTGGCGCGGCTGGACCGGCCCATAGGCACCTGGCTTCTCCTGCTGCCCTGCTGGTGGGGGATCTCTCTGGCGTCGGAAGGCTGGCCCGACCTTTGGCTGATGGTACTGTTCGCCATCGGCGCGATCGCCATGCGCGGCGCGGGCTGCACGCTCAACGACATCGTCGACCGGGACATCGACGCCCGGGTCGCGCGAACCGCCGACCGGCCCATTCCCAGCGGCGCGGTCAGCGTGCGCCGGGCGTCGATGTTTTTCGCGCTCCAGTGCCTGATCGGCCTGGTCGTGCTGATGCAGTTCAACGGGTTCGCCATCGCCGTCGGCATCGCCTCGCTGGGCCTCGTTGCGATCTATCCATTCATGAAAAGAATAACCGACTGGCCGCAGGTCGTCCTCGGCCTTGCGTTCAACTGGGGCGCGCTTCTGGGCTGGAGCGCGGTCCGGGGCAATCTGGCGGCAGCGCCGATCCTGCTCTACGTCGGCGGGCTGTTCTGGACGCTCGCATACGACACCATCTACGCCCATCAGGACAAGGCCGACGACGTGCAGGTCGGCGTCCGTTCCACGGCGCTGCGCCTCGGCGCGGCGACGCGACCCTGGCTCTTCGTGTTCCATGGCCTGGCGCTCGCCTTCATCGGCGCCGGCGCGATGCTGGCTGGAGCGGCTTCGTGGTGGCTGATTTTCGCGCTGGGGCTTGCCGGGGGCCACGCGATCTGGCAAGCCGCCACGGTCGACCTCGACGATGCGGGCGACTGTCTGACGAAGTTCAAGGCCAATCGCGACCTCGGCCTGATCGTCCTGGCCGGGCTGATCCTCGCCCGCGCTTAACTCATCGGCCGGGCTGTCCGGTAAGCGAACGGAGAGAGCGCATGTCGTACAACTCCTTGCGGGAGTTCATTGATCGACTGGAGGGCGCGGGCCGGCTGGTCCGGGTCCGCGAACCCGTATCGCCCATGCTCGAAATGACGGAGATCCAGACCCGTCTGCTGGCCGAACAGGGCCCCGCCGTGCTGTTCGAGAATGTGGTCGGCGATAATGGCGCGGCCTACGAGATGCCGGTTCTGGTCAACCTTTTCGGGACGGTGGAGCGGGTCGCCTGGGGGATGAACCGGGAGCCCGGCCAGTTACGCGAAGTGGGCGAAACGCTGGCCTTCCTCCGTCAGCCGGAGCCGCCGGGGGGCTGGCGCGAGGCCCTCGACATGCTGCCGCTGCTGCGCACGGTCATGGCGATGAAGCCACGGACGCTCCCGCGCGCCGCGTGTCAGGAGGTGGTGCACCTGGGCGACGACATCGACCTCGGCCGGCTGCCGATCCAGTCCTGCTGGCCGGGCGAGCCGGCGCCACTGATAACGTGGCCGCTGGTGGTAACGCAGGGCCCCTCGGCCTCCGAGCGCGGCGGCGACAGGCGCGACGTCTTCAACCTCGGCATCTACCGGATGCAGGTGACGGGGCCGCGGACGACGCTGATGCGCTGGCTGAAGCATCGCGGCGGGGCCCAGCACTATGACCGGTGGAAGACGCAGCGGACCGAGCCGCTTCCAGCCGCGGCCGTCATCGGCGCCGATCCGGGAACCATTCTGGCGGCGGTGACCCCGGTGCCCGACACCCTATCGGAGTACCAGTTCGCCGGGCTGCTGCGCGGCGCCAAGGTCGATCTGGTCGATTGCAGAACGGTGCCGCTGAAGGTGCCGGCAACCGCCGAGATTGTCATCGAAGGACACGTGGCGCTCGACGATTTCGCCGCCGAGGGGCCATACGGCGATCACACCGGTTACTACAACGCCGTCGAGCCTTTTCCGGTGTTTACCGTCTCGGCCATTACCATGCGGCGCAAGCCGATCTACCTGTCCACCTTTACCGGCCGGCCGCCCGACGAGCCCTCGATCCTCGGCGAGGCCTTGAACGAGCTCTTCATTCCGCTGCTCGTCCAGCAGTTCCCGGAGATCGTCGACTTCTGGCTGCCGCCAGAGGCCTGCTCCTACCGTGTCGCCGTCATCTCGATGCGCAAGGGCTATCCGGGCCACGCCAAGCGGATCATGATGGCGACCTGGTCATATTTACGCCAGTTCATGTACACCAAGTTCGTCATCGTCGTGGACGCGGACATCGACGCCCGATCGTGGACCGATGTGATCTGGGCGCTGTCGACGAATGTGGACCCTGTACGGGACATCACCCGGATCGAGAACACGCCCATCGACTACCTGGACTTCGCCTCGCCGGTCTCCGGCCTCGGCGGCAAGATCGGCATCGATGCGACGACCAAGATCCCGCCGGAAACGACCCGGCCGTGGGGCCGGCGCATCCGGATGTCGGACGACGTGATCGAGGCGGTCACCCGCAAGTGGCCGCGTTACGGCCTGCCCGGGAGCGGCAAGCCCATCTGGAAACCGTAATCGGCCGAGCCTTGGAGCCACGATGACGACAGATTTTTACCCCGCGAGCGCGGAGACGCCCGCGGCGCTGCTGGAAGCCGCAGGGCAAAGCAACGCTTGGCCGTTCGTCGAGGCGCGCAACCTCGCGCAGCGGCTGACCTCGACGGACAAGGCGGAGCCGGTGCTGTTCGAGACCGGGTACGGCCCCTCGGGCCTGCCCCACATCGGCACCTTCGGCGAAGTCGTGCGCACGACCATGGTCCGCCACGCTTTCACGGTGCTCACCGGGCGGTCGACCCGGCTGCTGGCGTTTTCCGACGACATGGATGCGCTCCGCAAGGTACCGGACAACGTGCCGCGGCGCGAGATGCTCGCCGCCCACCTCGGACTGCCGCTGACCTCGATCCCCGACCCGTTCGACGAGCACGAAAGCTTCGGCGCCCACAACAACGCCCGGCTGCGCGGCTTTCTCGACCAGTTCGGCTTCGACTACGAGTTCGGCAGCTCGACCGCGTTCTACAAGAGCGGCCGGTTCGATGCGCTGCTGAGGCAGGTTCTCGCCGCCTACGACGATGTCACCAGGATCATCCTGCCGACGCTGGGTCCGGAGCGGCGGGCGACCTACAGCCCCTTTTTGCCCGTCTGCGCCACGACCGGGCGCGTCCTCCAGGCGCGCGTGATCGCCCGCGACGTGGACGCGGGGACGATCGTTTATGAGGATGAAGACGGACGCCGGATCGAGACGCCGGTGACCGGCGGGCGCTGCAAGCTTCAGTGGAAGGCGGACTGGGCGATGCGCTGGGCGGCGCTGGGCGTCGATTACGAGATGGCGGGCAAGGATCTGATCGACTCGGTTCAGCTCGCCAGCCGCATCTGCCGTGTGCTCAGGGCCCGGCCGCCGACGAACCTGATCTACGAGCTCTTCCTCGATGAGAACGGCGAGAAGATCTCAAAGTCCCGCGGCAACGGCCTCGCCGTCGAGGACTGGCTGCGCTACGCCCCGCGCGAAACGCTTGCCTATTTCATGTACAACAAGCCGAAGACGGCGAAGCGCCTGCATATCGGCCTGATCCCGAAGACGGTCGACGAATACATCGCCAACCTTCACGCCTACTCCGAGCAGAGCGAGGCGAACCGGCTCAACAATCCCGTCTGGCACGTCTACGCCGGCCATCCGCCGGCGCAGGCCGGGCTGATCAGCTACGCGCTGCTCCTCAATCTGGTCGTCGCCTGTCACTCCGAGGATCGAGCCGTCCTGTGGCATTACATCGTCGCCTACTACGGGGACGAGGCGGTCCGGAACGAGGCGATGATCACGCAGCTGATCGATCACGCCATCGCCTACTACCGCGACTTCGTCAAGATCAGGCAGCGCCATCGGCTTCCCGAAGACGGGGAGAAGGGGGCGCTGGCGGCGCTCGCGGACGGCCTTGCGCAGGCGGCGTCCGGCGCTTCCGCCGAGGATCTGCAGACCGTCGTATACGAGGTCGGCAAGGCGCACGCCGATGTGTTCCCGAGCCTGAAGGACTGGTTCCGTGCCCTCTACCAGATCCTCCTCGGCCAGGACGAGGGTCCGCGCATGGGCTCGTTCATCGCCCTCTACGGCCGCGACAAGACGGTCCACATGCTGGAAGACGTGCTCGCCGGACGTTCTCCGGGCTCCGCCCCCGCATCGTGAGCGGCGCGACGGGCGCGGCCTTAGGCGTGATGGTGGCCAAGACTTGGTTTGGTACTGGTACGAAAACTGGTTCGGGAAAGTGACCGATAAGCTGGCAGAGGGAGGGAAGCGACCCTGGCAAGGATGAGAGGTCCGCCACTCCTGTTTTATATATAACGCTGCTACCGTCTTACAGCGCTGCTACAATGGCTCATGAGGATCCAATTTCATCCGTTCGGGCGCGCCATACAACCACTGGTCGCGTTTATCGTCACCGCGTATGCAATGCCCGCTGACCGCTATTACCCACTCGAGGCCGGGCGTACCTGGACGTACGCGATGGTCATCCAGCCTGCTCGCGGGCAGACAACGACCGCTGACACGCACGTTACGAATCTCAATGAGCGAACGGTCGCCGGGCAAACGGTGACGCCGCAGGATACGGAGGCGTTCGGACAGCGCCGGCTCCACTTCATCAGCGTCGACGATCGCGGCGTTGTCGAGATCGCCGATCAGGACACCGCCGCCCCCGAGCCGCGGATAAAGAGTCCGCCCAACACGATCCTCAAGATGCCGATCACCGTGGGCGCAGCCTGGGACACCACCTGGGAAACGAACCAGCTTGGCACGCGTACGCTCTTGCCGATGACGAAAAAGGTCGAGAGTATTGACCGTCCGTGCACCACCGTCGCCGGCACCTTCAGCACCTGTTTGCACTTGCGGCTGATTGGGTCGGGTCTGGTGCGCGCCGGTGAGGAGTCAGCCGTGGTCGACGTAGCCGGTGATGAGTGGTTCGCGCCCGGCGTCGGCTACATCCGGGGTGTCTTCGAGGAAAGCGTTCGCGGCCGGCCGCAAAACGGCCTGCACGTCGAGGTGTCGCTGACAGACCGCACGCCGTGAGCGCGCCTGCTCTGCCGAAGAACCCGGTCGATGATCAGACCCACTTGTGCTCTCACCCGACCCTCTCCCGCTCGCGGGCGAGGCTCCGGCGGACGCCACCAGCGACCGGACGCGCTCTTTTCTTATGTCTTCATGCCGGCAATGACCATCTCCAGGTTCTGGATCCGCCGCCGGGTCATGCCCGCGTGGAAGTCGGCGCCGGCCCGCTGGAACCCGGCTAACGCCGTGCGGAGGGTGCTGAGGGCCTCTTCCAGCCTGGTGGGATCCTTTTCCGATTCACCCAGTGTCCACAGCGTCGTCGCCATGTTCACCCGGGTCAGGGCCATTTGCGTCGGAGTGCGCTCGCGCGCGCGAACCTCCAGTGAGGCGCGGTAGGCCGCGATGGCCGCCTCGAGGTGACGGCTGCCCGGCTCACGTTCGCCAAGAACCTGCAGCGCGCCGGCCAACGCGTTCTGGGTCATGGCCCAGGCCAGCGGCTGGCGGTCGCGGGTCCGGACGTCCAGGGCGGCGCGGTAGGCATCGACGGCTTGGCGCAGGCGCTGAACTCCTTCCTCGCGTTCGCCCAGCGTTCGCAAGGCGTTGCCGAGCCCGTGCTGGGTCGCCGCCCATTCCAGCGGCAGGCGATCGCGGGTGAAAACCTGCAATGCCGAACGCAGCGCCGCCGCCGCCTGGAGCAGCCGCGCGGTGCCCTCCTCCCGCCGGGCAAGCGCCCATTGGGCGAGGCCCAGGTTCTGCTGGGTTTTCGCCCAGCGGAACGGCAGATCCTCGCGGGTATAGACTTCGAGCGCGGCCTTGTGCGCGGCCATGGCATGTTCGAGATGACCCGTCCCTTCCTCCCGCTCGCCGAGCGCCGACAGCGCCGCGCCGAGGCTGGTCTGGGTTTGGGCCCAGTCGAGCGGCCGACGCCCGCGGCTGAACACCTCAAGGGCGGCGCGGTAGGCCGAGACCGCGCCTTCGAGCTGTGCGGTGCCCTCCTTCCGCTCGGCCTGTATCCGCAGGGCATCGCCAAGATTGACCTGGATCCGCGCCCATTCCAGCGGCAGCCGATCGCGGCCGAGGCTGGCCAGGGACGCCCGGAAGGCGGCGACCGCATCGTCGAGCTGGCTTTCGTTGCCGGCGCGACGGCCCAGCGCCAGCATGACGTTGCCGAGGCTGCTTGCAGCCAGCGCCCGCTCCAGTGGCAGATCCGCCGGGCTGTACACCTCGATTGCGGCCTGGAGTGCGGCGACCGCCTCGTCCAGCCGCTCCAGCGCGCCGCTGCGCTCGCCAAGCGCCTGCAGCGCCATGCCGAGATTCTGCTGCGTGCGCGCCCAGTGCAACGGCAGCGCCTCGCGGGTCAGGCTCTGCAGCGCCGCCTGATGAACGGCCACAGCCTCATTCAGATGGGCGACGCCCTGCTCACGCTGCCCCAACGCGCGCAGGGCAATGCCAAGGTTGTTTTGCGTCACTGCCCACGATACCGGCAGCCGCGCCCGGGTGATGACCTGCAGCGCTCGCCGGTAGGCGCCGACCGCGGCCTCAAGGGTGGCGGCGTCGTCGCGGCGCTGGCCCAGGGCCCAGAGCGCGGCTCCGCGGTTATTCTCGATGATCGCCCAGTGCAGGGGAAGAGCGTTTCGGGTGTAGATGTCCCGGGTGGCGTCGTAGGCGGCGAGCGCTTCTTCGAGAACGGAAGCGCGCTGCTGCATGTCGCCGAGACGGCGCAAGGCGTTACCGAGCGTGTTGTGGCCGAGCGCCCACAGCTCCGGATCGGCGCCCCGATCGAGCGAAGCAAGCAGGGCCTTGAACTGATCGACGCCTCGCTCCATCCAATCGACGTCATGACCGGCCCGACCGATGTTGAGCGCCGCCGTCGCCAGCGCTGCGCGAATCCGGGCCAGCGCCGATGCGCCGAGGGCGTTCAAGCCGTCGAGCATATCATCCGCCCGCGTGACCGCCGGTACCAGCAGGCTCACCAGA
>JBBSCD010000073.1:0-12697 GCA_038250645.1 Rhodospirillales bacterium
AGATGCGCCAGAACATGCGCGGGCCACGCATGGGTCAGGGACCGGGTCAGGGCATGGGACCGGGTCAGGGCATGGGACCGGGTCAGGGCATGGGACCGGGTCAGGGCATGGGACCGGGTCAGGGCATGGGACCGGGTGCAGGATCCGGGCGAACCACGCCGGCGCCGGCACAGCAGTAGACTTCGGCGGGCTGCCCCAGATTCGAGTAGGGCAGCGCCACGACCGCGGCCGGGCGGGCCGCGGTCGATTGGCCGTGCGATGGATGACAGCCGGATCAGGAAACCGGTCGGCAGGGTGTCCGGTTCCGGTCAGTTGGCCCAGAGAAGATGTAGGGGAACGCGCGAACCGCTTGCTACCGATCGAGCGGGACGTTAAACGCTGTCCGGGAAATTAGTGCGACGCGCGCCGCCGCCGGGCCACCCGGCGATGACCTGCGGCTTTTTCCGCGCGAATCGCGCCTCACCTCAACCTTTGTTCGGGGACATAATGGACGCACCGAAACACGATGTGAAGGATCCGGGACTGGCCGAGGCCGGCTCTCGTCGGGTGGAGTGGGCGTTGGCCGAGATGCCTGTCCTGCGCACCCTGATGGAGCGCTTCGCCGAGGAAAAGCCGCTCGCGGGTACCCGCATCAGCGCCTGCCTGCACGTGACCGCGGAGACTGCCAACCTTGCCCGGGTTCTCGTCGCCGGCGGGGCCGACGTCGCGCTGTGCGCGAGCAACCCGCTCAGCACCCAGGACGACGTTGCCGCGGCGCTACCGTTAAGGTACGGCATATCGACCTTCGCCCACCGCGGCGACAACCACGACAACTACTACCGTCGCCTCGCCGCCGCCCTCGACATCGGCCCCAACATCACGATTGACGACGGCGCCGATCTGGTCAGCCAGCTTCATACCGGGCGCACCGAACTGCTTGACGGCATCATCGGCGGCACCGAAGAAACCACCACCGGCGTCATCCGCCTGCGGGCGATGGCCAAGGAGGGCGCGCTCCGCTACCCGATCATCGCCGTCAACGACGCCAACACCAAACACCTGTTCGACAACCGCTACGGCACCGGTCAGAGCACCATCGACAGCATCCTGCGCTCGACCAACATCCTCATCGCCGGCAAGGTCTTCACCGTTTGCGGCTATGGCTGGTGCGGCCGCGGCGTGGCGATGCGTGCGCATGGTCTGGGGGCAAAGGTCATCGTCACCGAGGTCGAGCCCGTCCGCGCCCTGGAAGCTACCATGGACGGCTTCCAGGTCATGCCGCTGATCGACGCCGCGCCGCTCTCCGACATCATCATCACCGTGACCGGCAACAAGCACGTCATCGATCGACATCATCTCGAAGCGCTGAAGAACGGCTGCATCATCGCCAATGCCGGCCACTTCGACGTGGAGATCAACCTCAAGGCGCTGCACGAGATGGCCACCGACCGCTTCGAGCCGCGCACGTCGGTCGAAGAGTTCACCCTCGATGGCGGCCGTCGGGTGCGCGTTCTCGCCGAGGGTCGGCTGGTCAACCTCGGCGCCGCCGAGGGCCATCCGGCGTCGGTGATGGACATGAGCTTCGCCAACCAGGCGCTCGCCGCGGCCTACATCCGGCAGAATCACAACAGCCTGGAAAAGACCGTGCACATCATGCCGAAGGCGCTCGACCAGGAGGTCGCCCGGTTGAAGCTGGCAGCGATGGGCTCGACCATCGACATCCTGACGGCCGAGCAGGAGAAGTACCTCGCCTCGTGGCAGGAGGGAACCTGAAGCCGGACCCGACCAGAGCCACGCGGAGGCGCAGGCCTGGGCGCGGCCGATGAACCTGGCGGTTCTCGCCGTTGTCGTCGCGCTGACGATTTTCGGCGCCCCGTCGCCGGTGCATGCGGCGGATGACGCGCCGAAGGCGCTGCCCGCAGGAATCGCCGAGCCGGCCGACGCAACCGTGTCTGGGGTCTCCTCCGGAGGCTACATGGCAGTGCAGATGCACGTGGCGCATTCGGCGTCGGTCACCGGCGCCGGTGTCGTTGCCGCGGGCCCCTATCACTGCGCCGGGGGCAGCTACCCCTTCAACCTGCTCCGCGCCACCAACACCTGCGCCAACATGGCCGATCTGGTTCCGTTCATGGGACCGCCGGCCTTGGCGCCCAGCATCGAGCAGACGCAGACAGAAGCAATGCGCGGCCGAATCGACGACCCGGCGCATATGCGCCGCGCCCGGGTCTACCTCTTTTCCGGCCGACTTGACGAAACGGTGCCCCAGTCCGTGACCGACGTGCTCAAGGCCTATTACGAGACGTTCGTCCCCTCGGACAACATTGCCTACGTCAACAACATCCGCGCCGCCCACGCGATGATCAGCGCAGATTTCGGCAACGCCTGCGATACGTCGAAGGATCCCTACATCAACGACTGCGACTATGACGCCGCCGGCGCGCTGCTGACCCATCTCTACGGTCCGCTCGCCCGCCCCGCGGACGACGCGCCCGGCACCGGCGGCAAGCTCATCCGCTTCGACCAGATCGCTTTCGACCCCGACGCCGCAGCCCATGGCCTTGCCGCCGAGGGCTACGTGTTCGTTCCGGACGGCTGCACCGGCGACAAGGCGTGCCGCCTGCACGTGGCCTTCCACGGCTGCCGGCAATATACGGGCGCGGTCGGCGACGCTTTCGTCGCGAAGGCCGGATACAACGGTTGGGCCGCCGCCAACGACATCATCGTGCTTTATCCGCAGGCCGCGCCGCTGCGCCGGCGGCTGCTCGGCATCGCCCTGCCGTGGCCGAACCCGAATGGCTGCTGGGACTGGTGGGGCTTCACCGGTCGCGACTACGACGTGAAGAGCGGGGCGCAGATCGCTGCGGTCTGGGCAATGATCGAGCGCCTGACCGGGAGCCGCTGAGCGAGCCGCCATTTTGGTGAATTGGCGGCGCGCGAACTGTGGTTTACAATCGTCCGTATGAACACCAGCGCTGTACGTGCCGATCTGGAAGCCTACGACATCGCACCCGAGGCGGTCCTGCGCGACGCCGTCGCCCACGCCGGTGCCGCTGGCGCCGACGCTGATCGAACTGATGTCCCAGGTCTGCGACGGGGTTTACCTGCTGCCACGGGAGCAGCGCTTGCTGTTCAACGGCTTGCACGCCGCCGCCGCCGCCCGCGAGACGGCGCTCTATCGGCCGCTCCTGCGCTTGCTCTGCTGCGCGGAGGAAGATCTGGAGCCGGTGTTTGGCGACGCAATAACCGAGACTCTGCCCCAGCTCGTCCTCGGCGTTTTTGACGGCGACGCCCAACCGCTCATCGATGTCATCGAGGACCGGAACACCGAATCCTTCATTCGCTGGGACTGTTCGGCGTTCTCGCAAGGGCCGTTCTCGACGGCGCCGCGCCCCGCGCCGCCGCTGCCGCCGTCAGCGAGCGCTTCGCGCGCGAGCGATTGGCGGAGCCGGGCGATCCGGCCTGGGCGGGCTGGATGGGGACGATCGTCATCCTGGGACTGGACGATCAGGCGGACCTTGTCCGCACCGCGCGGCGGAGGGCATGTTTGACGAGGGCATCATCTTTGACAATTGGGAAGCGCGGCTGGCGAATGCCCAGGCCGATCCGGCCGCTGCCAGGGCCATGCTGATCGAGGAACACTTCCGCGTCGATGACCCAATCGACGCGCTCATCCATGCGTTCGTCCGGCGTCCGGAGCTGGATGCCGACCTTGACGAAGATGAAGGCGGCGACGAGGTCGACCAGGAGCTTCAGGACGCGGTTCTGGATCTCCTAGAGCAGAAGGGTCTGGATCCCGAAAACCTGCTCGATGGGACCGCCATTGGCCCGCCGTGTGACAACGGTCCCGTGAATGAGCACGCGCTTGATGACGAAGAGCAGACCTGGCTGGAAGGGTTCCTGAACAGCCGGCAGGTTCCCGAAACGACCATGTCGCTGGACGAACTCAACGGCTTCTTCACGGCGCTCGTGATCGACCCCAACCCGATCATGCCCGGCACCTACACGAAGGAGGTGTGGGGAACCGATGACGGCGAAGGACCGGTCTACAGCAGCGAAGAGCAGCTCCGCTTCGTCCTCGACCTGCTGACGCGCCATTGGAACGCCATCGCTGCGAGCTTCGCATCGGAGGCGGGTCCCGCCCCGCTGTTGCGGAAACACCGCGGCGAGGACGACGGGCTGGCCTGGGCCTCAGGCTTCCTCCGCGGAATGCATGTGGACCGTGAGGTCTGGGAGCGCTTGGCCGGCGAGGCCGAGGGCGACGGCGGCCTGCTGTTCGGGCCGATCGCCATCCTGTCCAGGACGAGCGACGACGACGACCTGCCGGACAACCTGCGTGACGAGGACACGCGGCAGAACGCCATCTTCGTCCTGCCGGAGATTCTGGCGTCGATGTACCGTTACTTCCGAGCCAACGGTTTCGAGGCCGGATTGAGCCGCAAGCCGCGTCCGGAGCGTCGGCAGAAGGTCGGCCGCAACCAACCCTGTCCGTGCGGCAGCGGGCGGAAGTACAAGGTGTGTTGCGGAGCGGCCGGCGCGGACAAGACGCCGCCCCAGATCAGGATCGACCCGCACTGACGGCGAGGTTGCCGGCGATGGCGGCTGAGGGACTCATGACCACCTCAAGGCTGTCTTCGACGTGCGGCGCCGACGTGTTTTCACTGAGCCCCGCATAGCGCGCTGAGCGCGGTCCGGACGATCAGCGCAGAACGACGGTCTTGGCGCCGTTGAGCAACACCCGGTGCTCGATGTGGAAGCGCACGGCGCGCGCCAGTACGATGTTCTCGATGTCGCGCCCGACCATCGCCAGCGCCTCCGGCCCGCAGGTGTGATCGACCCTTTCCACGGCCTGCTCGATGATCGGCCCCTCGTCGAGGTCGGGGGTGACGTAATGCGCCGACGCGCCGATCAGCTTGACCCCGCGCGCATGGGCCTGATGATACGGCTTCTGCCCCTTGAATCCCGGCAGGAAGGAGTGATGAATGTTGATGCACCGCCCGCGCAGGCGTTCGCAGGTCGACGCGGTCAGGATCTGCATATAGCGGGCGAGGACGACCAGGTCGATCTCGAGCTCGTCGACCAGGCGCAGCACCGCGGCTTGCTGGTCGCGCCGCGTCGCCGCCGTCACCGGCAGATGGAAGAACGGAATGCCGTGCCAGTCGGCAAGCGGCGCAAGATCCGGGTGGTTGGAGACGATAGCCGGGATCTCCACCGCCAGATCGCCGGTGCGGTAGCGATAAAGCAGATCGTTGAGACAGTGATCGCTCTTGGAGACGAGGATCAGGACGCGGGCCTTGCGCGTCGCGTCGTGAAGTCCCCAGACCATGTGGAATCGCTCGGCGATGCGCGAGAACGTATGGGTAAAGCTTTGCGCCGAAACGGTCTCGGCGGCGGTGCGAAAGACCGTGCGCATGAAGAAGCGCTCGCTCAACGGGTCACCGTAGTGGGTCGACTCGGCGATGAAGGCGTCCTGCGCGGTGAGGAAGCCGGACACAGCGGCGACAATACCAACGGTGTCGGGACACGAAATCGTCAGGATGTAGGAGCGCTGATCCATCGCTGTCTCAACTTGCAGACGCATGAACGGAATGCGGGGCTTTAGGGTGTATGGGCAACCGGGTCGGCGAGGAAGCTTCTCCCGGATCGCGATTTGATCGCGCTACAGGCAAGCGCCGCGGAACGAACCGCGAGAGTATCCGCTTATACCCCGTGGGCAAACCCCTTCGGTCGCACAGGCGGCTCTGAAAGCTGACCTTTTGGGCTTTGAGTGCCGTACAAAACAGTGTATCCGGACGCCTGCACAAGACCGGTGAGGACAGCGAATGGACGGCGGTATCGACAACCGGCCTGTTCCGGCGCATGAGGCCAAGGCGCCTCAGCTGCCGGACTACCTCGTCAAGACGTACACCTGGGCCTACCTGAATCCGTCAAGCCTGAAGCTGCTCGACAACACCTTTGTCGTCACGGCCATTCTCTGGGGCAACCTCAACCGCCTGATCCGGGTCAATTGCGCCGAGCTGTCCGCGGGCCAGAGGGTGCTCCAGGCCGCCAATGTCTACGGCCGCTACTCGGCGGATCTCGCCGGCGCGCTCGGCCCCGAGGGCCGGCTCGACGTGATCGACATTGCGCCTCTGCAGGTGGCCCACTGCCGCCGCAAGCTGGAGGGCTTCCCCCAGGCCAGGGTCCGGCTGGCCGACGCCGCCGCTCCCGGCGGCGGCCTTTACGACACCGTCTGCTGCTTCTTCCTGCTCCACGAGATACCCGACGACCACAAGCGCCGGGTCGTCGATGCCTTGCTCGCGGCCGTGCCGCCGGGCGGCAAGGTGATCTTCACCGATTATCATCGCGCCGCGGGCTGGCATCCGCTGCGTTGGCCCATGAACCTCGTCTTCCGCCTGCTCGAGCCGTTCGCATTTGGGCTTCTCGAACGCGAGATCGCCGAGTTCGCCAGCGAGCCGGAAGCCTTCATCTGGCGCAAGACAACGTATTTCGGCGGGCTCTACCAGAAGGTCGTCGCCGAAAGGCCGCTCGTCCCTGCCCGCACCGCCCGCGCGGCGGAGTAGGCGTTCTCCCGCCGACGCTCAGGCGTCAACGAGGTCGCCGGCGACAACGAACGCGATCAGGCTGGCGCCGCCCGGGGCGAGCTCGTGCCAGCTTTCGACATCAGCGCTCAGTGTCGCCAGCGCGCACGTCGGGAATTTGCGCGCGAGCCGCCCCTTCGCGTCTTCATCCCCGCCGCAGGTCAGGGTCCGGGCGAGCATCTCCAGCCCCGGGTTGTGGCCGATGATCATGACCGACGCGAGGCTTTCGCTGAGGCGGTGCAACCGGCGCAGCAGCGACGGCGCCTCAGCGAGGTAGATGCCCTGCTCGAAGCGAACGGGCAATGCCATCGGCAACCGCCGCTGGACCCGCTCCAGCGTCTCTCGCGTCCGCTTCGACGGCGAGCACAGCACCTGCGCCGGGGCAATATCCCGCTCCAGCAGGTAGTCCCCCATGGCCGCGGCCGTCCGCCGCCCGCGCCGGTTCAGCGGCCGGTCGAAGTCGTCCAGATCGGATTTCTTCCAGCTCGACTTCGCGTGGCGCAGCAGACAGAGCGTTTTCAAGATGTTAGTTCCGCGCTACCGGCGTCATCGCGCGCGCCGAAGGCGCGTGGCGATCCAGCGAAGGCGTGGATTGCCACGTCGGGTTATGCCCCTCCTCGCAATGACGATGCATGCTTTCTACCGCGGCTCCCGCGGCGCGCGGCGAGCGTAGGCCCGCGGCTTGATCTTGCGCAGCCGCCGCGCCCGCTCCAGCCGCCGCTCAGCGGCGACGATCAGCACTTCCTGCGACCCGCGATGGGCCTGACCGCCCCGCGGCCGGCGCTGGACATAGCTGCCGTCGGGCTGCATCTGCCAGGCGCTGCAGTGATCGGCGAGCTGGGTTTCCAGGATAGCCCGCAGTTCCTTCCGCAGTTCGGGGTTTTCGACCGGGGCCAGCACCTCGACCCGGCTCTGCAGGTTGCGGTTCATCAGATCGGCCGAGCCGATGAAGTACTCCTCGTCGCCGCCGTTCTGGAAATAGTAGATCCGGGCATGTTCGAGGAAGCGGCTGATGATGCCGATGACCGTGATCGTGTCCGACAGGCCCGGAATACCGGGGCGCAGCCGGCAGGTGTCGCGGATGATCAGATCGACCTTCACGCCCACCTGCGAGGCGCGGTAGAGCGCCTCGACGATGTCGGAGTCCTCCAGTGCGTTGGCCTTGAGCCGGATCAGTCCGGGCTGCTCCGGGCTGTGGCCCGCGGCCTCGCGTTCGATCTTCGCGATCAGGGCTTTCTTCATCGACGTCGGCGCGGTCAGAATCTTGCGGTAGTTGCGCGACGGCCGGCAGCCGGTGGTCAGGTAGTTGAACAGCTCGGTAATGTCGAACCCGATCTCCTTATCGCAGGTGAGCATCCCGAGGTCGCAGTAGAGCCGCGCCGTACCGGCATGGTAGTTGCCGGTGCCGATGTGGCAGTAGCGCTTCAGCCCGTTGTAGTCGCGGCGGACGACGAGAATCAGCTTGGAGTGCGTCTTCAGCCCGAGGACGCCATAGGTGACGTGGATGCCGGCCTCTTCCAGCCGGCTCGCCCAGCGCAGGTTCGCCGCCTCGTCGAAACGCGCCTTGAGCTCGACGACGACGGCAACCTGCTTGCCGTTACGCGCGGCCTCAACAAGGTATTCGATGATTTTGGTGTCCGCAGAGGTCCGGTAGAGCGTCATCTTGATCGCATAGACCTTTGGATCCTCGGCCGCCTCCCGGACGAAGCGCACGACCGAGGTGACGAACGATTCGTAGGGGTGGCTGAGCAGGATCGGCCCGTTCTCGCGAATGATGTGGAAGATGCTGTCGTGATCCTGGAGCTTGATGTTGTCGATCGCCTGGTGAGGAGGGTAACGGAACTCCGGTCGATCAAGGCCCGCGATCTCCATCAGATCGCGCATGCCCATCATCACGTCGGTGTCGTAGACCTCCTTCTCGGCATCGAGGCCGAGTTCGGCCGCGAGCATGCCGCGATGGTTCGGGTCCATGTCCCGGATGGTTTCGAGACGGACAATCGGCGCGAACTTGCGTTCCCGCAGCTCCGCTTCGATCATCGCGACCAGATCGTCGGCCATCTCCTCGCTGCGATCGGTGTTGGCGTTCCGCGTTACCCGGAACAGCTCGACCGTCTCGATCTCCATTCCGGGGAACATGTCCTCGAGGCAGTGGGCCATGACGTCCTCGAGCAGGACGAACTCGTCGACGCCGGCGACCCGGAGAAATCGCGGCACGCCGGCGCCACTGGGAACCTTGATCCGCGCCATGGTCAGGCTGGACTCGTGGGGGAACCGCAGGGTGACCAGCAGGTTCAGCGACAGGTTGGAGATGAACGGGAATGGATGCGCCGGATCCATCGCCAGCGGCGTGACCAGCGGGAAGATGTTTTCGTGATAATACTCGCGGATCTGGGTCTGCGCCGCTTTGGGTAGCTTGGCAAACGCGCGGATGTGAATGTCGTGGCGTCGCAGGTCGCTGATCAGATCGAAGTATGTCTCGCGCTGCTTGCGCCGGAACTCGGCCGTGACGACCCGGCATTCTTCGAGTTGCTGGCTCGGCGTGCGCCCGTCGACCGTCAGCTTCTGCACCCCGGCGCCGATCTGCTGCTTCAGCCCGCCGATCCGCTTCATGAAGAACTCGTCCATGTTGGACGAGGCGATCGCGAGGAACTTGACCCGTTCCAGCAGCGGCGTGCGCCGGTCGCGCGCCTCGTGCAGAACCCGGTTGTTGAATTGGAGCCAGGTCAGCTCGCGGTTGAGGTAGAGTTCGGGCGAACGCAGATCGAAGCTCGCGCGCGGCGGCGCGTCGTCCGCCGCGACGACGCGCTGGCTCCGCGCCCCGGCTTCATCCGCTTCCAGTGTTTCGACGATCGCCGTGTCGGTCGACGCGTCTTGCGGCGACAAGTCCCCCTCTACCGCGCCGGCATCCGGCGCCGCCGCCCCGTTATCCGCACCCTCATCCGCTCGCGGCAAGGTCTCGCTGTCGGCGCCCGAGGCCTCGCCGTCATTCGCAGCAACGGACATCTCATCCCCTCTCTTGCTTGCGCAGGGCCTTCACGCCTTCGAGCTCCTGCTGTTCAAGCCTCTCGGCAAGGCCGTCGTTGAGTGTCGCAAGAACCTTCAGCCGGGCAAAGCGCTTATCGTTTCCCTCGACCAGCGTCCACGGCGCCCGGCGGGTGCTGGTGCGCTCGACCATGTCGTTGACGGCCAGTTCATACTCCTCCCAGCGCTCGCGATTGCGCCAGTCCTCATCGGTTAGTTTCCACTGTTTATAGGGAGTCGCTTTCCGCTCCTCGAAGCGGCGAAGCTGCTCGTCCTTGGTGATGTGCAGCCAGAACTTGCATAGCACGACGCCACGCTGGACCAGCTGTTCCTCGAAATCCCTGATCTCGCTGTAGGCGCGTCGCCATTCCGTTTCGCCGGCGAAACCCTCGACCCGCTCGACCAGAACGCGGCCATACCAGCTCCGGTCGAAAATGGTCACCCGACCGGCGCGCGACAGATGCCGCCAGAAGCGCCAGAGATAGTGGTGCGCGCGCTCTTCGTCGGTGGGCGCGGCAATGGGAATGACCTGGAAATCGCGTGCATCCAGCGCCGCCGTGAGCCGGCGGATGACGCCGCCCTTGCCGCCCGCGTCCCAGCCCTCGAAGACCAGGATCGTCGAGATGCCCAGCTGCTTGGCCCGGCGGCAATGCTGGTTGAGAGAGCCCTGGGCGGCTTCCAGTTTCTTGCGGTAGCCCTTCTTGTCGACGGTCTGGCTGGTGTCGAGCCGGCTGAGGATTGTCACCCGCGGCAGACGAATGATCTGCTCGACGGCTCCCGCCTCTTCCGCGTCCTTGTCGCCGGCCTTTCCTCCCGTGCCCGCGACGTCGCCCTCGCCGGCCTTGGTCCTGTCGCCACCGACGACCTGCCTGACGACCTTTCCCGTTACGTGCTCCCGGCGCTCGCGGAGTTCATGCGCCAGGCGCTTGCGGATTTCGACCTCTTCGAGATGCTTGAGGATGCCTTCAAGGAGGATGCTGCCGACGGTGACGCTCCGGTAACGCTTGTCGAAACCTTCGACGATGTGCCACTGCGCCCAGCCGGTGCTGGTGCGCATGATGACCTGCTCGGCGGCTGCGACGAAGCTGTCGTACATGTGCCAGTGGTCCCAGTCGGTCTGGGTGACGCGCCAGCGGGTCAGCGGGTTCTTTTCAAGCGACGCCAGCCGATCCTTCTGCGCCTTCTTGCCGAGGTGCATCCAGAACTTGATGATCAGCGCATCGTCGTCGGCCAGTTCCCGCTCGAACGCCGTGATCCGCTCGAGATCCTCGTCGAACTCGGCTTCGCTCGCCCGTTCGTGAACCCGATCGAGGATCGGCCGCGAATACCAGCAGCTGAGGAACATGCCGATCCGCCCCCGCGGCGGCAGATCGCGCCAGTAGCGCCAGTACTCCGGGCGTTCCGCCATCTCGTCGGAGGGCGCGCCGTAGGCTCGCGTGATCAGCCAGCGCGGATCCATCCACTCGTTGAGAAGGTTGATCGTCTCGCTCTTGCCCGCGCCGTCGACGCCGCCGAAGACAATGATGACGGGGAACGGCGCGGACCGCAGCCGCTGCTGAACCGCAAGCAGTTCGGAGCGCAGAACCTCGACGGTGCTGTGGTAATCCTCTTTCGAAAGCGTCTTGCCGAGCTCGGCGGTGCGAAACATTTTCTCCCGTCCTCCCCGTCCCGTTGTGCTACATGACGCCGGGGAAAAACGGACATCGCACCGGCGGCATCGTTTTTTTGACCACGCCCTGCACGTCGGCGGGGCCGGCGAGCGGCGCACCCAGCCAATATCAGGCGAGCCATGGGCGACGGCAAGCGACAAGAGCAAGACCACGAAACCGCAGGCGCGGCCGTCGCGGCGCAACCGGGGCGTATCGGGGTTGTCGACATCGGCTCGAACACGGTCCGGCTGGTCGTCTACGATCTGCCCAACCGCTTGCCGATCCCCATCTTCAACGAGAAAAGTCAGTGCGCCCTTGGGCTTGGCATGGGCGAGACCGGGAGGCTCAACCCGAAAGGAATCGCCGAGGCGATGCGCAGCCTGGTGCGCTTCGTCAGGCTCGCCCACGCCATGGACGTGAGCCATCTCGAACTCGTCGGAACCGCCGCGGTTCGCGATGCGAGCGATGGTTCGGATTTTGTCCGCCGCGTCGAGAGCGAATGCGCGGTACCGGTGCACGTTCTGAGCGGCGCCGAAGAGGCCCGGCTCGCCGCCGTCGGACTTGTCAACGGCGTTCCCGCGGCCGACGGCGTGCTGGGCGATCTCGGCGGCGGCAGTCTCGACCTGGTCAGCCTCGCGGCGGGAGACGTGGGAACCTACGCGACCCTGCCGCTCGGTCATCTGCGCCTCCCCGAACGGGCGAACGGCGACATGGACACGGCCCGCGCCATCGTCGAAGACGATCTCGCCCGGATCGGTTGGCTCGACGAAACGAACGGGCGGCGCCTCTACGCCGTCGGCGGCTCCTGGCGGGCGCTGGCGCGGATCTTTATCGAGCAGACGCACCACCCCCTGCATGTCATCGACAATTTCGAGCTCGGCTTCTTCGACGCCCTCCGCCTCGCAAATCTGGTCGCCGGGCTGAGCCAGAAAACCCTCGCCGTGGGTGGCAGCATCGATCAGAAGCGGCTCGAGACCCTGCCCTACGCGGCCCTGACACTGGCGGTGCTGCTTGAGCGGGCGCGTCCGGCGACGGTCGTCTTTTCTGCCTTCGGGATGCGCGAAGGGCAGATGATCGAGCTTCTGCCGCCGGGCCTGCGTCGCCAGGATCCGCTGATCAGCGCCTGCGAGTCCCACGCCGAGCGCACGGGGCGGTTCGCCATGCATGGCCAGGAGATCCTCGACTGGATGGCGCCGCTGTTCGCCGCCGAGACCGCCTGGGAGCGGCGCCTGCGCCTCGCGATCTGCCTCGTCAGCGACATCGGCTGGAGCGAGCATCCGGACTACCGCGCCATCCATGCCTTCTTCCGCGTCCTGCGCGTGCCGTATCCGGGCCTGACCCATCCCGACCGCGTCGAAATGGCGCTGGCGATATTTGTACGTTATGGCGGAACCGCCACGGACCCGTGGGTGGCCCGGCACCTGAGCCTTCTCGACGAAGCCCGGACTAAGCGCGCGCAGACCATCGGCC
>JBBSCD010000074.1:0-12687 GCA_038250645.1 Rhodospirillales bacterium
CGCAGCGGCTCGCCGCCGTTGCGAACGAATTCGGTGAAGGCGGCGGCGCGGCTGTCGCCATGGGCGAGATGCCGGTCGCGGAAATTCTCGAACAGCGCCGGAAAGATCCGCTGTTTGCACGCCGCGACCTTGGAATAGTCGACGAAAGTTGCCGTGCGCAGACTCGCCAGGTCCTTTGCCAACGACCTGGCAATGGAGCGCGCCTTGCGGCATTCGGCGTAGTCGGCGACGGCTTCCGGATCGATGTAGAGAGGATTGAGGAACAACCGGCTGCTCGGCGAGTACGGGCTTGCCCGGTCCGGGTGCTCGAGAAACAGCGCGTGCAGCGGGTTGAGGCCGATGACCGCGGCGCCGAGATCGGCCCCCAGATCGACCAGCTCGGCAAGCCCGGTGAAGTCGCCGATGCCCCAGTCGTCGTCGCGGCGCAGGCTGTAGAGGTGAGTCGAAATGCCCCACTGGCGGGCGCCGCCGGCCAAAGGTTCGGGAAGGTAACAGCCTTCCGGAGCGACGATCAGCCGCGCGTGCCCCGGTTCGTCGTCACCGGATTCGCCGTCGCCGAGATAAAGATCGTGGTAGCCGAGCGGGAGCGACACTGGCAGGTTCAGGGTGCGCCGCTGCAGGATGTCGCCGGCAATCTCGCGCTCGGCGACAAGCACGCCGTGATTGGGGATGACGGTGAAGTGATGTCCGTGCCCGCCCTCTTCGAGAATGCGGCAGGCGATGTCCCGGTTGGCCTGGCGCGCCGGCAGAACAAAAGGAACCTCGATGGATTGGCCCAGGCGGAAAATCACGACCGGCGGCAGCCCCTGCGCCCAGTCGGCCTGCTCGAGCGCCGCCGTGCTGGCGGCGACGGCGGCCTCGCCATCGGCGGCGATGCCGAGCGCACCAAGAATGCTGACCTTCCCAGAATCGCCGGTGCGGTGAAGATTACCCCAGATATCCCAGTATTCGCCCTCGATCCCGGCCAGCTTGGCGAGATGGTCGAGCCTGCCTGCATCCGTCATCGCAGATCGTGTCCTCCCTGACACCGCCTTGTTTTCGTCTTTACCGTGTTGATCCGGGATCCTGCAACAGAACCATCGAATGGCCGACGATGGGATAGATGTCGCCGCGTTCGTACGACATCGCCGCGCCATCGGCCCAAGCCGGTTCCTCGTTCGCATTCGCCATCCGGCTCTCCTGCCGGGCGGTGTCGAAAAGCACCCGCCAGCGCTGCGAAAGTCGCGGTTCAGGCAGAATGAAATTTATCGCCGTTCCGCCGCCGTTCATCAGCATGATGAACAGGTCGGGCTCCTTGTTGTTCGTTTCGAGGGCGAAAAGCTCCGCGCCGAGGCAATGAACGTGCGGCCCGTGCCAGTCGGCCGCTTCCATTTCCCGCCCGTCGGAAGTGTGCCAGGTCACGTCCTTCAGTCCCCTGCCATCGATTTCGCGGCCGGTCAGGAACTTGGCCCGGCGGAAGACGGGATGGTCGCGCCGGATCGACAGCAGCATTGCGACGAACGCCGTGAGGGCCAGATCCTCCTCGTCGCGCCCGTTCCAGTCGACCCAGCTGATCTCGTTGTCCTGGCAGTAGGCGTTGTTGTTGCCCTGCTGGGTGCGGCCGAACTCGTCGCCCGCCGTCAGCATGGGCGTACCCTGCGACAACAGCAGGGTCGCGAGAAGGTTCCGCTTCTGCCGGGCGCGCAGGGCGCGAATGCCGGGATCGTCCGTCGGTCCCTCGACGCCGCAGTTCCAGTTGTGGTTGTTGTCGGTCCCGTCGCGATTGTCCTCGGCGTTGGCGAGATTGTGCTTCTGCTGGTAGCTGACGAGATCGTTGAGCGTAAAACCGTCGTGGGCGGTGATGAAGTTGAGGCTGGACCATGGCCGGCGCCCGCGCCTCTGGAAGATGTCCGCCGAACCGGTGAGCCGGGCGGCGAGCTCGCCCAGCACGTGGCCGTCCCCGCCCCAGAACCTCCGGGTCGTGTCCCGGTAGCGGTCGTTCCACTCGGCCCAGCCGGGAGGATAGTTGCCGAGCTGATAGCCGCCGTAGCCGATGTCCCATGGCTCGGCGATCAGCTTGACATGCGCCAGCGTCGGATCCTGCATGATCGCGTCGAAGAAACCCGAGCCCGGATCGAAGCCGTGCGCCTCGCGCGCCAGGGTTGTCGTCAGATCGAAGCGGAAGCCGTCAACGTGCATCTCCTGGACCCAGAAGCGAAGCGAGTCCATGACCATCTGGAGAACTCGCGCGTTGGCTAGGTTGAGGCTGTTGCCACAGCCGGTGGCGTCGGCGTAACGCCGGCGGTCTGCGTCGAGGACGTAGTACGACGCGTTGTCGATGCCGCGGAACGATACCGTCGGGCCGAACTCGTTGCCTTCGCCGGTGTGGTTGTAGACGACGTCGAGAATGACCTCGATGCCGGCGGCGTGCAGGTTGGCGACCATCGACTTGAATTCGCGGACCCGCTCGGGGCCGAAGAACCGGGAGTCGGCGGCAAAGAAGTTGACCGAGCTGTAGCCCCAGAAGTTGCGCAGGCTCCTCTGAACGAGGTGCTGCTCATCGATGATCGGGTGGATGGGCAGGAGCTCGACGGCGGTGACGCCGAGCCTGGTCAGGTGCTCGATGACCGGTTCCGAGCCGAGCCCGGCGAAGGTCCCGCGCTGAGGCTCGGGCACCTCCGGATGCAGCTTGGTGAAGCCGCGGACGTGCAGCTCATAGATGATGCTGCGTGACCACGGCACGTTGGGCAGCCGTTCCGGACCCCAGGTGAACGCCGTTTCGACGACCCGACACTTCGGGGTAACCCGGGCGCTGTCGCGGCGATCGAAGGAGAGATCGCCCCTGGAGCTGTCGCGGCGATAGGCGAAGTGGGCGTCGGCGAGCATAAGCCGGCCTTCGATCGCCTGGGCGTAGGGGTCGATGAGCAGCTTGTTGGCGTTGAAACGATGGCCGGCACGGGGCTCATAGGGGCCGTGGACCCGGTAGCCGTAGAGCTGCCCGGGATGAAGCCCGACGATGTAGCCGTGCCAGATCTGGTTGGTGTACTCCGGTAGGGAGATCCGCTCGATCTCCTTGCGCCCGCTGGAGTCGAACAGGCAGAGTTCGACCCGCGCGGCGTGCTCCGAAAACAGGGCGAAGTTGACGCCCCGCCCGTCCCAGGTCGCGCCCAAAGGCGACGGGCTGCCCGGCTCGGTTCGGCTCCTTCGCATCGGCTACGGCTCGGCAGCGCGCCAGACGCGGCCTCACGCGCTCCCCTCGCTCTGCTCTGCCGCCGTCTCTCCGCCGTCCGCCGCGGTCGGCGGAACGAACGGCTTAAGGATGAGTGTCGCAAGCGGCGGGATGACCAGGTTCAGTGAATACGGCTGATCGTGAGCGCCGATGGTTTCGGCGTGAATCCGGCCGCCGTTGCCCACCCCGCTGCCGTGATAGCAGCCGGCGTCGGTGTTCAAGACCTCGACGTAGAGTCCGGGGTGGGGGACGCCGATCCGGTAGCTGTCGCGGACGACCGGGGTGAAGTTGCACAGGACAACGACGAAGTCCTCCGGGTTCCGCGCCTTGCGCAGAAACGAAACGATGCTGTTGTCGGAGTCGTGGCAGTCGATCCAGTGGAAGCCCTCGGGGAAACAGTCGGTCTCGTAGAGCGCGGGGTGCGAGCGATAGAGGTTGTTGAGATCGCGGACCAGGGTCTGGACGCCGCGCTGATACGGATAGTCGAGCAGGTGCCAATCGAGGCTCTTGTTGTGGTTCCACTCGTCGCCCTGGGCCAGTTCCGCCCCCATGAACAAGAGCTTCTTGCCCGACATTGCGTACATGAACGCGTAGTAGCAGCGCAGGTTCGCAAACTGCTGCCACGGGTCGCCGGGCATTTTCGACAGCAGCGAGCCCTTGCCGTGAACAACCTCGTCGTGAGACAGCGGCAGGATGAAGTTCTCGGTGAAGGCGTAGAGAAGGCCGAAGGTCAGCAGGTCGTGGTGGTAGCGGCGGTGGACGGGTTCCTTCGTCATGTAGCGCAGGGTGTCGTTCATCCAGCCCATGTTCCACTTGTAGCCGAAGCCGAGGCCGCCGAGGTAGGTCGGCCGCGACACCATCGGCCACGAGGTTGACTCCTCGGCGATGGTCATCACCCCTTCGTGGTGGCCGTAGACCAGCTCGTTCATCCGCTTGATGAAGTCGATGGCCTCGAGGTTTTCGCGGCCGCCGAACATGTTGGGGAGCCACTCGCCTTCCTTGCGGCTGTAGTCGAGGTAAAGCATGGACGCGACGGCATCCACCCGCAGGCCGTCGACGTGGTACTCCTCCATCCAGTAGAGGGCGTTGGAGAGGAGGAAATTCATGACCTCCCGCCGGCCGTAGTTGTAGATGAGCGTATCCCAATCCATGTGCTTGCCCTTGCGTGGATCGGAATGCTCGTAGAGATGGGTGCCGTCGAAGTAGACGAGGCCGTGGGCGTCGCTGGGGAAGTGGCCGGCCACCCAGTCGATGAGCAGGCCGAGGCCGGCCTGATGGCAGCGGTCGACGAAGTAGCGGAAGTCGTTGGGCGTTCCGAACCGGCTGGTCGGAGCGAACATCCCCACCGGCTGATAGCCCCATGAGCCGTCGAACGGAAACTCGTGGATCGGCATGAGCTCGATATGGGTGAAGCCCATGTCCTTGACGTAGGGCACGAGGTCGTCGGCAAGCTCGCGGTAGGTGAGGTAGCGGTTCCCTTCCTCCGGCTTGCGTTTCCATGAACCGAGGTGAACCTCATAGATGGTGATCGGCGCATCGCGATCGTGCTGGTGGTGCCGTCGCGCCATCCACTCCTTGTCACTCCATCCGTAAGGGGTCGGATCGGGAACGATCGACGCGGTTTTCGGCGGCTCCTCGGACTGGGTCGCCATCGGGTCGGCCTTCTCGGCAAGGAGGTTCCCGAAGCGATCCTTTATCTCGTACTTGTAGGGCGTTCCCGCCCTGACGCCGGGAACGAAGATCTCCCAGACCCCGCACTCGAGGCGTACCCGCATCGGGTGGCAGCGGCCGTCCCAGCCGTTGAAATCGCCGACGACGCTGACCCGCTTCGCGTTCGGCGCCCACACCGCGAAGGTCGCGCCGTCGACGCCGTCGATGGTCGCTACGCGCGAGCCGAGCTTCTCGAACGCGCGCAGATGGGTTCCCTCGACCAGCAGGTGGATGTCCAACTCGCCCAGCACCGGGCCGAACCGATAGGCGTCCTCCACCTCGTACGCCTCGCCCTGGTGCGGCTCGATCCGCAGGCGGTAACGGAACGGCGCACTGCGGCCATCGACGGCGCCGATGAACAGGCCCTGCTCGCGGACTTTCTCAAGCTTGGCAACGACCTCGCCGCTCTTGGAATCGATAACGCCGACCGCGCGCGCTTGCGGCTGCAGTGTGCGGACAACGAGGCTGGCGGCGGTCTTCTTGTCGCCGGCTGCTTCGGTATGCATGCCGAGGAAGGCGAAGGGGTCGTTGTGATCGCCGTGAAGGATCCGGTCGATGTCGGTGTTGTGCTTTTTGGCTGGCGCTGTCTTGATATCTGACATGATTTACAAATCCCGTGAGCAGAAGCTCGTTGTTCTTGGAGGTTCGGCCACGGCGGGAGCCTGCGGCGGCCGTCCGGACCGATCTTTGAATAGTCTCCGTTCGAAAAACGCTCTGGCCGTGATGGCGGCGGGCACCGACAGGGTCCAGGCGAAGAAGGGATGCAATCGCCGCGCTATTTTTTCTTCTTCGCCTTCTTGGACGCTTCCGTTTTCACCGCCTCCGGCTTGGCCTTGCCGGCCGCCGTCCGAGGCTTTTCCGCCGCCTTCTTTTTCGGGTTGCCTTTCTGAGCTTCTTCAGCGGTGATTTCGGCTTCGGCCCGCTGCCAATGCGCGGCGGACCGGCCGTCCGGGCATCCTTCGCGCTGCCAGATCTCGAATGCGCGGTTTCCGATTCTGCTTTGCTTGTCGTCACTCATGAAGTGTTCCCCCGGACCGTGCGGACTCGTGATTCGATCTTGATGAGGATCGGTTGGCGAATCGCTGCGGATGTTAGAGCAACGCGAAGCGCGGTTCGACAGAAAAACAAGTCGCTCATCCGGGGATCGCCGCGCCGGTTGCGGTTGTTCGCCGCGACGCCGGCCGGCTGATCGGGTCGCGCGCGAAGACCGGACGGCATTGACCGCCTGGACTCCGTCGGCACGGATCGGCGCCGACGGAGCCCGGTTGACAGGCCGGACCGGCTACTCGGGGATGCCGTTCAGCGCGAACATGGCGACAAGCAGCGGTGTCGGCCGCCCGCCCCAGTCGCCGAACCACTTGTCATAAACGCCGGTTATGTTGCCGCTGCGATACAGCCGCGCCAGGGCCCGATTGGCGGCGAGCCGGAAATCCGCGTCGTTGCGGCGAAGCACGATGCCGTAGGGCTCATAGCTGAACAGCTCCCGCACGAGGGCGAGCTTGCTCTGGTCCGGCGCATTCTTCGCCAGTCCGATGAGGACGATCTGGTCGCCGGCGTAGGCATCCACCTTCTTGTCCAGGAGCGCCTTCAGCCCGTCGGCATGGTCCTTGACCGGAACGACCTTGGCCTTGGTCGAAGCCGCCTTCAGCTTGTCCTGCAGCTCCTGCTGGGTCGTTGTCCCATCGACGACGGCGACGGATTTGCCGGAGAGGTCGCTAAGCCCGACGATCTGCTCGTCCGGGCGGACCAGCATGCTCCCTCCGGTGATGAAAATCATGTTGGAGAAGTCGACATCGGCCATTCGCGTCAGGGTTATCGTCGAGTTGCCGCACTCCAGATCGACGCTCCCATCGGCGACCTTGCCGAAGCGGTTCTCTGCGGTGACCGGCGCATACTTGATCGTCAGGTCCGGCATGCCGAGTTCGCTCTTGACCTCCTCGACGATGCGCAGGCAGAGGTCGATGGTGAAGCCCTGCGGCGTCTTGCCGCCTTCAGCGAAGGAAAATGGCCGTGCGTCCTGGCGGTGGCCGATGACGATTTCGCCGCTGTTCTTGATCTTGTCCATCGTGCCGCCGCCGGCGGCAGCCGCCGGCGTTGCGGCCAGTGCGACGGCGACGGCCACGGCCATCCACGTCAACTTGCTCATGGTTGCGTCTCCTCCTTGTTAAAGCGCCCGCGAACGGAATTGCAGCGTTTCAGTCATTTGTCGTCGGTCATTGTCATTGCCGACCGGCGTTCACTCGGTCAGGTCGATGCCGAACCACTTGATCGACAGGTCGCGGAGGGTCCCGTCGTTCCGCAGAGCGGCAACGGCGGCGGAAACCTCCTCGCCGAACGTCGGCTCGCCGTTGTCGATGGTCACCGCCAGCGGCTCGAAAAACAGGAACCCCGGTACCTCCCGCAATGGCAGACCCGAGGCGATCGCGGCGTTGGCGTGGGCAAGCGAGGTTACGACCGCGTCGAGCCCGGCCTTGTCCTCGGCCAGCGCCATGATCGCGTCCTGCTTGTCGGGGAAGAGCCGGATCGTCGGCCGGTCGATCAGGTAGTCGAACGGCCTCGCGCCCAGGTAAATAACCAGGTCGTGATTGAGGTACTGCTGGAACGTGGTGTCCTGCTTGACCCCGATCGCCTTGCCGGAGGCGTCCTTGAGCTCCTTGATGGCGGTGTCGCTGTTGCGGACGACCAGCACCGCCGGCGAGTAGCGGTAGACGGCGGGAAAGCTCAGGGTTTTTTCGCGCTCCGGTGTCGGTGTCATCGAGACCACGGCGAAGTCCCAGGCGCCATGCCAGCCGCCGTCAAGGATGGCCTGCCACGAAGGCACGACAAATGATACATCCAGGCCGAGCTGCTTTCCCACCGCTTGGGCCACGGCGATATCGAAGCCGGTGAGGTTGCCCGCATCGTCCCGTCCCGATTGGGGAAGCGCATCCGGCATTGCCGCGGCGACGAGATGCCCGCGCTCGCGCGCCCGGTCGATAACGTCGCTGGCGCCGGCGCCTGATGAGATAAGCATCGCGGCGAGCAGCAGAAGCCCGCCGCGCAGAAGCATCTTGCTCATGGTTTCCCCCGGAGAATAGGCTAGTGTTCGCTTGTTGTGCGGCTGTGTGACATGGATTTTTGTACCCGGCAAGGCATGTTCGCCTTGTCCGTGCGGCCTGCTCGCTGCTACTTCCGCGCAGTGGCTGGATTAAGTGCGGGCGGCGCGACAAGGGCGCCGCCGCCGCGTTTTCGCCATGTCCGTCCTTCGTTGTGCGCAGACCCATGAGCTATTTCGTCAAGGAAATGTTTTTTACGCTGCAGGGCGAGGGCGCGCGCACCGGTGCGCCGGCGGTCTTCTGCCGCTTCGCCGGTTGCAACCTCTGGTCAGGGCGCGAGTCGGATCGGGCGGCGGCGGCCTGTCGCTTCTGCGACACCGACTTCGTCGGCTTCGATGGTTCCGGAGGCGGCCGCTTCGCCGACGCCGCCAGTCTCGCCATAGCCGTTGCCCGGCACTGGCCGGAGGCAACGCCCGGGCCGCGACTGGTCGTCTGCACCGGTGGCGAGCCGCTGCTGCAACTGGATGCGACTGCCATCGCCGCGCTGGGCGACGGCGGGGTCGCCGTCGCCATTGAGACCAACGGAACCCTGGCCGCCCCCGGCGGCCTCGACTGGATCTGCGTCAGTCCCAAGGCCGGATCCCCCCTGCGCCAGCGCAAGGGCGACGAGCTGAAGCTGGTCTATCCCCAGATCGGCGCGCCGCCGGAGCTTTATGCCGGCCTCGACTTCACCCATTTCTATCTGCAGCCGCGGGACGGTCCGGAGCGCGCGCGCAACACCGTCCTGGCGATGGCCTACTGCGTGCGTCAGCCGCGCTGGCGGCTCAGCCTGCAGACTCACAAGCTGCTCGGATACCCATGAAAATCGCTCAAGCCTTTACGTTCGAAGCGGCCCATCGCCTGCCGAAGGTCGCGCCCACCCATCGTTGCCATGCGCTGCATGGCCATTCGTATAGGCTGGAGCTTCGGCTTGAGGGCCCGGTCGATCCCGACAGCGGGTTCGTTGTCGACTTTTTCGTGATCGAGCACGTCTTCCAGCCGATCCTGGCCACCCTTGACCACAGGTACCTCAACGACATTCCCGGCCTGGACAACCCAACCGCCGAGTTGATCGCGAAGTGGGTCTGGGAGAAGATCAAGCCCGATCTGCCGCTGCTTGCCGCCGTCGTCTGCTACGAGACGCCCGACTGCTGGGCCGCCTACGAGGGCGATTGACCACCGGCGTCGCCGGCCCGTTCTGCGGCTCGCGCGACGATCCCTTCACTTGGCGACAAACTCGGTGCTGGCCAAGACCGCCCCGTTCTTGTCGACCGCGCTGACGCGCCAGCGGCCGTGGTGGTTCAGGCCGATGTACTTGCTTGAGTAGACCCGCCAGCGGTTGCCGCCGATCTTGAACGGGATGACCGCCATTTCCTGTCCGTCCAGCTCCCAGCGATGCGTCACCGTCTGTCCGGCCAGATTGCGGAACTCGGTGTAGTAGTAGACGTTACGGCCGCGCAGGCCGATTTCCACCGGCGAGCGCAGAACGTCGACCGGTTCGCGGCCGGCAACCTGAGAGGTGAGCTGCGCCCGCACGATATTGGCGCTCGGTTTCGCCGGAACTGTGTCGACCCTGGGCGCTCCCACACCCGCTGCCGCCGCGCCGGCGGCCGGTCCCGCGCGCGGTGTCGAATCCGGCTCCGGCGCCAGAGCGGTTCCGGCGCCGCCGGTGGCGGGCGAGGCGCTCCGGTCGTCGGCAGGCGACGTCGGCGTTGTCGCCGCGCCGCCGGCAGCATCCGGAATATTGCCTTGTCCCGCTTCGCTGTCCTCCGGCACCGTATTATCGGCAGGCTGCTCCGCCGGAGAGTTCGCCTGAGACTCTGTCCCCGCCTGCGGCGCTGTCGGCGCTTCCGCCTGCGTGGAAGACCCCTCATCGCCGCCGGAGGCCGTCGGCTTGCCCGGCGCGGCATTGCCATTCGCTTCGCCCTCGCGACCGCTGCCGACGAGCGCGGGCGGTGAAGCGCTCGCGGCGTCGGAACCTTCGCTCAAGGCAGGCTTGTCGGTCACATTCGCTGCCGTCTGCTGTTCGGCCCGGTCCGGTTCTGCCGGCTCGCGACCCATAAAGATGAAAGCGATGACGGCGCCGAGAGCAACAAGCGCTGACAGCGCGATGAGACCGAACCGGCTGCGACGAGCGCGCGCGCGCCGGGCGCTTTCTGCCGCTGCATCCGCCCCTTTCGCGTCCTCCGGCCGGACGACGATCTTAATTTTCATCTTCTGGTCGTCCATCGTCTTCACGTCTACACTTCTTCGTAATTGATGTGATCAGGCGAGCATAGCCGATCGTCAGATCACTCGCACAGGATTTTGCGCGTTGGCCGAGCGGCGCATCAAGGGCGTCGAGGCGCAAGAGGCAAAGGGCGCGAGATGAAGACGTTGAGAGCATGGCAGCGGATGCTGAGCGGTCGCCGGCTCGATCTGCTCGATCCGTCGCCGCTCGATATCGAGATCGAGGACATTGCCCACGGCCTGTCGCGCCAGGCCCGGTGGAACGGCCAGACGGCCGGCGACTGGGCCTTTTCCGTTGCGCAGCACTGCCTCTTCGTCGAGCAGCTCGTCCGTCGCCTGCGTCCGGACGCCGGCGCGTCATGGAGGCTTGCCGCCCTTCTCCACGATGCGCCCGAGTACGTCATCGGTGATCTGATCACGCCGTTCAAGGCGGCCGTCGGCCTCGATTACCGTGACTTCGAGGCGCGGCTGCAGCGCGCGGTGCACATCCGCTTCGGGTTGCCGCCCGAACTGCCGAACGCCTTGGTGCACCTGATCAAGCGCGCCGACCGTCTCTCCGCCTTTTTCGAGGCGGTCGCGCTTGCCGGCTTTTCACGCAGCGAGGCGGAAAGGCTTTTCGGCAAGCCGCGCGGCATCGAGACCATGACGATCGAGGCCTGGCCGCCAACCGAGGCGAAGTCGCGCTTCATGGAGCGGTTCGAGCGGTTCGGCCGTTAGGTCCGGCGACGAAGCCGCCGTGAAGGCCGCGGTCAAGGAACTGCCGATAAAGTTCCTGCCGCCGCTACGACCGCTCGCCCGCGCCGTTGGCGTCCGGGGTCTTGGGCTTGCAGCTCGGCGACCAGAGGTAGACGACGAAGGCGCCGAGTGCGGCGATGGCGCGAAATGTATAAAGAGCCCGCATGCTGTTTTCTCGACCCGGCCGTTGATCCTGACAGGAGTTCGCATCTCCACGGCCGCCGGATCACCGGAGCATGCCTCTCGTCCGGATGGGCGCGGATGAGATGCTGTGTTTGGAGATCGCGTCGATGAAGCATTGCGCCAGCGCGCAGAACAGGCCCATGTTCCCGCTCGACCGAGCGATCGGCGCCAACAGTGTTCAGCGCATGACATCCTGAGAAAGGGCAGCTCCATGAAGCGCACCCACCGGACCGGCGCGCGCGCCGTTCGCAACGCCAACCGGACTGCGGCCATGGCGGCCGAGGTCCCGGCGGCCGCGTTCACAACCATTGCCCATCGCCTGCCGATGATCTTCGCCGCCGCAGTGGAGCCCAAGGCCCGCGCCAATCCGGAACTTGCGCGCATGGTCAACGAGAAGACTCGAGCTGCATCGCAGTCTGCGGCCGCCGTGGGCAAGGGCGCGGCGAAAGCGAGCGCTGCCGTTTCCCGGCATTTGCAGGAACAGGCTCGCGCAACGGCGCGATTGAGTTCCCGCCCACGCGCATTAGATCCCGCTGGCGCCTTGCAGCTCATGTGGCGCCAGGCGCAGCTCTCCTTCAATGCATCGGCGGCGCTGACCGCGACGCTGGCGGATCTTGCCGCCAGTACCGCCGCGCAGGCGCTGTCGCCGGCGCACAGCAAAGTATCCGCGAACGCCAAGCGGCTCGCGACAAAAAAGAAGACGCCGGCAAAAAATCGCCCGGCAGCGGCGCGGAAGCGGCCGTCAACCAAGGCTTGAGCGGCAGGGATGCGCGCCTGAGATCGCGGCGGCTCATGTCGCGCTGAGCACGATCGTCCAGATGCAGGTGATGACGCGAACCGTAATCGCCATCGGCCGCGGAATCTCAGGCGCCGCCGCGCTTCGCCAGACGCCGACCAGGACCAGCATGTTCCAAGGGATCGGAGCGAGATTGGCGGCAATGGCGGCCCAGTTCGACGCCTCAGCGGCGACCAGGCCGAGCGACGTCAGGGTCGCCGCGATGTTGATGAGAAAGCTCCAGAATACGGCGTAGGTCCAGAAGGCGTCGGCCAGTGGAACCCGCCCCGCCCAAAGATCGGCCCATAATCTGACTGTGCGGCGGATCACCCCGGTGCCTTTCCTCCCGGCAGCGTTGTCGCACTGTGCCATGGAGAATAGGAAAAGGCGAACGCTGGAGCTTCGCGCATGGCGGCCGAACCCAACGGGTGCGTCTCGGCGCGGTGAGAACGCGAGAAGGGCGGCCGCAGCCGCCCTCCCTTGACGCCCCCGGCCTGATGCGAAAACGCCGGGTCGCTCAACCCCCCGATCACCGACCGGCCGCTGCATCAGGTCAACCCAAATGGGTAAATAAACAATTACCCTTTTGAGCCGCTCGATACAAGAGCGATTTTGCTCCGAGCGACCCCTTCGGCAGGCAATACGGCTGTTTTCAGGCTGCGCATTGCGCTACGTCAACTCTGGATCAACCTGCTTCCGGATGGGCTCATCCGAAAGCAGAAAGTCGATCGATCAGAAAAAGATCGAGCATCTCATCCGCGCCCATCCGGGCG
>JBBSCD010000075.1:0-12687 GCA_038250645.1 Rhodospirillales bacterium
CCCGCCGCGCGGGCGGCGGCGACGTCGTTGCTACTGTCGCCGACCATGACGCCCCGCGACGGATCGGCGCCCAGGCGACCGAGCACGGCGAAGACCATGGCCGGATCCGGCTTCTGCGCACCGGGGACGCTGTCGCCGCCGATGACGGCGGCAAAATACGCGTCGAGGCCGAGCGCCCGCAGCACCGTCCAGGTCGCCCGTTCCGGCTTGTTGGTGCAGATGCCGAGCTTCAGCCCGGCGGTCCGCAGCGCTGCCAGCGTCTCCGGCACGCCTTCGACCGGCCGCGTCTCGTCGGCTGCGTGCGGCTCATACAGCGCGACGAAACGCCGCGTCAGCTCAGGGTTCGCCGCGCCGGCGGCCTCGCCCGTGGCGGCGAAGGCGCGCTCCACCAGCTTCGCCGCGCCGTCGCCGATCATCGCCGCGACCTCGGCCAACGCGAGCGGGCGCCGCCCCTCGGCCGCGAGCAGACGGTTCAGCGCGGTGCGCAGGTCAGGGGCGCTGTCGATCAGGGTGCCGTCGAGATCGAAGACGACGCTGGTGATCGTTTTCATCCGCTGCGGCCTTCTCCCGTGGTCCTACCGGCTCTTGAGATGAAGCCCGAACTTGGCGAACAAGGCCGGGCATGGCAAGTTCATGCCGTTTCCGTCATATTACCGCGTCTATTTTACCGTGCCGTCATTGCCCCCGCGCAGCCCAGCAAGGCCAGTTTTCCATGACCACTCCGCTCGCCATTGTCGTCCTCGCCGCCGGTCTCGGCACCCGGATGAAGTCGTTACGGCCGAAGGTCCTGCACCCTATCGCCGGCCGGCCGATGGTCCGCCATGTTCTGGAGACGCTGGAGCGGCTTGTCCCCGACCGGCTGGTGGTCGTCGTCGGCGCCGAGATGGCGGCGGTCAGCGACATCGTCCAGCCGCATCCGACCGTCGTCCAGAGCGAGCGGCTGGGGACCGGTCATGCGGTCATGGCCGCGGGCGCGACCTTGGCCGGCTTCGACGGCGATGTCCTGATCGCCTACGCCGACACGCCCCTGATCAGCGCCGAGACCTTCCGCCGGGTTCTCTCCGCCCGTCGCGCAACGCCGCAGCCGGCGGTCGTCGTCCTCGGCTTTCGTCCCGCCGATCCCGGCGCCTACGGCCGGCTAGTCATGGGCGAGGACGGCGGCCTCGAAGCGATCGTCGAGGCCAAGGACGCGACGCCTGAGCAACGCGCCCTCACCCTGTGCAATTCGGGCATGATGGTCGCCTGCGGCCGCCGCCTGCCGGACCTTCTCGCCCGCATCGGCAACGACAACGCCAACGGCGAGTACTACCTCACCGACCTGGTCCATCTGGCGCGAAGCGAGGGTCTGCCGTGCGCCGCGGTCGAAGGCGACGTCGCCGAACTGATCGGGGTGAACTCGCGCGCCGATCTCGCCGCGGCCGAGGCCGTCGTCCAGGCGGAGCTGCGGGCCCGGGCCATGGCCGAAGGGGCGACGCTGATCGATCCGGCGAGCGTGTTCTTCAGCTGGGACACGCGGCTGGGTCGCGATGTCACCGTGGCCCCCTTCGTGACCTTCGGCCCCGGCGTTTGCGTCGGCGATCGCGTCGAGATCCGCTCCTTCTGTCACCTGGAGGGTGCGAACGTGGCCGACGGCGCGCTGATCGGACCCTATGCCCGGCTGCGGCCCGGCGCGAAGGTCGAAGGCGGGGCCCACATCGGCAACTTCGTTGAAATCAAGAACGCAGTGGTTGAGCCCGGGGCCAAGGTCAACCACCTGACCTACATCGGCGATGCCAGAATCGGCGAAAAGGCGAACATCGGCGCCGGAACGATCACCTGTAACTACGACGGATTCGCCAAGTCGCTAACCGATATCGGCGCCGGCGCCTTTATCGGCTCCAACAGCGCGCTGGTCGCGCCGGTGAAAATCGGCGATGGCGCCATCATCGGCGCCGGCAGCGTAATTGCATCCGACGTGGCGGCCGACGCGCTGGCGCTGACCCGCGCCGGCCATGACGAGAGGCCGGGCTGGGCCAGGGCTTTCCGCGAGCGCAAGCAGGCGGCCAAGGCCGCGGCCCGGGCCGGCTCAGGGGAACGAGACAAGGTCAAAGGGGGCGTGTGACCGATAAATGTGTGGAATCATCGGGATTATCGGGCGGGCGGAGGTGGCGCCGCTGCTCGTCGACGGCCTGAAACGGCTTGAGTACCGCGGCTACGACTCCGCCGGCATTGCCACCATCGCCGACGGCCGGATCGTCCGCCGTCGGGCGCAGGGAAAGCTCGTCAACCTCGACACCAGCATCCGCGACAACCCGGTGCCGGGGAAGATCGGTATTGGCCACACCCGCTGGGCAACCCACGGCGCGCCCACCGAGAACAACGCCCACCCCCACGGCGATGACCGGGTCGTTCTCGTCCACAACGGCATCATCGAGAACTTCCAGGAGCTCCGCCGCGAACTCGTTGCCGAGGGTCATGTGTTCGCGACCGAGACCGACACCGAGGCGGTCGCGCACCTGATCAGCAGCTTTCTGGCGAAGGGGCATTCGCCGCAGGAGGCGGTTAAGGCATCGCTCGATCGCCTTGAAGGCGCGTTCGCCCTTGCCATTCTCTTCGCCGGCCACGACGACCTCATGATCGGCGCCAAGCGCGGCAGCCCGCTCGCCATCGGCTACGGCGACGGGGAGATGTACATCGGCTCCGATGCGCTGGCGCTGGCGCCGCTGACCAGCCGGATCTGCTATCTCGAGGAGAACGACTGGGCCGAAGTCACCGCCAAGGGCGCCATCATCCACGACGCCACCGGCGCGGTCGTGCCGCGCGAGGTCAAGCTCACCGCCACGTCGGGGGCGCTGATCGGCAAGGGCAACTTCCCGCACTTCATGCTCAAGGAGATCTACGAGCAGCCGACGGTGATGGGCGACACGCTGCACGCCCTGCTCAATCCGTGGAACCATTACATCCGCCTGCCGGCGCTGCCGTTCGATCTGACCCGGGTGACGCGGCTGACGATCATCGGCTGCGGCACGTCGTATCATGCCGGCCTGGTCGCCAAGTACTGGCTCGAGGGGATCGCCAAGGTTCCGACCGACGTGGATATCGCCTCGGAGTTCCGCTACCGGGAGGCGACCCTGCCCCAGGGCGGGTTGGCGGTGTTCATCTCCCAGTCCGGCGAGACCGCCGATACGCTGGCCGCCATCTCGTACGCGCGCAAACAGGGACAGGCGGTGCTCAGCATCGTCAACGTCGCCGAAAGCTCGATGGCGCGCCAGTCCGACGGCGTCCTCCAGACCCAGGCCGGCCCCGAGATCGGCGTCGCCTCGACCAAGGCCTTCACCACCCAGCTTACCGTTCTTGCCTGCCTGACCATCGCCATGGCGGCGCGGCGCGGCGCGATCGATCGCGAAGGCGAGCAGGCGCTGTGCCGGGCGTTGACCGAGGTGCCGGGCCGGGCCAACGAGGTGCTGATCCACGACGAGCGGCTGGCGGAGATCGCCCGGCGGATCGCCGACGCCCGAGACGTGCTTTATCTCGGCCGCGGCACCGGCTATCCCATCGCCCTCGAAGGCGCGCTGAAGCTCAAGGAGATCAGCTATATCCATGCCGAGGGCTACGCCGCCGGGGAGATGAAGCACGGGCCGATCGCACTGATCGACGAGAACATGCCGATCATTGTCATCGCGCCGTCGGACCGGCATTTCGACAAGACCGCGTCGAACATGCAGGAGGTCATCGCCCGCGGCGGCCAAGTGATCTTCATGTCCGACGCCAAGGGCATCGCGAAGCTGGGCACCATGGCGGCAGCGACGGTGGAGCTGCCGGAGGTCCATCCGTTCGTCGCGCCGATCCTGTACACGATTCCGGTGCAGCTTCTCGCCTATCACGTCGCTGTCCACAAGGGTACCGATGTGGATCAGCCGCGCAATCTGGCCAAGAGCGTGACGGTCGAATAGCCCGGGCGAGTCGTCATTGCCGCAGTTTACGAAACGCCGGTCGCTAATATGACATCTAAGACCAACGAGGCGAGGCGTCGGCGGCTATCGCTTTCAGAGCGTGCGTGTCCCGCTCTGCTGGACTGACACGCCGGGCGCAAAGGGGAGTTGCAGGACTCAGGACGGTTTGTCACCCGCATGCACAAGCGGCGCTTCCTCCCCACATGTGCGCGATCGCGCGCAGCTGCGAGCGCTTGAGTTGTATCGGGCACTTCGCAAGCGTTGCGATTGCAAGTGCGAGGGCCGCTTCCGATCCAATCTGTAGGGGACCTGCTTCACCTCTATGGCGGGGTGGCCTGATGACGGCGAAGTTTGAAGGGCTAGCGCCAGCGGAGTTGCATTAGTCGCTGAACACCGCGATGTGCGAAGGACGTAAAGTGTTCATCGAGGTCAAGTACGTCTGCCTCGGCGGGCTCTGAGAAGATCAGGATCGACGGCAGGGAGCCACGGATGCGCCGCTTCGACTACGACCTTGTCACCATCGGCGCCGGTTCCGGCGGGGTCCGCGCCACCCGGCTGGCCGGCGGCTACGGCGCGCGGACCGCGATCGTCGAGAAGAGCCGCGTCGGCGGCACCTGCGTCATCCGCGGCTGTGTGCCGAAGAAGCTGCTCGTCTACGCCGCGCACTTCGCCGACGACTTCGAGGACGCGCTCGGCTACGGCTGGCGGTTCGACATGCCGCCGGAGGTCGACTGGGGCATGCTGATCGAGCGCAAGGACGCCGAACTCGACCGGCTGGAGGGCGTCTACAAGCGCATTCTCCGCGACAACCATGTCGAGCTCATCGAAGGCGCCGGTCGGCTGGCGGATGCCCACACCGTCGAGATCGACGGGCGCAGCGTCACCGCCGAGAAGATCCTCATCGCCACCGGCGGCTGGCCGGCGACGCCGGACATTCCCGGCATCGAGTATGTCATGAGCTCGAACGAGGCGCTCGATCTGGCCGAGCTGCCGAACCGCCTCGTCATCGTCGGCGGCGGCTACATCGCTGTCGAGTTCGCCGGGATCTACAACGCCGTCGGCGTCGAGGTCACCCAGATCATCCGCGCCGCTAACATTCTTCGCGGCTTCGACGAGGACGTGCGGACCTGCCTCGCCGGAGAGATGGAAAAGAAGGGCATCCGCATCCGCCGCGAAGCCATCGTCCGTTCCATCGAGCAGACCAACGAGGGCTACACGGTCATGCTCGACCACGGCGACGTCATCGCCGCCGACAGGATCCTCTACGCCACCGGCCGGGCCCCGAACACGCAAGGGCTTGGCCTGGAGGCGGCGGGGGTGGCGCTGAACGGCGTCGGCGCGGTCGCCGTTGATGTCGACAGCCGCAGCGCCGTCGAGAGCATCTTCGCCATCGGCGATTGCACCGACCGGGTCAACCTGACGCCGGTCGCGATCGCCGAGGGCAGCGCCTTCGCCGAGACCCAGTTCAACGCCAACCCGATGAAGATGGACTACGGCAATATCCCGTCCGCCGTCTTCAGCCAGCCGCCGGTGGGGTCGGTGGGCCTTAGCGAGGCCGCCGCCCGCAGGCTCGGCCCCGTCGACATCTACGTCAGCCGCTTCCGGCCGATGAAGCACACGCTGTCGGGCCGCGATGAGATGGCGGTGATGAAGCTCGTGGTCGAGCGTGAGACGGACAGGGTGCTCGGCTGCCATATGGTCGGCGCCGACGCACCGGAGATCGTCCAGGGCTTGGCGATCGCGCTTAAGTGCGGCGCGACCAAGGCCCAGTTTGACGCGACCATCGGCATTCACCCGACCGCGGCCGAGGAATTCGTGACCATGCGCGAGCGCCGCCCCGACCCCGAGGAGGAGAGCCAGGCCTGAGTGGGAAGAGACTGCCTCCGGCTATGATAGCAGCCTACTCGGCGGCGTCTGTTGCCTCAGGATAGCTGTCAGAGCGCCAGCGGCGCGTCTGCGCCGTGCCCTTGTCGAATAAACCGGCCTGCAACCCCCACGAGTCCCAATCCGGCCGTGACGCCCGGCCGAACATCTCAAGGTATGGTCCCTCGCACAATGCTTCGATACGGTCTCGAATCTCATCGGGTTTGCGACTGTGTTCTCGTCGGGGCGACACGACGAGTTTACGAACATCCGCATTTAGGCGCTTCGGCTTGCCGCGCGTCGCGAGCAGGCACGGCTCAGGGTTAGCCCGCGTCCAAAATCCCATACCAGTAAAGAAACTCGGTTCACCTTTTCCGGGCTTCAGGACACTTTTGTTCAACTTTGCCCAATAGAACCCAACAGTTTTGTAAGTGAATCCCCAAGCACGGATTACATCGAAAGCCTTTTCGAGAAGTGGGTCGGTCGCCCACATCAACAGCACGCAGTTTTCTGCTGCCCATTCTGACACCGGCAGCTTCTTGATTTCGTCCAGTGTCATGCAGTCATAGTGCGCTTCCGGGCTACGGCCTTTGCCTTTGCGCGAATATGTGGTGAACGACCAGGGCGGGTCAGCATAGATCACTTTGTAGCAGTTATTCCGCGGCCAGGATGTCATTGAGTTTTGCCCTGAAGTAGGTGTTAACCCGCTCTATGGATTCAGTAATCGGTGCCCTAAAGTGGTCATCAAGATCATCGCGGGTCAACGCCCAAGGATTTCCTATTGAGCATTGACCATAGTAAAATATCATACGTGCTTTCGAAACACCCACTTCGAGACCACGCCTCTCTCCATAGGATTTGCTCAACATTTGCAAACACCGAAGGTCACGCAGCATCGATCGTTTCTTTCCCGAGTCGTGATAGCCAAAGCCCCGTTTACACTCGTACACCCCAAGCCGTTTGGATATGCGATCAAACACCAGTAGATCGACTTGCAGCGTGCGAACGAAATCGTCTTCTCCGTAGCGAAGGGCGCTGCCTAATGCCGTTGCGTCGGAATCCGCGAGCCGCTCAGCCGCCGCCGACACCCGAAAAACCGGGTCGTCCCAAACTGTGAGGTTTTCCACCTGCTTTAGCGACGCGGCGAACGCTCTCTCAATAATCCCCCCATGCCGCTTGTAGGCAGAGCTCACGATGCTGGCGATCCGGCTGTAGCGAGCTTCCACCACGGGATCAACCGAGAAACGTTTGGCAGCCAGCCGCCCAATCGTCGCGTCCACTTCGGCGAAAACAGGCGTAAGATGAGCGCCCTCGCTCTGGTCTTCGTGGTTGGTATGAGCAGGCATGGCGCCACACTCTCGCGGCGCGCCTGCCTCGTCAAGTCGTGTGCGACCGTCCGGCGGATACGGGACAATTCGCGTGCTTGGCGCTCCCGTCGGGAACTTTGTGGACCAACCGCAGCGCCATGATTCGCTGTGGCGGCGCGAGCTGGCGGTCGTGTGGTTGAAAACGACGCGCCGGCGGCGTATAGCGTCCTTTTACAGCAGCACAACATGCGAGTGATGATGCGAAGCTCCTGGAGCCCGTCGAGCTGGCGGGACCGGCCGATCGTTCAAGTTCCGGACTACGCGGACGCCGAAGCGTTGAGCGAGGTCGAGCGCGAACTGCGCCGGTATCCGCCGCTGGTCTTCGCCGGTGAGGCGCGCCGGCTGCAGCGTGCCCTGGCCGACGTCTGCGAGGGCGAGAAGTTCCTGCTCCAGGGCGGCGACTGCGCCGAAAGCTTCGCCGAGTTCCACCCCAACAACATCCGCGACACCTTCCGGGTGATGCTGCAGATGGCGGTGGTCCTCACCTACGGCGCGGCGGTGCCGGTGATCAAGGTCGGTCGCGTCGCCGGCCAGTTCGCCAAGCCGCGCAGCGCCGACACCGAGACCATCGACGGGGTGACGCTGCCCAGCTACCGCGGCGACATGATCAACGGCATGGAGTTCACCCCAGAGGCGCGCACGCCCGATCCGCGCCGGCTGATCCAGGCCTATAACCAGTCGGCCGCGACGCTGAACCTTCTGCGCGCGTTCGCCCAGGGCGGTTACGCCGACCTTCACCAGGTCCACCTGTGGACGCTGGGCTTCGTCGCAGACAGTCCCCAGGGCGACCGCTACCGCGACCTCGCCGAGCGCCTCAACGAGAGCCTCAAGTTCATGGCTGCGTGCGGAGTGACGTCGGAGTCGACGCCGCAGATTCGCGAGACCGACTTCTTCACCTCCCACGAGGCGCTGATGCTGGTCTACGAGGAGGCCATGGCCCGAGTCGATTCAACGACCGGGGACTGGTACGACACCTCGGCACACCAGTTGTGGATCGGCGAGCGCACGCGCCAGCTCGACGGCGCCCACGTGGAGTTCCTCCGTGGGGTCGGCAATCCGCTGGCGGTCAAGCTCGGCCCCGGCATCGGCGGCGACGAACTGATCCGCCTGATCGACGCGCTCAATCCGGTCAACGAGCCGGGGCGGCTGACCCTGATCGTGCGGATGGGGCCGGACAAGGTCCGCCAGGTGCTGCCCGGCCTGATCCGAACGGTCGAGCGGGAGGGGCGCAAGGTCGTCTGGGTCTCCGATCCGATGCACGCCAACACCGTCCAAAGCACGAGCGGCTTGAAGACCCGGCATTTCACACGCATCCTTGAGGAGGTGAAGGCTTTCTTCGAGATCCACCGGACGGAAGGAACCTATGCCGGCGGCGTGCACTTCGAGATGACCGGCCAGGACGTGACCGAGTGCGTCGGCGGCGCGCAGGCGATTACCGAGGCCAATCTCGGCGTGCGCTACAACACCCACTGCGACCCGCGGCTGAATGCCAACCAGGCTTTGGAGCTGGCCTTCCTGCTCGCCGAAATGCTCAAGGAGGGCCGAGATCGCGACCGCGTGCACGATCGCGGCCGCGCCGTTGCCGCGTCCTGAACCGGCGGCGCCGGCAAAGGTCGCAGCCGCGCCGGACGCGCAGGACAAGGCGGTTCTGCCGCCGACGCCGGATGCCGTCGAGCGCTGGACCGACCGCTACTTCGTCCGGACCAAACAGGCCATCGGCAGGTTCGGCGACAAGACCGTTACCTATGCCGTGTTCATGCGCCGGCCGGTGATCTTTACCCCGCGGCTGATGATCCGCTGGCTGGAGGACGTCGCCGCGGCGCGGAACGTCAGCTTCCGCATCGAGCAGAACTACCACGAGGGCGACTGGGTCGGCGCCGGCGAGCCGCTGTTCTACATCACCGGCTCGATCTACCATCTGGTCGACCTGGAGACGCTATACCTGCAGAAGCTCGGAGCGGCCTGCGTCGCCGCCTACAACGCGTTCACCATGTGCAGCGACCTGCCCAAGGTCGCCTTCCTCGCCATGGACGCGCGTCATTGCGCCGGCACCGAGATGGCCGAGATGATGGCCTACGCCGCCGCGGTGGGCTCGGAAGCGGCGCGGCGCGAGAGCGGCGCGGTCGGCTTCATCGGCAACGCCAACGACGCGACGGCGCACTATTTCGGTCGCGAGCGCGGGATGGGCACGATGCCGCATGCGCTGATCGGCTACGCCGGCTCGACGGTGCGCGCTGTCGAGATGTTCGTCGAGACCTTCCCCGACGACGACGTCATCGCCCTTGTCGACTACTTCGGCCGCGAGCTGACCGACACCCTTGCCGTCTGCCGCCGCTTTCCCGAACTCGCTGCCGCCGGCCGCCTCGGGGTCCGGCTCGATACCCACGGCGGCCGCTTTGTCGAGGGGCTGGACCCGCAGCAGTCCTATGCCGTGCTCGAGCGCCACGCACCCATCGCCGTGCGCCGCTACCGCAACGACACCGAGCTGCGCTACCTTACCGGCACCGGCGTGTCGGCGGCGGCGATCTTTCATGTCCGCGAGAAGCTGGATGCCGCCGGCTTTCCCAAGGTCCGGATCGTCGCGTCCTCGGGCTTCAATGTCGACAAGTGCCGGGTCATGGGCGACGTCGGCGCCCCCCTCGACGCCGTCGGCACCGGCTCGTTCCTTCCGGACAGCTGGAGGGAGACCTACGCTACGGCCGACATCGTCGACTACGACGGCGTCGCCTCGGTTAAGGTCGGGCGCGAATTCCTGCTCAAGCGCAAGCCACCCGCGCGGGCGAAAGAGTGACGACCGCCACGCTGGCGGCCGGGCACAGGCGGCGCGATATCTGATGCCGGCATGAGCGAAATCCTCTCCCTTGCCCTGGCGCAGATCAATCCGATTGTCGGCGACATCGACGGCAATGCCCGGCTGATCCGCGCCGCGCGCGCCCAGGCCCCCGGCGCCGCACTCGTTATCGCCGGCGAGCTGGCGATGTCCGGCTACCCACCAGAGGATCTGGTTCTGAAGCGGGCATTTCAGGATCGGGTCGAACGCGAGGTCGAGGCGCTGGCGCGTACGACCGGCGACGGCGGCCCGGCGCTGCTGGTCGGTGCACCGTGGCGTCTGGACGGCAGGCTTTACAACGCCGCGCTGCTTCTTTCCGGCGGAAGGATCGCCGAGGTTCGCTGCAAGTACGACCTGCCGAATTATGGCGTGTTCGACGAGAAGCGTGTCTTCGCCGCCGGGCCGCTGCCGAAGCCGGTCCGGTTCGAAGGCGTCGATCTGGGCGTTATGATCTGCGAGGACATGTGGACGCCGCCGGTAACGCGGCACCTGGCGCAGCAGGGAGCCCGGATCCTCGTCGTCATCAACGGCTCGCCGTTCGAGACCGACAAGAACGACACCCGCGCCGAACTCGCCTTGCAGCGCGTCGCCGACACCGGGCTGCCGTTGATCTACGTCAACCTCGTCGGCGGCCAGGACGAGCTCGTCTTCGACGGCGCATCTTTTGTCGTCGAGCCCGGCCGCGGTCTTACCGCCCGCGCCCATTCCTGGCAGGCTGACGTTTCGCAGACGCTGTGGACGAAGGCCGACGGCGCGCCATGGACCTGCAGCCAGGGCCCGAACGAGCCGCAGGCCAATGGCGTCGAGGCGGTCTACCGAGCGATGACCCTGGGCCTGCGCGACTATGTCGGCAAGAACTGCTTTCCCGGCGTCATCATCGGTCTTTCGGGCGGGATCGACAGCGCGCTCACGGCCGCGGTCGCGGTCGACGCGCTGGGCGCCGAACGGGTCCGCTGCGTGATGATGCCGTCCCCGTTCACGTCGAACGAGAGTCTGGAGGATGCCACCGCCGCTGCGGCGCTGCTGGGCGTTCGCCTCGACAGCATCGACATCCGCCCGGCGATGGGCGCTTTCGCCACCATGTTGAACGATGTGTTCACCGGTCTGCCGACGGACATCACCGAAGAGAACATCCAGGCGCGCAGCCGCGGTCTGCTCCTGATGGCGATCAGCAACAAGCTCGGCCACATGCTGCTGACCACCGGCAACAAGTCGGAGATGTCGGTCGGCTACGCCACCCTCTACGGCGACATGTGCGGCGGCTTCTCGGTACTGAAGGACATCTACAAGACGACGGTGTTCGCCCTGTCGCACTGGCGCAACCAGCACCTTCCCGCCGATGCCCTGGGCCCCGCCGGGCGGGTGATCCCCGAGCGGATCATCACCAAGCCGCCGACCGCCGAACTGAAGGCCGGACAGACCGACCAGGACACGCTGCCGCCCTACGACGCGCTCGACGCCATCCTCATCGGCCTCATCGAGGACGAGGCGTCCACCGAGGAACTCATCGGCCGGGGCCATGATGCCGATACCGTCCGCCGGGTCTGGCGGATGCTCGACCGGGCCGAGTACAAACGCCGCCAAGCGCCGCCGGGCGTTAAGATCACCCACCGCGCCTTCGGTCGCGACCGGCGCTACCCTATCACAAACGGCTTCACCCGCTTCGTATGACGGTCTCCGTCCGCTTCGCGCCCAGTCCGACGGGCCTGCTTCACGTCGGCAATGCCCGCATGGCGCTGGTCAACTGGCTTTACGCCCGCCGTCACGGCGGCGAGATGATCCTTCGCCTCGACGACACCGATCGCGAGCGGTCGCAGACTCGCTTCGCCGAGGCGATCGAATCGGACCTGGAATGGCTGGGCCTCGACTGGACCCTGCTCGTCCGCCAGTCCGAACGCCTGGCTCGATACGATGAGGCCCTTGCGACGCTCAAGGCGGCGGGGCGGGTTTATCCCTGCTTCGAGACGCCGGAAGAGCTGGAGTACAAGCGCCGCCGCCAGCGAGCGCGAGGCAAGCCGCCGATATACGACCGGGCCGCGCTGAGCCTGTCCGACGAGCAGCGGCGGACGCTGGAGGAAGGCGGGCGGCGGCCCCACTGGCGGTTCCTGCTCCGCCACGAGGAGATCGCCTGGGACGATCTGGTTCGCGGTCAGGTCCAGTTTCGCGGCGATCATCTCAGCGACCCGGTGCTGGTGCGCGCCGACGGCACCTATCTCTACATGCTGCCGTCGACCGTCGACGACATCGACCTCGGCTTGAGCCACGTTATCCGCGGCGAGGATCATGTCGCCAACACCGCCATCCAGATTCAGCTGTTCGACGCGCTCGGCGCCGGCCGGCCGGTGTTCGCCCACCTGCCGCTTCTCGCCGACGCCAGCGGCAAGGGCCTGTCGAAGCGGCTGGGTTCGATGACGGTGGCGTCCCTCCGCGAGGCCGGAGTCGAGTCCATGGCGCTCAACGCCTATCTAGCGATGCTTGGAACCGGCGATCCGCCCGTTCCCGGCGCCAGCCCGAAGACGCTGGCCGAGGATTTCGAGCTGCCGCGTTACGGCCGGGCAACGCCGAAGTTCGACCTCGACCAGCTCCAGCGCTTCAACGAGCGCGTCGTCCAGCACATGCCGTTCGCTGCTGTTTCCCAACGCTTGTGCTGCATGGGACTGCAACGGGCGGACGCCGGCTTCTGGGACGCGATCCG
>JBBSCD010000076.1:0-12589 GCA_038250645.1 Rhodospirillales bacterium
CTTGCCCGGGACGACCACCGATTCGATCGACAGCAGCTCGCCGCCGACCTCGGTCCACGCCAGACCGGTCGAGACGCCGACGAGATCCTCCTTCTCCGCCTCGCCGTAGCGATAGCGCTTAACGCCGGCGAACTTCGCGAGGTTGCGCCGGCTGATCTGGATGGACGACTGGTTGCCCATCATGATCTCTTTTATCGCCTTGCGGGTCAGGTTGGCGATCTCGCGCTCGAGGTTGCGGACACCCGCCTCGCGGGTGTAATAGCGGATCACGTCGCGCAGCGCCGTATCGGAGATCTCCCACTCGCCGCCCTTGAGACCGTGGGCCTCGACCTGCTTGGGGATCAGGTGGCGCTTGGCGATTTCCACCTTTTCGTCCTCGGTGTAGCCGGAGAGCCGGATGATCTCCATCCGGTCAAGCAGCGGCGGCGGCATGTTCATCGTATTCGCGGTCGTGACGAACAGCACGTCGGACAGATCGTAATCGACCTCCAAATAATGGTCGTTAAAGTTGAAGTTCTGCTCCGGATCGAGAACCTCGAGCAGCGCCGAGGCCGGATCGCCGCGCCAGTCGTGCCCCATCTTGTCGACCTCGTCGAGAAGGAACAGCGGGTTCGACGTCTTTGCCTTCTTCATGCCCTGGATGACCTTCCCAGGCATGGAGCCGATGTATGTTCGCCGGTGGCCGCGAATCTCCGACTCGTCACGCACGCCGCCCAGCGACATGCGCACGAAGTTGCGCCCCGCCGCCCGGGCAATGGACTTGCCCAGGGACGTCTTGCCGACGCCAGGCGGCCCGACCAGGCAAAGAATGGGGCCGCGCAGCTTGTTGGTGCGCTGCTGCACGGCGAGATACTCCAGGATGCGTTCCTTGACCTTCTTCAGGCCGAAATGATCGGCGTCGAGAATCTCCTGGGCGAGCTTGATATCCTTCTTGACCTTGCTGCGCTTCTTCCACGGGATGCTCAGCATCCACTCGAGGTAGTTGCGCACGACCGTGGCCTCGGCAGACATCGGGCTCATCGACCTGAGCTTCTTCAGCTCGCCCATCGCCTTCTCGCGCGCTTCCTTGCTGAGCGCGGTCTTTTTGATGCGCTCCTCGAATTCACTCGCCTCGTCGCGGCCGTCCTCGGTTTCGCCGAGCTCCTTCTGGATCGCCTTGAGTTGCTCGTTGAGGTAGTACTCGCGCTGAGTCTTCTCCATCTGTCGCTTGACCCGGCTGCGGATCCTCTTCTCCACCTGAAGCACGCCGATCTCCGCCTCCATGTGGGCGTAGACCCGCTCCAGCCGCTCGCCGACGCTGGCGATTTCCAGAAGCTCCTGCTTGTCGGCGATCTTTAGCGCCAGGTGCGAGGCGACCGTGTCGGCGAGCTTGCTCGGGTCATCGATCTGATTGACCGAGACCAGGACCTCCGGCGGGATCTTCTTGTTCAGCTTGATGTACTGCTCGAATTGACCGACGACCGAGCGGGCTAGTGCCTCAAGTTCGCGGGTCTCGCCGTCCTGGTCGTCCAGCGGTCGCGCCTCGGCCTCGAAGAACGCCTCACGATCGGTAAAGCGCTCGATCTGCGCACGCTGGCCGCCCTCGACCAGCACCTTGACCGTGCCGTCCGGCAACTTCAGCAGTTGCAGCACCGTCGAAACGGTCCCGATCATAAAGATGTCGTCGGACTTTGGATCATCCTGCGCCGCGTTCTTCTGTGCGACCAGGAGGATCTGGCGATCGTCCTTCATGACGTCCTCAAGCGCGCGGACGGACTTCTCGCGGCCGACGAACAACGGCACGATCATGTGCGGGAAGACGACGATGTCGCGCAGGGGGAGGACGGGGTAGAGACTGGAAGAAGTTGTCACGATGAGATCGCCTCTTGCCGTTGGCTGACGCGGAGACCTGTGGGAACGCCACAGCCTGCCTCACGGCGTAAGGTGGCCGCCTGCGCGCCGGGGATCAAGGTGGTGGAAGTCGTGCGGGCGGCGGCGATCAAGCGCTGCTGCCGAGGTCGCCTCGCCGATCGGCATAGATATACAACGGCTTGGCCTGATCGTCGGCCACTTCCCGGTTGATGACCACCTCCTCCACACCTTCGAAACCGGGGAGTTCGAACATGGTGTCGAGAAGAATGCTCTCCAGGATCGACCGCAGCCCGCGCGCGCCCGTCCGGCGCGCCACCGCCCTGCTGGCGACGCTGCGCATCGCGCCCTCGGTAAACTCGAGACGGACGCCTTCCATCTCGAACAGCCGCTGGTACTGCTTGACCAGCGCATTCTTGGGTTTGGTCAGAATCTCGACAAGCGCCGCCTCGTCAAGGTCGTCGAGGGTCGCAAGGACCGGCAGGCGGCCGATGAACTCAGGGATAAGCCCGAACTTCAGCAGATCCTCCGGCTCGACGCCCTTCAGGACCTCGCCGGCCTGGCGTTCGTCCGGAGCACGAACTTCGGCGCCGTAGCCGATCGTCGTCCCCTTCGACCGCGCCGAGATGATCTTCTCTAATCCCGAAAAGGCGCCGCCGCAGATGAACAGGATGTTGGTCGTGTCGACCTGGAGGAATTCCTGCTGCGGGTGCTTGCGCCCGCCCTGGGGAGGAACGCTGGCAACCGTTCCCTCCATGATCTTCAGGAGCGCCTGCTGGACGCCCTCGCCGGACACATCGCGGGTGATCGACGGGTTGTCCGACTTGCGCGAGATCTTGTCGACCTCGTCGATGTAGACAATCCCCCGCTGCGCCCGCTCGACGTTGTAGTCGGCCGACTGCAGCAGCTTCAGGATGATGTTCTCGACATCCTCGCCAACGTAGCCGGCTTCCGTCAGCGTCGTCGCGTCCGCCATGGTAAAGGGCACGTCGAGGATGCGCGCCAGTGTCTGGGCGAGCAGCGTCTTGCCGCAGCCCGTCGGGCCGATCAGCAGAATGTTGGACTTGGCCAGCTCGACGTCGTTGTTCTTGGCGCCGTGATTGATCCGCTTGTAGTGATTGTGGACGGCGACCGAAAGGATCCGCTTGGCCCGATCCTGACCGATGACATAGTCATCGAGGACGGAGCAGATTTCCCGCGGCGCCGGCACTCCATCTCCGGACTTGACGAGGCCGCTCTTGTGCTCCTCGCGGATGATGTCCATGCAGAGTTCGACGCACTCGTCGCAAATGAAGACCGTCGGCCCGGCGATCAGCTTGCGAACTTCGTGCTGACTCTTTCCGCAAAACGAGCAGTAAAGCGTATTTTTGGAATCGCCACCTGCGGATTTGCTCATGTCATTTTCCGTAACAGGGCTGCCTCCAGACCGGACATGTTAGCCATTTGCATCTTGCCGGCACAATCCCCAATAATCTGACAACGCCGCGGAACGATACGGTCGCAGCCTGGCCGGGACCCGCGAATGCAGCATCCGCGCCCCGAGGAGACCGACAAGATCATCGCGACGCCGTTTATCCTCTCGGCCCTTTCGGCCCATTCGGCCGTTCTTCGCGATCGGCCGCCGGTCGCATTTCCACGACCTGATCGATCAAGCCAAACTCACGCGCCTCGGAGGGGCTCATGAACCGATCACGCTCGACGGCTGTCTCGATGACGTCAACCGGCTGGGACGTGTGTTTGGCATAGATGTTGTTGAGTCGTGACCGCAACGCAAGGATTTCGCGTGCGTGGATCTCGATGTCGCTCGCCTGGCCCTGGAAGCCGCCTGACGGCTGGTGGACCATGATCCGGGCGTTGGGCAACGCGTAGCGCTTTCCCGGGCACCCCGCGGTCAGCAACAAGGAACCCATGGACGCCGCCTGACCGATGCAGACCGTTGACACATCGGGTCGAATGTACAGCATCGTATCGTATATGGCCAGTCCCGACGTGACGAGGCCGCCCGGCGAGTTGATGTAAAATGAGATGTCCTTGTTCGGGTTTTCGGATTCGAGGAAGAGAAGCTGCGCGCAGACCAGGCTGGCAACCTCGTCGTTCACCGGGCCGGTCAGGAAGATGATGCGCTCCTTGAGCAGGCGCGAAAAGATATCGTAGGCGCGTTCGCCGCGGTTGGTCGTCTCGACCACCATCGGGATCAACATGTTCAACGCAGCTCCAGATGTTGTTGCCATGCACAGTCCGTTCGTGAGAACCGGCTCGACTCGAGCCGAATTGCCGCACCGCATGTTTCAGGATGACAGCTCACCGCCGCCGTCGCTGTGACGCTTGCCGGATAGTATGGGGGCGCCGCCGGTTAAAGAGAAGCCGGCCCGTCCGCGCCCGTCGCTTCGTCCTGCTCCGCCTCCCCGGTTTCCCCGCTCGCGGCGAGCAGTTCGGCCACCGAAACATCCCGCTCCGCTACGTTCGCAATCTCAAGGATGAAATCGACAACCTTGTCCTCGAGCAACGGCGCCGCCAGCGACTCGCGGGCGGCTTCATGCTCACGGAAGAAGTCGATCACGTTTTTTTCCTGCCCCGGGTAACGACGCGCCTCGGCCATGATCGCCCTGCTCAACTCTTCCGGGTTGACCCGCAGATTGTTGACGCGGCCGACTTCGGCGAGCAGCAGACCGAGGCGGACACGGCGTTCGGCCAACCGACGGTACTCGGCCTTCTTCTCGTCGTTGAGACCGCTGTCGGGAGCCTCGACCGCCGCCGTCTGTTCATGATCATGGTCATGCCCGTGCTCATGCTCATGCCCGTGCTCATGGTCATGCCCGTGCTCATGCTCATGCCCGTGCTCATGCCCGTGCTCATGCTCATGCCCGTGCTCATGGGCGTGCCCGTGCTCGTGGGCGTGATCGCCCGCGCCCTCCCCCTCGCCATGTTCGGCAAGCTGACGAACGACGCTGCGGTACTCGGCGTCGACCAGCCCGGCCGGCACGGCAAAGGTGTTGTTTTCGGCCAGTCGGTCGAGAAGCGCCCGCTTCACCTGCATCCGCGCCAGCGCCTTCAGCTCGCGGCCGTGCTCTGTGCGGATCGTCGCCTTCAGCGCTTCGAGATTCTCGGCGCCTACCGCCTGGGCGAAGGCATCGTCCACGCTCACCGGCTCGGGCTCGCGAAGCTCCCTGACATCGACCTCGAAGACCACCGGCTTTCCGGCCAGCGTCTTGTTCGGGAAGCCCTCGGGAAAGGCGAGATCGAGCTGTGTGTGATCGCCGACGCTCAAGCCGATCAGACCGTCCTCGAAACCGGGAATGAAGCCGCCGCCGCCGATCTCGACCTCGTAACCCTCGGCCCGGCCGCCCTCGAACTCCTCGCCGTCGATGCGGCCGACGAAGTCGATCACGGCCTGATCGCCCTTCTGCGCGGACCGCGCCTCGATGACCGGGGTCCACGACTTGCGCACCTCCGCGAGACGGGCCAGCGTCTTTTCCACTTCCGCTTCCTCGGGCTCGGCAACCATCCGCTCAAGCTCGATAGCGGCGAAATCCGGCGGGGTGATCTCGGGCAGGACCTCGACCGCCATCTTGTACTCGAGATTGCCCTCCGGCTCGAACGAGGTGATCTCGATCTTCGGCGTCAGCGCCGGGCGGAGCCCGCGCTCGGTCATCACCTCGGCCGACGATTCCTTGACCGCTTCTTCCAGAACCTCGCCCCGCAGGCTCTCGCCATAGCGCTTGCGCAACAGCGACATCGGCACCTTGCCCGGCCGAAAACCGGGAAGCCGGGCATTGCGCGCCAGCGTGCCGAGTCGCTCGGCAATCCTGCTTTCGATCTCGGCGGACGGGATGGCGACGTTGAACTCATGGGCCAGGTCGCTGACTTTGTTCTCGATGACTTCCATGGAAAACCGACGTTTGCTGTGGCTGATGAATCGTAAAGAGCGCAAATGGCAGACAAGTCGGCGGATCGGCGGCCGCGGAAACCGGATGGTGCGGGCGGAGGGATTTGAACCCCCACGACTTGCGTCACAGGTACCTAAAACCTGCGTGTCTACCAGTTCCACCACGCCCGCCCGCCGGCGTGCTTCCTTTTACGGGACAACGCGCAGCAAGCGCAACCACCGTCCCTCCGGTCACTCCTTCAGCAGGGCGCGCATGGCCGACGACAACGCCGGCCTGCCCGAGCCGCGATAGGCCTCGTGATTTGCGTCGATCCGCGCCAGATCGTAGCGATAGTTGATCATCATCCCAGCCGACTGTTCCAGACCCTTGGCCGAACGATCGGCCATCCAGTTCAGCCGCTCCATTCGCGCGCCGTTGCTGAGATGGAAGTGGGCAACCGGATCCAGCGCCCGGCCGCGCGTTCGCTTTTCGACCGCAAGATAACGTGCGCACTGCCGCATCAGCGGCGTTTTCAACGCTTTAACGACAGCGGCATCCCCAACCCAGTCGGAGCGCTCCAGCGTCTCCTTCAGCCAACCCTTGACGCCGCGATGAATGCCGGCGGCGGTGGCGACGGCCTTGCGTTCGCCGGGCAGAAGAAGGCCGGCATCTCCTTCCCCGAGGCGGGCGCGCAGCCACGGCATGAACCCCGGTATCGGCGAGAGCGTCGCGAATGTCTTCAGCTTCGGGAATTCGTGCGAGAGCTGGTCGACCACCCGCTTGATCAGGAAGTTGCCGAAGCTGATGCCGTTCAGGCCGGGCTGGGCATTGGAGATGGAATAGAAAATCGCGGCGTCGGCGGCCTGCGGATCCTGCACCGGCGCCGACGGATCGAGCAGGTTCTGCACGTTGTCGGCCATCCCGTCGACCAGTGCGACTTCAACGAAAATGAGAGGTTCGTCCGGCATACGCCGGTGGAAGAACGCGAAATAGCGTCGATCGAAGTCCAGCCGATTCTTCAGATCGTTCCAGCTTTCGATCGCGTGAACGGCCTCGTAGGCAATGAGCTTTTCAAGAAGCGCGCCCGAAGCGCTCTCCCAGGTGATGCGGCGAAGTTCGAGGAAGTCCACATCGAACCAGGTGGCGAGCAACGCCTTCAGGTCGTCGTCGAGCGACGCAAAGATCGGATCGGCGCGCGTCAGCGGCATCAGCTCGGCGCGGAGATTAACCAGGATCTTAACGCCTTGCGGCAGGCTGCTGAACTGCTGCAACAGGCGGAGCCGCGGGGGCTCGAGCGCCCGGCGCAGCTCGATCCGTGCGTGACGCCGATCTTCCGCATTATCGGCCGCGTTCAGCTTGTCCAAGGCTTCCTCGACGGCTCCGGCCGACAGGTCGAAATCTTCGGCCAGCACTCGCAGGAAGCGTTTGCGCCCGGTCTCGTCGAGAGCGAGATAGGCCTGCCCCAGCGCCGCCGCTCTGGCGCGCGCCGAGACCTCACCGCCGCGCGCGTCGAGGCATGCCTGCATCTGTTTGCGCAGCCGGTCGATGTCTTCGCCGGGCAGATCCGGCCGCAGGCTGGCGGCATCCACGTCGTATTCCGAGCCGGCGATTGTCTGCCAGCGCGCGCGCAGGCTTCTGATCGCCTGCTTGAAAAAACCGCTCGCGTCTTCCGGCTTGGCGACCTGCCGGGCCACATCCAAAACCGCTACGTCCTTGCCTGCTGGCGGCATCGTTGCTCCGTCTGTTTCCGTCTCAGTTTCGCTCGAAAGTCTCGTTCAGAACGCGCGGCAGTCCGTCGATGATGTCCTCGGCGATCAGTCCCCGACCGAAAGCGGCGGCGGCTTGGCCGTGGAGCCATGTGGCCGCGCAACCGGCGGCGAAAGCATCCATGCCCTGGGCGATCAGCCCGAGAATCATCCCGCTGAGGACGTCACCCGTGCCGGCCGTCGCCAAGGTCGCAGGCGCGCCTGTGTTGATCACGGCCCGCCCGTCCGGGGCGGCGATGACTGTATCGGCGCCCTTCAGCACCATCACCGCGCCCGACCGCCGCGCCGCTTCGCGCGCTCTGTCAAGCTTGCTGCCACGCGCGCTAAAAAGCCGGGCGAATTCGCCCTCGTGCGGGGTCAGGACGCAAGGCGCGCGAATGGCCGCGAACAGCCGGTCCGGCGTCTCGGCGAACACGGTCAGCGCGTCGGCGTCGAGCACGCAGCGCTTTTCAAGCCGCAGCACGGTCAGGACTTTTTCCTGCACGGCCGGCAATGTGCCAGCGCCCGGGCCGACCAGCACGGCGTTGCGCCGGGGATCTCCGATCAGGCTCTCGAAGGCGCCTTCGTCCTCTATGGTTGCGACGATCGTGCCGGGAGCGCCGGACGCGTAGATCGCCCGGGACTCCGGGGGCGCGGCAATGCTCACCAGCCCGGCGCCGATGCGTCGCGCCGCCTCCGCGGCCAGCCGAGCGGCACCGGTCATGACGCCGCCCAGCACCACCGCGTGACCGCGCCCATACTTGTTGCCGCCGAACGCCAGCGTCGGCGCCTGCGCCCGCCACAGGGCGGCGCCGTTACGGTGGGTTTGCGGCGCAATCTCGTCCAGAACGCTGGCGGGGATGCCGATGTCGGCGACAACGAGGTCCCCGCACGCCTCCTTTGCCGGCAGCAGATAGTGCCCCGGCTTGGCCCGGAAGAAGGTCACGGTCAGCGCACACGTCGGCGCCGCGCCGAGAATGGCGCCGTTGTTGCCGTCGACGCCGCTCGGCACGTCGACGCCGACGCAGTTCAACCCGCGGGCGTTGATCGCGTCGACGACGGCGCGCGGCTGGTCCTCCAGCGGCCGCTGCAGACCGGCCCCGAACATCGCGTCGACGACCAGCGGATCGCCGTCGAGAAGATCGACGGACAGCGGGCTCACCGGGCCGTTCCACCTGTGCGCATTAACCGTGGCGTCGCCCTTCAGTCGCTCGGCGTCGCCAAGCAGGCCGAGGCGGACCGGCCAGCCTTCCCCGGCGAGCAGACGCGCGACAACGAACCCGTCGCCGCCGTTGTTGCCCGGCCCGCAGACGACGCTGACCCGGCGTGGCGACCAGCGCCGGCGGATTTCCCGCGCGACTGCGGCGCCGGCGGCCTCCATGAGGGCAATGCTGGGCACACCCGCGGCCATCGCCGCAGCGTCGGCGCGGTACATCTCCTCGACCGTCAAAAGGGCGTCGTGGGTTGCGTTCACCGCTGACCTTCTCGCTTCGTCCGTGAATGCGACGCGGGCCGCCGCTGGCCGATGACACGTCCGCAGCCTATAAGATGGCAATGTCATTCGCCACGCCCAGTGATCGGCCATGAAAGTCATCGTTCTGGGAGCCGGCGTGGTTGGCGTCAGCACGGCCTACTACCTGGCTCGCGCCGGCCACGAGGTGATCGTCGTCGATCGCCGCGAAGGCCCGGCTCTCGAGACCAGCTTCGCCAACGGCGGCCAGATCTCCGCCAACCACACGACGCCATGGGCGGCGCCGGGCACTCCGGCGAAGGCGCTGCGCTGGCTCGGGAAGACCGACGCACCCCTGCTCTTCCACCTCCGCTTCGACCCGGCGCTGTTCGCTTGGCTGTTGCGATTTCTCGCCAATTGCACCACCGAGCGCATGCGCGCCAATACCCGCAAGGCCATGCGCATTGCGCTCTACAGCCGGCGCGAGCTCCTTGCGCTGCGCGCGGCGCTCGGGATCGAGTACGACCAGGTCAGCCGCGGCATTCTCCACATCTACCGCTCGGCCGCCGAGTACGAGCAGGCCCTGCCCCAGGTCGAGCTGATGAACCGGATGGGCTGCGTCCGTCACGTGATCGATGTTGCTGAGTGCATCGCCATCGAGCCGGCGCTGGCGCCGGTCCGGGGCGATCTCGTCGGCGGCATCTACAGCCCCGACGACGAGAGCGGCGACGCCTACAAGTTCACCACGGGTTTGGCCGCCGCCGGCGCGGCGCTGGGCGTCTCGTTCCAATTCGAAACGTCGGCCACGGCGATCTGGGCCGAGAACGGGCGCATCAGCCAGGTGGAGACGACGACAGGCCCTCTGGCGGCCGACGCCTACGTGGTCGCGGCGGGAAGCTTTTCGCCGCTGCTGCTCAGACCGCTGGGCATTCGCCTGCCGGTCTATCCGGCCAAGGGATACTCCGTCACCATTCCGCTGGACGGCGGCGGCAATGCCGCGCCGGTGGTCAGCCTGATCGATGACGAGTTCAAGATGGTCTACAGCCGCCTTGGCGACCGGTTGCGGGCGGCGGGGACGGCGGAGTTCGCCGGCTACGACGATCGCGTGCATGAGCCTAGGGCGCGGTTTCTCCTCGCCAAGGCCCTGTCGCTCTTCCCTGGCTGCGGCGATCCGGACCGGGCCGAGTTCTGGGCGGGACTGCGCCCGTCGACGCCGGACGGCGCCCCGGTCATCGGCCGCGCCCGCTATCCGAACCTGTTTCTCAACACCGGGCACGGCGCCCTCGGCTGGACCATGGCCTGCGGCTCCGGCCGCCTCGTCGCCGATCTGGTCGCGGGCGTAGAACCGGAGCTGGCCTTCGACGATCTGACGATCGACCGCTTCGGCTGAAGGATGGAGCCGCAGAGGTTGAAGGGGGCTTTCTGAGCAGGGAGGCAGGCTTGACGAACGGCCCGGCCGGGATTAGAACATAACAAGAACTTATCTTGCTTCTCCGGGTTGTGGACAATGCGTGGATCGTTTTCTTTTTCACTGCCTGACAGAGACTTGATTGCCGATCTTCGTTCCAAAATCGAGCGTCTGGAGGGTGCCGGCGGGTTCGCTGATCCACAGCTCAATGCTTCCATTGGCGACCCGGTTCCGCTCGGCGTCGAGGCGGTGGATAACGCCCTGAGGGGCGGTCTGCGCCGTCCCGGCCTGCACGAGGTCGCCGCCGCGGACGAAAGCGCGGCCGCCACCGGCTTTTGCGCAGCGGTGCTGGCCCGTCTGACGGGAAAACACGGAACCGTCGTCTGGTGCCGGCGGGGAGCCGGCCTTTACGGCCCCGGGCTCGCCGCTCTGGGCCTCGATTCCGCACGGCTGATCATCGTGCGGGCGCGCCGCGAGGCTGACGTTCTATGGGCCATGGAGGAGGGACTGCGCAGCCGCGCTCCGGCGGCGGTGCTGGGCGAAACCGCCGGCGGCGGACCGATCGCACTGCGCCGGCTGCAGCTCGCGGCCGAGACCGGCGGTGTGCCCTCCATCCTCCTGCGCCCGCCCGGTGCCCCTTTCGTTCCCGGTCCGGCGCTCACCCGCTGGCGGATCGGCAGCGCCCACCCGACCGCAGCAAGGCCCCCGGAAGCCGCAGGAACCGGGACGACGGCAGCCGGCAGGGTGAGCCTTCTTCGCCTCCGCTGGCAGGTCGAACTGCAACGCTGCCGCGGCGGCGTCCCCGCAAGCTGGCTTCTGGAGTGGTGTGATGAGACGGGTGGTTTCGTTGTGGCTCCCGACCTTCGCCACCGACCGGCTCCGCCGGCGGCGACGGCCGGAGCACTTTCCGCCGCGCGCTAGATCAACCTGCTTTCGGATGGACTCATCCGAAAGCAGGAAGTTGATCGATTACAAAAAAACCGAGCATCTCACCTGCGCCCGTCCGGGCACAGGATGCTCTAGCCCGGCTCGTTCACAAGACGAACCGCCCGTCCGGCCGCCGCTGGCGACGATCGCGGCCGGACCGGGAGGCATTCGCGTTGTCGCCGCCAGCCCCGAGGCCGTCGCCGGCGGCGTGACACCCGGGCTCGCGCTGACCGAGGCCCGGGCGGTCCTGCCTAACCTCGCGGTCGCCGCGGCCGATCCCTTGGGCGACCTTCGGGCGCTGGACGCTCTGGCCGAATGGTGCAGCCGCTATACGCCCTGGACCGCCGTCGACACCTTTGGCACGGAGGCGGGTGGTGCACCGGGCGAGAAGACGGCCAGAAAGATGGGAGGCGGCGGCGGCGGCATCTGGCTCGATATCAGCGGTTGCGCACACCTGTTCGGCGACGAGCGGGCCCTGCTCGGCGATCTCGCAGGTCGCCTGGACGGCTGCGGGCTGGCGGCAATGCTCGCCGTTGCCGAGACTCCCGGCGCGGCCTGGGCGGTGGCGCGCTTTTCGGACCTACCGCTCAGCGTTGTTGCACCGGGGACGGCCGAGGATGCCCTGACGCCGCTGCCGGTCGCGGGGCTGCGTCTGCCCGGCGCCGTCGTCGAGGCGCTGCACGCAGTTGGGCTGCGCAGGATCGGCGATGTCGCAGCCCTGCCCCGTCCGCCCCTCGCCGCCCGCTTCGGCGCGATCCTGCCCCGGCGACTCGACCAGGCCTTCGCCACCGACGCCGAGCCGATCTCGCCGCGGCTGCCGGTGCCGGCAATGGCGAGCCGCCTCGCCTTTGCCGAACCCATCGCGAAGCCTGAGGATATCGCCGCCGCCACCCATCACCTGCTGGCCGAGCTGTGCGGCCGCCTTGCCGCCGCGCATCAAGGTGTTCGCGAACTCGGGCTCAGGTTTTATCGCACCGACGCCAGCGCCACGGCCATCGCGGTCGGAACCAGCCGGCCGCAGCGAGATGCCCGGCACCTCGAGCGGCTGTTTCGCGAAAAGCTGGCCGATATCGATCCCCGCTTCGGCATCGACGCCATGGTCATGGGCGCGCTGGTCACAGAGCCCCTCGCCCCGGCCCAGGCGGCGATGGGCTTCGCTCGCAAGCCGGGCGCGGACGGTATGGCCCGCCTGGTCGACAGCCTCGGCAACCGCCTCGGCGCCGGGCGCGTGACGGTTCTGCGCGAACGGGCAAGCCACCTGCCGGAACGGGCCTGCGCGGAAGTCCCGGCGCTGGCCGCCTCTTCTGCACCGGCTCCCGCCCAGGCGAAAAGCACGGCCGCGGCC
>JBBSCD010000077.1:0-12561 GCA_038250645.1 Rhodospirillales bacterium
AAGTAGGCGTTGAAAACGCCGAACAGCAGCGCGTGCGGCAAGGCCCGGCCGGCGCCGGGGCGATCGACGACAACGAGCGCGGCAAGAAACGAAACCAGGTCGAGGACGACATAGCCCAGCGTTACGCTGCCGAGGATCATCCAGGCGGCGGTGCCGTAGGTGACGATCAGCCAGCCGAGGTAGAGCGGGAAAACCAGCGTTACCAGCAGGTTGGTGACGATGTAGTCGAACTGGTGAACCAGGTCGGTCACGGTCACGCCGCGATCGCGCGGGTCGAGGATGCGCCGGTGCTTGCGCAGGCGGATTCGAAGGGCGTCGCGCTCCCAGCGCAGCCGCTGGCGGACGAATGCCGGAACCGTGGCCGGCACGTCGGTCAGACACCATGCATCGTGCGCGAAGCGGATCCGCCAGCCGGCCTGGCGCAGGCGCAGGGTCAGGTCAAGATCTTCTCCCGGCCCCACGTCCATGCCGCCGACCCCTTCCAGCGCGCTACGGCGGAAGGCGCTGAACGCCCCCGACGCGCAGGCGACCACGTTGAGGAAGTCGAGCGCACGCTTGCCGAGCGAGATGCCGATCAGGTACTCGACGACCTGCATCCCGGCGATGAATGAGGCGCCGGCGTTGCGAACGGCGATGTTGCCGCAGACGGCGCCGACCCTAGTATCGGCCAGCGGGCGGACGATGTTTTCGATAGCGTCGCGGTCGAAGGTGCAGTCGACATCGACGTTGACCACCGCCTCGCCTCGCGCCCTGGACAGAGCGAGATTACAGGCGCTCGACTTGCCGCTGCGCACCCTGCACACGAGCGCGACGTCGATCAGGTTTTCCGCGCGCAGGCGGTAGAGTTCCCCGGCCATGCCGTCCGTCGAGCCGTCGTCGACACAGATGATTTCGAGATCGCGCACCGTCTGTTCGCGCAGCGAGACGACGCAGCGGCGAATGCTCCCCGCCTCGTTGTGGCCGGCGATGATGATGCTGATGGTGGGCAGGCGGACGGTGCTTCGCCCGCCGCGGCGACCGGCGCCGAGCTCGACGAGGAGGACGGCGAGAAAGCCGAAGGTGTAGCGCGGAATGTCGAGGACGATCGAGAACGAGAAGGCGGCCAGGAGAGCCGCCGAGTCCATGCTCAGCAGGTAATAGAGCGGGTCGGAGGGCATCATCGCTTTGCCTCGAGATCGCGAAGCACGGCCCGCGGATCGACCAGCCGCGCGGACGGATCCAGGTCGACGGCAACGACCGCCCTGACCCGCCGGACGATCCGCTCCGCCGCGCCCGTAGCCGCATCCGCCGCCGTCTCCGGCATGTAGATGATCACGGATTCGTCGCGGCCGACGGCGAAGTCGATCTCGCGAAGCTCGCCGCGAACGGCCTCCATGGCCAGCGAGCGAGCGCGCCCGGCGAAGCGCGCGCCGTGGCTCGCCGCGATCGCCGGCAGCGCGCCGAAGGCGAGCTCGATGAGGGCGGAGGGGCGGCCACGGTGGCCGTTCAGCGCAAGCCCCTGACGAAGGAGAAACACGAGCGTTTGGCGTCCGGGCGTCGATGCCGCGACCGCGGCATCGAGCGCGCCACGGGCCAAAGCGTCCTCGCCGGTCGGGGTCACGGCGTACGAATACCAGTCGCAGGTGGAAACCGCGTGGGCGTCGTGGTGGGCGCCGCAGTCGATGCAGTGAAAGCCGATCGCCGGCTCGCCATCGGCATGGCCGCAGCCATTGCAGACCGTCGCCATCCCCGGCTTGGCGTAATCGACGCCAAAGTGGCGGAGGGACCGCCGGCACTTCGGGCAGACGAGGGTTTCGCCGGAGCGGAATGCCCGCTCGAGGGCCAGGTGGGCACAGGCGAAGTGGTGGACCGTCGTCTCCTCATCGATGTTGGCCCCGCGGCATGCGGAGCATTCCTCGCGCACGCTGAGGCGCGACGAGCGGCACGCCGGGCAAACATGGAAGCGGTCGAAGAAGGTGCGCGCGAGCAGCCCGGCCTCGGCCAAGCGCTCGGCATGACGACGCGGCGCGGCGATGCAGCCCGCCGCCGGATAATGAACGAAGCTCGGCATGGCGGCGTTCAGGGCGGCGGCAAGCCCGTTCCTGCGGGTCGCGCAACGAGCCAGCAGCAGGAGCGCGGGATCGCTTGCCTGCCGGACAGGATCGGGTAACGCCTCGACCCGGCGGACGATCTCGGCGGTCTCGACCATGGCTTCATGGGCCGACGCGAGACCGGCGACGCCAACCCGCACCTCCGCCTGTGCGGCCGGCGCCTCCGAGAGATCGACGATCGGCGCAAGCAGCATGCGCGTCCGCTCGACAACGGTCTGCGCGTCGTCGAAACCGGCGCCCGCGCCCACGACAATGGCATCGAACTCGGCCTCGGGGTCGAGAACCAGACGCCAGCCGAACGGATGGCGATCCCCCGACGGCGGCGCGCCAAGGACGAGAAGCCGTGGCAGGCAGCTGGCTTTGACGCTCTGCTCGAGCGGGCTGATCTTCAAGAAGCGGCGTCCTTCAATCCGGCCGAAAGCCGAATTCGATACGGAAAGGCGCCGTTATTTACCCCTTTTGGGTTACGATGTCAACCTGCGACCCGCTTTCAGTCGGCAAAAACGCCGATCGCGGCAGCGACGGCAAGGGCGGCGCCGCCGATGATGACGAGAAAGGTCAGCGACATGCCGATGGTCCGACCCGGAATGCTGTGCGCCGACAACGACCAGGCGTGGCTGATCCGACCGATCACCAGGCTCGCCCCGAGCGCATGCAGCATCCACTCCGGCGGCCCGGCCTGCTCCGCCGCAAGCATCAGGATGAGCGCGAGGGGAACATACTCCGTGAAGTTGCCGTGGGCGCGGATGCGCCGCGCCAGCGCATCGTCCCCGCCGTCGCCGATGGCGATGCGCTGCCGGCGCCGCACCGCGATGACGCGCATGGACAGGACAATCAGGATCAGGGCAAGGATCGCGGCGTAGAGCGCGGTTACGTGAAGGATCGGCATGAGCGCACCGTCAGTATCAGGAAGATTGTGACGAAGCGGACAATACAGCGGCAATGGCGCTTGTATATCGTCATCGCACGTTCCGACCGCGGAATAACCTCCTGGTCAGTGCGCGCCACCAGTGCAACAGCGGCAGCAGGCCGAAGCTGAAGATGACCGCCGCGGCGACCACGATCGAGGGGCCCGACGGCGTGTCGAAGCGCAGCGAGGCGAACAGCCCGAGGCCGACGGCGAGACAGCCGGCGATCGCGGCAAGAACGGCCATGCCCTCCGGCGTCGTGGCGTAGCGGCGGGCGGCGGCGGCCGGAATGATCAGCAGCGAGGTGATCAGCAGGATGCCGACGACCTTCATCGCCAGAGCGATGACCACCGCGATGAGAATCATGAAGGCAAACTGCGCCGGCGCCGCGGCGACGCCTTCGGCACGGGCGAGATCCTCATGGAAGGTGACCGCGAGAAGCGGCCGCCAGACAAACGCGAGCCCGGCCAGCGTCGCCGCACCCCCGGCGTAGATGATCGCGATATCGGCTTTGGTGACAGCAAGCACGTCGCCGAACAGGTAGCCCAGAAGGTCGACCCGGAGCCAGGCCATCAGACCGATGGCGACCAGGCCGAACGAGAGGCTGGCATGCGACAGGATGCCGAGAAGGGTATCGGGCGACAGCCACGGCCGGCGCCGCTGGAGGAGAAGAAGCAGGCAGGCGATGGTGATGGTAACGCCGACGATGCCGAGCGTCAGGTCGATGGAAAGCAGAAAGCCGAGGGCTATGCCCAAAAGCGCCGAATGGGCCATTGTGTCGCCGAAGTAGGCCATGCGCCGCCAGACGATGAAGCAACCGAGCGGGCCGGTGACGACGGCGACGCCAAGACCGGCGACCAGCGCCCGGACGACGAAATCGTCAAGGTTCACCGTCGATCTCCGGCCGTGGCGCGGCATCGCCACCGTGAGCCGATCCGCCGGCGTCATCGGCCGGGCCGACGACCCCGCCAGCGAGATCGTGGGCATGATCGTGATGATGGGCATAAACGCCCAGCGCCGCCGCCGCGCGTGGCCCGAACAGCCGAACGAACGCCGGATCGCGGCCGACCGAAGCCGGGCCGCCGGCGCAGCAGACATGGCGGTTGAGGCAGATCACCCGGTCGGTTGCCGCCATGACCGTGTGCAGGTCGTGGGACACCATGAGGACGCCGCAGCGGTGCCGCTCGCGGATCGCCCCGATCAGCTCGTAAAGGGCGGCCTCGCCGGCGAAGTCGACGCCCTGGACCGGCTCGTCGAGGACGAGAAGCTGCGGTTCGCGGAGCAGCGCGCGCGCCAGGAGAACCCGCTGGAATTCGCCGCCGGAAAGCGTCTGCACCGGCGCATCGACGAGGGCGGCGACCCCGGTTTCGGCAAGCGCCGCACGCACCGCGGCGACGGGACGGCGCGCCGTCAGCGTCATCAGCCGCTTGACGCTCAGCGGCAGCACTGGGTCGATGGCGAGCCGCTGCGGCACGTAGCCGACGCTCAGCCCGCGGCGGCGATGGATCGTCCCGCTCGTCGGCGCGAGGAGGCCGAGGAGGACGCGCACGAGGCTGGTCTTGCCGGCGCCGTTCGGGCCGATCAGCGAGAGAATCTCGCCGTCGCGCACTGCAATGCCGACGTCTTCAAGCATCGGGACCCGCCCAAGGGTGAGCGATATGTCCCGCCCCTCGATCAGGATCTCCCCGGCACTTTCGCCGCGGCCGTCATGGGCTCTGCCGTGAATGCCCGCCACCTCCCCGTTTCCGCCGGCATGGCCGCATCGAGGGCCTCGCTCGCAAACGCGTCCAGTGCCTATAACATCGTCCGAACCGTCATTCCATCGCCGCCGGAGCACCGCCATGAGCAGGCCCCTCCTTGTGATCGCGCTGTGTCTGGGCATCTGGAGCGATGGCGCGGCCGCAGCGTCACCGCCGCCGGCGGTCGTCGCCAGCATCGGGCCGGTCCACTCGCTGGTCGCCGCCGTGATGGCAGGCGTGGGTTCGCCGGCGCTGCTGCTGAAGGGAGGCGGCTCGCCGCACACCGCTACCCTCCGGCCTTCGGATGCGGCGGCTCTGCAGAATGCGGACGTTGTCTTCTGGATCGGCTCGGAGATGGAGACGTTCCTGGTCAAGCCGCTCCGCGCCCTTCCCGCGCGCGCCCGGGTGGTCGCGCTGGCCGAGGCGCCGGGGGTCACGCTGCTCGCGTCACGCCAGGGCGGGGTCTGGGACGAGGACCATCATGACGCCGATCACGGCGATGCCGATCACGGGGCCCACGACATGCACATCTGGCTCGACCCTCACAACGCCATGGCCATGACGGATGCCATTGCCGCGACTCTGAGCGAGGCCGATCCCGATCGCGCGGCGACCTACGCCGATAACGCCGCAGAGCTTCGCCAACGTCTTCAAGCGCTGGACACGGACCTCCGCACCCGGTTGGCGCCCTACGCCGGCAAGCCGTACATCGTCTTCCACGACGCCTACCATTATTTCGAAGCCCGCTACAATCTCAGCCCCGCTGGCGCGATCACCATCAGCCCGGATCGGGCGCCGGGCGCGCGGACGCTGGCCGCGATCCGCGACCGGATCGAGGCATCGGACGCCGTCTGCGTCTTCCGCGAGCCGCAGTTCGAGCCGGGACTCGTTGCGACGGTGGCTGCCGGAACGCCGGCGCGGGTTGCCATCCTCGATCCGCTCGGGGTCGACCTCGCCCCGGGCCCCGAAGCGTACTTCACCCTGATGCGCCGGCTGGCCGGCTCCCTGCACGACTGTCTCGACGGATAGAGCATGCCTCTCGCCCGGATGGGCGCAGATAAGATGCTCGATCTTTTTGTCATCGATCAACTTCCTGCTTTCGGACATTCCATCCGAAAGCAGGTTGATCTAGAGCCGGATCAGGATGCGCCTCCGCCGACGCTGGCGAAGACCGCGCCGCAGCCGGGCAGTTGCACGGCCTCGCCCTCGATCCGGCCCGGAAGTCCGTGTCCCGCCAGCGGCGTTGCGGCAGCGACGGCAGGCAGATCCACCGCAACGTCATCCTCGCCAAGGTTGAAGGCGCAGAGGATCGCCTCGTTCGCGTCGCCGCGGACGAAGGCCAGCACCGGCTCCGGTACGTCGAGGAAGCGGATGTCGCCGCCGATGAGCGGTGCCTGCCTCTTGCGCCAGGCGAGGAAGCGCCGGGCGAAGACGAGCACCGAATTCGGATCCGCCTCCTGAGCATCGACCGCGAGTGGCGGATGGCGCGGATCGACAGGCAGCCACGGCTCGACCGTGGAGAAGCCGGCATTTGGCGATCCGGCCTGCCAGGGCATCGGCGTACGTGCGCCGTCGCGGCCCTTGTGCCGTGGCCAGAAGGTCTTGCCCTCCGGATCCTGGAGCCGGTCGAACGGCACCTCGGCATGCGGCAGGCCCAGCTCCTCGCCCTGGTAGAGGAAGGCGGTCCCGCGCAGGCTTGTCAGCAGCGCCAGCATCAGCTTGGCGAAGGCCCACGGGATCCGCGGCGCTGCGCCCCCAGCGCGTCGCGACGCGGACGACATCGTGGTTGCTGAAGGCCCATGACGGCCAGGCGCTGTTGGACAACGCCCCCATCCGTTCGATGCTGTCACGAATGAAGCGAGCGCCGAATTCGGGACCGAGAAAGACGAAGCTGTAGGCCGTGTGATATCGCTCCGGCCCGTCGGTGTAGGCGACCATGGTCGCGAGCTGATCCTCGGCGGCGATCTCAGCCACCGCCATGCGCTCGGGGTAGCGGTCTATGGCCGCGCGCAGCTTCGGGACGAAGGCCAGCGTTTCCGGCCGCGTCCGGTTGTAGATCTGCCGCTGCAGGTAGGACGGCTTGTCCGGGGCCGGATGCGGCCGTGGGGGATTGTCGCGCAACTGCAGGTCGTGCATGAAGAAGTTGGCGACATCGAGCCGGAAGCCGTCGACCCCCCGGTCCAGCCAGAACGCCGCGATATCGAGGACCGCCTGCTGAACCTGCGGGTTGTGCAGGTTCAGGTCCGGCTGCTCCTTCAGAAAGTTGTGGAGGTAGTACTGGTAACGCCGCGGCTCCCAGTCCCAGGCGGGCCCGCCGAACACCGCGAGCCAGTTGTTGGGCGGGTTGCCGTCGGGCTTGGGATCGGCCCAGACGTACCAGTCGGCCCTGGGGTTCGTCCGGTCCTGACGGCTTTCCTCGAACCAGCGATGGCGATCCGACGAGTGCGAATAGACCTGATCGATGATGACCTTGAGCCCGAGACGGTGGGCCTCGGCGAGCAGCCCGTCGAAGTCGGCCAGGGTGCCGAAGAGCGGATCGACGTCGCGATAGTCGGCCACGTCGTAGCCGAAGTCCTTCATCGGCGAGGTGAAGAACGGCGACAGCCAGATCCCGTCGACCCCGAGGCCAGCGACATGGTCGAGGCGGCTGGTGATGCCAGGCACATCGCCGACGCCGTCGCCGTTCGTATCGCGAAAGCTGCGCGGATAGATCTGGTAGATCACCGCGCCGCGCCACCACTCGCCCATATTCGCTCTCCTTCAGCCTGCTATGACGCAGAGCGTCCTTCGTCCGGCGGGGCCGCGGCCTCGGGATGTGATGGCGCGCGCCGGCGAAACCGGGTCGGAAAACGAACGGCCGGCCGGTGCTCGACGCCGGGCCCCTTTTTCTTTTCCAGCCGGGCCATGTGCGCGCCGTACAGCCGCGCGCCCGGCGACGCCGAGACACCGTGCAGCAGGACGCTGAGGAAGACAGTCGTGACCACGGTCGCGAACAGGTCGCCGGTGGCTGCTGTATCGCCTGTCTCGACGATGAGCAGCAGATAGAGGATCGACGCCAGCCCGCGCGGCCCGAACCAGCCGAGAAAGATCATAGTGGAAGGATAGAGCCGGCTGCCGATGAGGCTGAGAGCTACCGGAACCATTCGCACGATGGTGAGGCTGAGCACGGCGTAGAGGACGTCGAGCCAGCCGAAATCCACCACCGCCTGCGAGGCCATGGTCACGCCGAAGAGAAGAAAGACGATCAGGGCGAGGAGCTGGCCCTCGGTTTCGCCGAAGTCCTCGACCGACTTCAGGAGCGCTTTGGAGCGGGTGGCAACGCTCAGCCCGGCGCAGAAGGCCGCCATGAAGCCGTTGCCGCCGATCAACTCGGCGCCGCCGTAGGCGAGCAGGGCCAGGCTCAGGACCGAGATCTGGACGAAGACATGGTTCATCCAGCGCCGCCGCACCGCGATCTCCACCAGGCTGCCGCCGACGAGACCGACGGCCACGCCGGCCGCCGGGCCCAGTACCAGCTGCATGGCGATGAAGACGAGCCAGTCCCCGAAGCCCCGAGTCTCTTCCGCCACACCGACCAGCGACATGAAGACCAGCAGCGCCGGGAAGGCGAGGCCGTCATTGATTCCGCTCTCGACGTTCAGGGTCTGGCGAATGCGCAGCGGCACCCGCTCGTTCGTGACCACCGCCTGGCCGAGGGCGGCGTCGGTGGGCGCGAGGATCGCTCCGAGCAGGCAGGCCTGCCAGAGGTTCATATCGGTGAAGAGCAGGAGCGCCGCGCCCGCGCCGGCAGCGATCGTCAGCGGCAGCCCCAGCCCCAGCAGGCGCAGGGCGAGGCTGTGCTGAGCATTGAGCCGGCGCAGATCGATCCGCGACGCGTCGGTGAACAGTGCAAGGACGAGCGTGAGTTCGGCGAGATCGTTGATGAAGGCGGTCCGGTACGGGATGTCGACCACGTCGAGCGCCGCCGGGCTGACGAGCAGACCGAAGACGACGAACGCCATCGGCGCGGTGACCACCCCGGCCTCCGCCCGGCGCGAGATCAGCGCGAAGGCAAAGACGGCGGCGGCGACGAGGGTCAGGTCGGGAACGTTCACCGGCTCAGCGGGTCAGCCAGTCGTTGAGACCGAGCCCGAACAGCAGCGCCAGCCAGAAGAAGCCGGCCGCCGCGGCAAGCCGAGTCAGCACCGCCGCCGAACGCAATTCCAGGAAGTACCACAGCAGAACGGCGGCCTGGCCCACGGCTAGGCCGATCGTAACGATCCGACCGGAGGAGCCGAGATCGAGCCACCGTGCCTGCGCCATGTTCAGCGCCAGCAGGCCCATGAGGACCACGAAGACGATCACATCGCCGGTCCTGACGACTTTCGCCATGGCCTCAGCCTCCGCGGTCCATAAGGTAGAGAACCGGATAGAGAAAAATCCAGACCATGTCCACGAAGTGCCAGTAGCGGCCGGTCATCTCGACGACGATGCTTCGCCCCGGCAGCGGCACCCGACGCAACCAGACCACGGTGGCAAGGCCGATGGCGAGGCAGATGCCGATGAACAGGTGGATCGCATGCAGGCCGGTCGAGACGAAATAGCCGTTGATGAACAGCTCCGCGCCGGTCGTCTCAATCGGGAACGGCTTGCCCACCGCCGGTATCAACCCCTTGGTGTAGTCGACGTAATACTCGTAGCCCTTGACGCAGAGAAAGGCCGCACCCAGCGCCGCGCTGGCGAGAAGGCAGCCGATGGTGAAGCCTCGGGCGCCGTTACGCGCTGCGGTCACGGCGAGCGTCGTCGTCAGGCTCGATGTGAGCAGCAGGGCCGAGTTCAGGCCGCCCAGCCACATGTCGAGCTCGTTGGTCGCCTCCTGTGCACCTTGCGGATGGATGACGCGAATGACGATTAGCGCGAAGAAAAGCCCGCCGAACATCATCGCCTCGGTGGCGAGGAACACCCACATGCCGAGCGCATCGGCCTCGCGCTGCTGGGCCGCCTCGCGGAACGGTTCGTGCACGATGAGCTGGGTTTCAGCCATGATGCGTCGCTCCCCCGTGATGCGCTCCCCCGTCGGGCGCGACCGGGTAGGCATAAGCCTCCTGGGTCACGACCGGGATCTCGGGGAAGTTATGCTTGGGCGGCGGCGAGCTGGTGGTCCACTCAAGCCCCGTGGCGCCCCACGGGTTTGGGCCGGCGATCTTGCCGTAGCGCAGCGACCAGAGGAGATAGCAAAACGGGAAAAGATAGGCGACGGCGAGGATGCTGGCGCCGGCGCTCGACATGACGTTGAGAACCTGAAATTCGGGCGGGTAGGAAAAGTAGCGCCGCGGCATCCCTAAGTAGCCAAGGATGAATTGCGGAAAGAACGTCAGGTTGAAGCCGAAAAAGACGAAGGCCGCCGAAATCCGCCCCCACCACTCCGGATACATCCGCCCGGTGATCTTTGGCCACCAGTAATGGAGCGCGCCCAGAAATCCCATCACTGTCGCGCCGACCATGATGTAGTGGAAGTGGGCGACGACGAAGTACGTGTCGGTGACGTGCACGTCGATCGCGAGGCTGGCCAGGAACAGCCCCGTCAGGCCGCCGACCACGAACAGCCCGATGAAGCCCATGGCGTAGAGCATCGGCGTGTCGAGCGCGATCTGGCCCTTATAGAGCGTCGCCGTCCAGTTGTAGACCTTGATCGCGGACGGCACGGCGACGAGGAAGCTGAGGATCGAGAACATCATGCCGGCGTACATCGACTGGCCGGAGACGAACATGTGGTGGCCCCAGACGAGAAAGCTCAGCAGGGCGATGGCGAGGCTGGCGAAGGCGACGAACGAGTAGCCGAACACGCGTCGGCGCGAGAAGGTCGTGACCAGCTCCGTAATGACCCCCATCGCCGGCAGGATCATGATGTAGACGGCCGGGTGGCTGTAGAACCAGAACAGGTGCTGAAACAGCAACGGATCGCCGCCCAGCGCCGGATCGAACACGCCGATGCCGAGCAAGCGTTCGGCCGCGATCAGGATCAGCGTGATCGCCAGCACCGGCGTCGCCAGGACGAGGATCAGGGAGGTCGCGTAATGCGACCAGACGAAGATCGGCAGCCGGAACCAGGTCATGCCCGGCGCCCGCAGCTTGTGGATAGTGACGATGAAATTGAGCCCGGTGAAGATCGACGAAAAGCCGGAAATGAATACGCCGACGATCGCGGCGACCACGTGCGTGTTGGAGAACATCGTGCTGTAGGGCGTGTAGAAGGTCCAACCGGTATCGACCCCCCCGGCGACCAGGGCGTAGATGGTGAACGCCGCGCCGAGTATCAGGATGTACCAGCTCGCCAGATTGAGCTTGGGAAAGGCGAGATCCCGGGCACCGATCGCGAGCGGAATCATGAAGTTGCCGAAGGTGGCGGGGATCGACGGGATCAGGAAGAACCAGACCATGATCACGCCGTGGATGGTGAAGGCCTTGTTGTAGCCGTCTGCCGTCAGCACGGCGCCTTCGGGTGTGATCAGGTTCAGGCGCACCGCCGCCGCCGCCGCGCCGCCAAGGAAGAAGAACGCCGTCAGCGAGATCATGTAGAGAACGGCGATGCGTTTGTGGTCGGTCGTGAGCAGCCACGAGCGCAGGGTGTAGCCGGCCTTGAGGTAGCTTGGCTCGGCCGCGGCTTCGGCGGCGATGGATGTCATACGTGTCCCTCCATCAGCTCAGCGACCTGATGTAGGCGATGAGCTTCAGCAGATCCTCCTCACTCACCTGCCCCTGGAAGGTCGGCATGATCGGCTTGTAGCCGGCCGCGACCTGCTTCTTCGGGTACAGAACGCTGTCGCGAATGTAGCGTTCGTCGGCGATGACCGTTCCGCCGCCGTCAAGCGGCACGGGTGAGCCGTAGACTCCGACCAGGTTCGGCGCGCGCACCGACGAGTTGGCGCCGTGACAGCCGCTGCAGCCGTACTTGCGGAACAGCGCCTCGCCGGCGGCCGCGAGCGAGGTGTCGGTGCCCGCGTGATCGAGCCAGCGCTGATAGCCTTCCGGATCCAGGACAATGAGAGAGCCGCCCATCCGCGAGTGATCGGTGCCGCAGAACTCGGCGCAGTGAAGGTGATACTCGCCGACCTTGTCGGCCTTGAACCAGAGCCGGGTGTAGCGACCCGGCAGCACGTCCTGCTTGATGCGCAGCGCCGGAAAAAAGAGGCTGTGGATCACGTCCTCCGAGATCATCGTGAGCTCGACCGGCGTGTCGACCGGGACGTGCAGCGTGTCGATCTCACGCTGGCCGCCCGGGTGCTCGAACTTCCACATCCATTGCTTGGCGAGGACGTTGATGCCGAGGCTATCGGCCGGCGGGTGGAACAGGTCGAAATAAAGGCTCGCGGCCCAGACGAAGAACACGCCGGCAAGCAGGAAGGGGATGACCGACCACGAGGTTTCGAGCCAGACGTTGCGGCTGGCGCTTGGGCTGCGGTCGGCCTTGGAACCGCGGCGGTATTTCACGGCGAAGTAGATCATGGCGGCAAAGACCGGCAGGACCAGAACGACGAGCAGCGCCGTGAACGACAGAATGACCCAGTCGACCTGCTGGGCGTGGTGGGAGAGCTGCGTCGGCCACAGCTCGACGCTTTTTGTGGGCTCCATCATGCCCCTCCCGGCGTGCCGGCGCCCGGCTCCTGACGCTCGCGACGTTCGCGACGTTCGCGGCGCAGGGCGAGGACGATGAACCCGGCGAGCCCGGCGAAGGTGGCGAGACCGCCGATGCGCAGGGAGCCCTGGATGATCGAGCCGTAACGCCCTGTCACCGGATCGTAGTGGTAGCAGAGAAGGAGGAGCTGATCCGTGATGGATCCCACC
>JBBSCD010000078.1:0-12535 GCA_038250645.1 Rhodospirillales bacterium
CTTGCCGCTGCGCCTGGGGGGGGGCATCTCGGTGTTGGCGCCTTAGTCCCGGGGGCCACCCCGCGGCGGTATCTGCCGGCGCGGGGGTTACCGGGGGGGGCGGCTACCGCGCGCCCGCCGCGACGGCCGCGCAAAGCGATGTAGGGCACGCCGGCAGGGTGGGCGATCAGCGCGTCCTTGGCTTCGGCCGCGCCGATGAAGCCCACGGGCAGGCCGATGATCAAGGCCGGCGGCGGCGCACCGGCATCGATCAGTTCGAGCAGGCGGAACAGCGCCGTCGGCGCGTTGCCGATGGCAACGACGGCGCCGGCGAGGTGGGGCGCCCAGCGATCGACTGCGGCGGCCGAGCGCGTGGTCTGGGCGGCGCGCGCGGCCTCGGCGATGCCGTCCGCGCCGAGGCAGCAGATCACCGGGTTCTGCGCCGGCAGGCGCGAGCGGATAATGCCGGCGGCGACCATCTCGGTATCGGCGAGAACGGGCGCGCCGGCGGCCAGGGCGGCCCGGCCCGCCTGCGCCGCGGTGGCGCTGAAGGCAAGATCGGCGACGATCTTCGGATCGCCGCAGGCGTGGATGAGGCGAACCGCGACCGAATCCATATCGGGAGGAACGGCGGCGAGATCGGCCTCGGCGCGAATGGTCGCAAACGACTGCCGGTAGATCTCCTGCGGATCGCGGATGTAGGCGTACCGGGTGCGCGATCGGGCCTCCGGCCGCGGTCCCGGCTCGCCTTTCGGTCCCCTCATGGTTTCGATGCCGAGGATCCAGGCTTCCTCGGTCTCGACCAGGTGTCGGTCATGGTCGCTCAGGTCCGAAGGGCCCGCGAACAGGACAGCGAGCGCGTCGGCGTCGTCGAGGCGGACAAGATGATCGAGGGTTCCGCGGATCTGTCGCGCATCCTTGACGTCGTCGCGGTGGGCGACGGGAAAGGCCGATGGGTAGACTTCGGCGAACAGCACCCGCCAGTCCTCGGCTTCCGGCCGCGAGATGGCCCCGAGCCCGATCTCGAACGGCCAGACGCGGGCGACCTCGGCGATCCAGGGGTGATGGCGCAGCCGCTGCAGGGCGGCGATGCCGAGCAGTGTCTGGCCGCCGACGCTCCCGTTGTAGGCGAGCTTCCACACCGGCTGCGGTCCCTGCGCCGCCCGATCGGCGAGCCGATACTCGCGGAAGCTTTCCTCGCCGTAGCCGTCCGGCCGGGTCTTGGCCAGCGCCGTACCGGCCGCGGCGGCCGGGCAGCCCCAGAACGGGAACGCGCCGCCGGAGACGGTCTCATTATAGGCTGCGGCGACCGCGAAGCGGTTGTTGGCGTTGTCGCCTGCGTCGCGGATCCGCGCGGCGATGTCCTTCCACACCCCGCGCCAGGTTCCGTCAGCGGGGCGCAGGCGCCGGGCGAATCCGGCCGGGTAGCCGAAGGCGAAGTCGAAGCCGACAAGAACGACCCGGTCGCGGGCGACGAAGTCGCTGAGGATGTCGGCCAGGATCTCCATCGCCTCGTAGCGGGTCGGCGGATTGAGCAGGCGCACGCCGGAGCCGCCGCCGCCGCGCCGCTCGGCGATGCCGATCCAGACGCTGTCGGCGCCGGTCTTCGGCACCGACGACGCGCTCCAGTCGACCATCACGTAGGCATCGAAGACCGCGCTCACGGCCGCTGCGCGGCCTTTCGCGGCGGGACATCGGCAGCCGCTGCGTCGGCTGAACCTTCGCCAGGCTCATGGGGATGCGCATCGGCGACGGCGCGGGCATGAGCCTCGGCGTGGCTGTGTGCGTGACTGTGACCAGGGGCGGTGTGGCCATGCGTATGATCGTGGCTGTGCCCATGATCATGGCGATGCCCATGATTGTGCGCATGATCACGCCCGTGATCGCCGTCGGTGCCGATCCCGCGGACGTGGAAATGGTGTCCGACCTGAGGCGCGCCCTGGTCCTGCTCGAAGCCGATGATTTGTTCGCGATACTTGCACAACTGGCAGTTCATCACGTTTTCGCCGGTGAGCATCTCGCCGACGCGCTCGACGAAGGTGTCGATGACCAGCGGATGGTCCTTGAGGTACGAGGCCTTGACGATCTCGACGCCCGGATGGCGCGCCTGGCAAGCTTCGGCGTGGGCGTAGATCCGGTCGACCAGGATGCCGGTGAAGAGAAAGTACGGAAAGACGATGATGCGACGGTAGCCGAGGCGAACGGCGTGCTCCAGCCCGGCGTCGACCAGCGGATAGGCGACGCCGCTATAGCTGACCTCGGTCCAGCCGAAGCCCATGCCTTCCCACAGCATCCGCGCGACCTTCGAGACGTTGGAGTTGGCGTCGGGATCGTTGGTGCCGCGGCCGACAACCATGAGCAGGGTCTCGGCGCGGGCCGCGTCCGGACGGATCGCGCGCTCCGCCTCCTCGATGCGCGCCAATGCCGCCTGCAGCAGCCGCGTGTCGACCGCCAGTTCGCGGCCGTACTTGACCTCGATCCGCGGATGTTCGGCCGCGAAGGCGTTGACCTCGGCGGGAAGGTCGTTCTTGACGTGACCGGCGGCGAACAGCATCCCCGGCAGGCAGAGGATCCGCTCGGCGCCCCGGTCGCGCAGAGCGTCCAGGCCGTCGCGGATCATCGGCCGAGCGAATTCGAGAAAGCCGCTGTCGACGTCATAGTCGGGCAGCCGCCGGCGGAGATGGTGGGCGAGCATGTTGAATTCGTTGACGGCGGCAACCGAGCGGCTGCCGTGGCCGCAGATCATGACGGCGGTGCGTGGGGTCATGGCGCCTGGTCCTTAGCCTTCGAGCGTCGTGAGCCTGCGGCGGTCGATCATCGGCCGCCGACGCGTTGCGGCTGGTCATGGCCTCCGGCCGCAAGCGACGGGCCGGCATCATAGGCAGCGCCGCCGCGCCTGTCATTGGGGCTGTTGAAAGCTGACACCTACAGCGCAACAGGACCGAGTCCGGTTGTGCGCGCCGCCCAGCCCGACCACACCCGCGACGCCATCAACGGCGACGAGGCAAGCAAGTGGGTGAGCTCGGCGTTCGACATGTGGGTCGCAAAATCGCGGCGGAACGGATGCGCGACCAGCCGCGCCGGCCATTCCCGGGCGAGGTGCCCGGCAAAGGCCTCGGCCATTGCGGTATCGGTGCCTGCGTCCTCGCAGACATCGGCGACCACGCCCTGCAGCGTCTGCAGCACCTTGCGGAAGACGATCAGGTCGGCCCCGTAGCGGACGCGGGCCCGCGTCGCGGTCGCGTCCATGAGATCCGTCAGCCAGCTTAAGCCCGGCCAAGTGCCGGCGCGTACCGGCGCGAGGCTGGCGTCGACCACGCCGCGGAGCGTCGCGATCCCGCCGTCGGGCTGGCCGAGATCGCTGATGCCGGCGACGATCCGCGCCGCATCGATTGTAAGTGCGCCGATGAGGATCTGCGTCAGGCAGACCCGCTCATGCTTGTCGAGCTGCCCCGCAAGGCTCCAGTCGAGCAGGCCGATCCGGCCGTCGGGGGTCAGCATCAGGTTGCCAGCGTGCGGATCGGCGTGGAACAGGCTTGCCTCCGCCTCCGACCAGATCGGCCGGGCGATGAGCGCGGCGACGATGTCGGCGGCAAGACGGCGGCGACGGCTGTCGGGCAGGTCGGCGACGTCGGTGATCTTTCCGCCGTCGACCCGCTCCATGGCGGTCAGCTGCGGCGTCGAGAAGGGGAAAACCTCCGGCACGAGAACCGCATCGAACCCGGCGTAAGCGGCGCGGGCCGCGACCAGATGCTGCTGCTCGAGATCGAGATGGACCTCGCGGCGGAGCAGATCGCGCACCTGGGTGAACGACTCCTCGTAGGCGATCGGCGGCAGGCCGTAGTCGCGGCAACGGACATCGAGAACGGCGCCGATCTCCTGAAGGACCGCGAGTTCCCGCTCGAGAACCGCCTCGATCCCCGCTTTAAGCAGCTTGAAGACGCCGCGACGCGGACGAGCGCCTTCGGCGTGATGCCAGAGAAACGGCACGACGATGGCGACACTGGCCTCGGCCAACGGCTCCTCGTCGAGCGTGATGTCGAGCGCCGCGAGCGAGCCGATCTCGCGTTCGATCGCTGCGCGCAGCCATGGCAGATCGTGGTTCGGCGGCATGGTCTCGAGGGTCTGCAAGTGCCGGCGGAGATCCGCCGGCAGCCGCCGGTCGCGTGCGAGAACCTGCGCCAGCTTGTGCAGCGCCGGACAATGACGGGCAATGGCGACCAGCCGCGCGCCGATGTCGGCGTCCTCGTCGAGCAGCGCCTGGTCGAGCAGGATCGCCGCCGTCTGCTCCTCGGGCAGGCGATCGAGGAACACCATCATCCCGTCGATGACGGCCTGTCGGTATCTCGCGAAGGCCTCGGGCACCAGCGGGCCGAGGTCAAGAGCGGTGGAGAAGTCCGTCCAGTCGGTCATCTATTCTCTGCGTCCGAAAACGGATGAGACGGGCGCCGTTGCGCCCGCCTCCCATATGGCCCGGTTCGCGGGCGCGGCAAAGACCGCGCCGCGGCCGACGGTTTCAGGTCAGGAAAATGCCGACCACCGCGGCGATGATGCCGTAGATGAACATCGGCACGAACGTTCGCTTGATGATGTAGCCCTCCATGTTGAGGATCCCGAGGATCGAGCAGACGGCGACAATGTTGTTGATGCAGACCATGTTGCCCATGGCGCCGCCCACCGACTGCAGCGCCAGAACGAGCGGCACGTTCAGCCCAAGGCTTTCGGCGATGGACTTCTGGATCCCGGCGAACATCAGGTTCGACACGGTGTTGGAGCCGGAGAAGAACGCGCCGATGGCGCCCAGGTAGGAGGCGACGTACTGCCAGGCGTGGCCAAAGGCGTCGGCGAAAGCCTGGCCGATGACGATGACAAGGGCCTTGTCGCCGCCGGCGCGCATCAGGCTGACCATGACCAATGCGCCAAGCAGGGCCAGAATCGGCTTTTTCATCCGGTCGTAGGTCTCGCCAAAGATGGCGTGGGTGGTCGCGCCATTCGTGCGGAAGAGCAGCAGCGAGATCCCGACGACGAGGAAGAAGGGGATGAACGCCGGAATGTACAGCGTGCTGAAGGCCCAGTTGGCCGTCGTTCCGAAGATGTTCGAAAGTTTGGCGACCAGCGCTGCGCTGACGCTGAGATGGCCAAGGGTGCCGAGATCCGCCTGAAATGCCGGCTCGGTTGCATTGAGCAGCCCCTTCAGGCCGATCTGCGGGATCCGGGTGACAACGAGAACCAGTACCGTCCCCCACAGTGGGAAGAAAGCCTTCGCCAGTCCCATCTGCGGGCCGGCATACGTGGCCGGAGCGCCCTCCGCAAAGCCCGGTTGCAACGTGGCGAAGCCGCCCGTAGCCGAGCTCGGCCGGGTTGAGGCCGGCGATGCGGCAGTCGTGGATGTCGCTGCGACGGTGGTGTCGCTTGACAGCCCGATGCCGGCGCGGGCGAGTCCGGCGGAGACGAACAGGCCTATCATTCCGCCGATGAGCGAGGGAAATTCATAGTTGAAGAAGGCAATGAGCAGGTAGGGAATGACGCAGCTCAGAATGCTGAGATAAATGAAGACGACGTTGGTCCGGATCTGCCGCCACGGGACGACGAACGAAAGCGCGATCAGCGGGATGACCAGCGCCGCGACCGAGTGAATGATCGCCGAGTTGATGCCGACCTGAAGGAGCACGTCGGGCGGCAGCTTGAGCTGGCCGAGGCCGAACCAGGTCGGTGTGCCGACAGCGCCGAATGTGACCGGCACGGAGTTCATCACCAGCGCCAGACACGCGACCGGAAGGGCCGAGAAGCCGAGACCGATGAGGATGGGCGCCGCCAGTGCCGCCGGAGTGCCGAACCCGCTCGCGCCCTCGATCAGGAACGCAAAGGCCCAGCCGATGATCATGAGCTGCGCCACAGGGTTCGGGCTGACGGAGGTGATCCAGCCTCTGACCGTATCCATGGCGCCGGTGTGCTCCATGGTCTTGAACAGCAGGATGGCGCCCCAGATGATGAAGATGGGGACGAACGCCGTCAGCAGGCCGGCGATGATGGTCGCGTTGGTGAGGTTGGCGTCGCTGCCGAAGTAGACAAGCTTGGCTGCGTAAACGAGCAGGGCCGCAATCGGCAGCGCGATATACGACGGCACGCTGTTCTTTTTCGTCATCATGTAGATAAGGATGACAATCGGCGCGACCGCGACGATGGCGTCCAGCAACTGACTATGTTCCATATGCACTTCCTCCCCGTTAGGTGCCGCTGTCGGCACGTTGGTTCTTGGTGGATGGGTATTCTTCGCTGACCGCCCGTGCGGGAGCGGTGCCGATCAGGCTACGACGCTCACGACCGCGCGGTGGTACAGGCGTCGACCAGGTAGACGATGGACCGGTAGGGCACATCGGCATGCACCGACAGGCCGATCTCACAGGTCCGGCTATGGGAATAGCCCGCCTCGCAGCCCTCCGGCAGCTCTGCCTTCAGCGACCGCAGCGCATGGGCGTTCAGTTCGGGCGTGGTGAACCCCTTGTCGCCGGCCCAGCCGCAGCAGCCGATGCTGGGCGGAACGATTGCGGTCTCGGCGCAGGCGGTCCCGATCGCCTTGAGCTTGCCTTCAAGCCCCATCTTCCGGCCGCTGCAGGTAACATGCAGCGCGACCGCGCCCGCGCGTTTGTTGAAGGTCAGCCGCTCCATCAGCCGGTCGTGGATGAACTCGACGATGTCGGCCGGACGGAGATGTTCGGGGAGCGCCTGCTTCAGACGGTAAGAACAGGGGCTGGTGTCGGAGACGATCGGCAGCGCCCCATCGCGGCTCGCTTCGGCCAAAGCCCGGGCAACCTCCTCGGCCTTCGCCTTTGCCGTTTCCGCGTGGCCGCCGCTGTCGAACGGCTGGCCGCAGCACAGCCCGCTCAAGCCCTTCGGGTAGATGACGGTGTAGCCGGCCTTCGCCAGCAATCCTTGTGTCTTGACTGGAAGCGACTGCGTTTCCGGATCGCCTTGCGCCGGGCCCATGGTCCGCGCCACACAGCTCGGCAGGTAGACCACCTCGAGCCGCTCGCTCTGGCGGGTTGCGCTCTTCGCCCCGTTCGTGGCTGCGCCGGGCTCGAAGCGCACCGCCGTCGGCATGGCCTTCGACCACACCGGCAGCCGGTCGCCGCTCATCCGCCGCAGGGTCCGGGTGACGCTTTCCATGGTTTCCGGGCCGACGACCCGACTGGCGAGATTGCCGGCGCTCAGCCCCTGCCGGGCCACGCCGAGGCTGCCGCCGTAATGGTCGGCAACCCAGCCGGCCATCCGCTTTTTCGCCGGCGTCAGTTGCTCGCCGCGAATCTTCTTGGTCAGGAGCCCCGTCTCGATCCCCACTGGGCAGGCGATCGCGCACAGGCCGCAGGCGGCGCAGGTTTCCAATCCCTGGTAGGCGTACAGCTCTTCCAGCTCGGCCTGCGCATCCGCCTCGCCGGCGGCCCGCAGCCTGGAGATCTCGCGCCAGCCGACGATGCGCTGGCGCGGCGTCAGCGTCATTCCCTGGGAGGGACACATCCGTTCGCAGAAGCCGCATTCCATGCAGGTATCGATCAGCGGGTCCGCGGGCGGCAGCGGCTTGATGTTCTTGAGGTGGATCTGCGGGTCGTCATTGAGGATCACGCCGGGGTTCAGCAACCCGTCGGGATCGAACAGCCGCTTGATCTCGACCATGAGCTGGTAGGCCTGCGCGCCCCATTCGTGCTCGACGAACGGCGCGATGTTCCGGCCGGTGCCGTGCTCGGCCTTCAGGGCGCCGTCGTAGCGGTCGACCACGAGGCGGCTCAGCGCGTCCATGAATCCGCTGTAGCGCTCGACCTCGGCGGGACGACCCAGGTCCGGCGTGATGACGAAGTGCAGGTTGCCTTCAAGAGCGTGGCCGAACAGTATCGAGTCGCCGTAGCCGTACTCGGCGAACAGCTCCTGCAGATCGGCGATGGCGGCGGCGAAGCGGTCGATCGGAAAGGCGATGTCCTCGATGATCACCGCCGTTCCGGTCTCGCGCATGGCCCCGACCGATGGGAACAGCCCCTTGCGGATGTTCCATAACTTGTCGAACTCGGCCGGCTTGTCGGTGAACGCGATCGGGAAAATCGTCGGCACGTCGGCCATGGTCTCGGCGATGGCGCCGATGTTGGTGGCAAGCGCCTCGGGGCTCCCGGCCCGGGTTTCGACCAGCAGCGCGGTGACGCCGTCGGGCAGGCCGCGGATGAATTCGGGCATCCCCGGCTTGTCCTCGACCGAGCGCAGGCTCGCCCGGTCCATCAGTTCGACGGCGGCGACGGGAGCCTGTTTGAGCCGGGTCACGCCTTCGCAGGCATCGACCACGCTGGCGAACAGGATCAGGGCGCTTGCCTTGTCGGCGTATTCCGGCACCGTCCGGTAGGTGATTTCGGACATGAAGCCGAGGGTGCCTTCCGAACCGATCATCAGATGCTGGAGGATGTCGATCGGGTCGGTGAAGTCGACCAGCGCGTTGAGGCTGTAGCCGCAGGTGTTCTTGATCGAGAATTTTCGGCGGATGCGCTCCGCCAGCGGGCCATCCGCCCCGGTCCGCTTGGCAAGGGCGGAAAGACCGGCGCAAAGGTCGTCGCGGTTCTGCCGAAAGGCCTCCCGGCTGGCCGCATCGCCGGTGTCGAGAAGGGTTCCGTCGGCCAACATCACCCGCATGGATGCCAGGGTCCGATAGCTGTTCTGACTGGTCCCGCAGCACATGCCGCTGGCGTTGTTGGCGGCGATGCCGCCGATCTTGCAAGCGTTGATGGAGGCCGGGTCTGGACCGATCTTGCGCCCGAACGGAGCGAGCCGGCGGTTGGCCTCGGAACCGAGAACCCCCGGCTTCAACCGGATGGTCTCCCGGTCGGCGCTGATGTCGACGCCGCCCCAGCCGTCGCCGAGAACGGCGAGAACCGAGTCCGTCACGGCCTGGCCGGAGAGGCTCGTCCCGGCGGCGCGGAAGGTGACGGGCGTGCCGTACATCTGGCACAGCCGGAGAAGCTGTTCGACCTCGCTCTCGCTGTCGACCACCGCGACGATCTGGGGGATCAGGCGATAGAAGCTGGCGTCGGTGCCGTAGACCAGCGTGCGCAGCGGATCGCGGATCAACCGTTGTTCAGGAATGTACGAGGCCAGAGCCCCCGCCAGCGCGTCGTGGGGCGATGCGGGCGCAAATTGCACGTTGGTCTTGGCCTGAGCCATCACGCGTGTCCTCCCGGTGGAACGCCGACCCGGTCGCGGCGCTTGAGGCCGCGGTTGTTCTTGGTCTCGACGTCTGTCTTGCTTCCTGGTCGCCTCGCCCCGGCTTTCTCAGCCGCCTGCGCGGTACCCCGCCGGGGACGTTGTTGAGCCCGGACATTAATCTCCTGCAGATCGTCTGGTCAAGTGGATATATGGTATGACCACTTTTAAATCATCCGGCGACCCTTTACCCTTCACGGATTTAAAGACCTTATAATACAGCGCGTTGCGCTGGATCGCACGCACGTCGAACATCCGTGTACAGGAGATAGTGGAGCAGTGGTCGGTCGAGTTGCCTTGTCGCCGACGCAGAGAACGGCTACAGTCGCCCTTGTGGACGGCCGTCCGGTCCGGATGCCGCCATCGGAGGTCATCATGACGTTTGCGAAGATCAAGCAGGAGCGCCTGTCCGACGTCATCGCCCGCGAGCTCGAGGCGATGATCATGGAGGGGGTCATTGCGCCGGGAGATCGTCTGCCGCCGGAGCGTGAGCTGGCGCAGGAGTTCAGCGTGTCGCGGCCCTCGCTTCGTCAGGCCCTGCAGAAGCTGGAGACGGCCGGTTTGGTCGAGACGCGCCACGGCGGCGGCACCTTTGTTCGCGATGCGATCGCCCCAGGCCTTGCCGACTCCCTGGCCGAAGTGTTCCAGCGCCACCCGGAGGCCGCGCTCGACTTCATCGAACTGCGCGCCACCCTTGACGGCATGAGCGCCGCCTACGCCGCCTCGCGCGGGACCGACGACGATCGCGCCGTCATCGCCGAGCGCTTCCGGGCGATCGAGGCCGCGCATTCGCTTGTCGATCCGAGCGAAGAGGCGGAGCGCGACGCCGATTTTCACATCGCCGTCGCCGAGGCGTCGCACAACGTCATCCTGCTGCACGTGGTCCGCGGACTGCTTGACCTGCTGCGCAAGGACGTGGTCTTCAACCGTAATACCTTATACGAGCGCGGCGGGGCGCGCGACGCGCTGCTGGTCCAGCATCGCGAGATCCATGAGGCGATCATGGCCCGCGACCCCGAGCGGGCGCGACGTGCCGCCGCCGAGCACATGGCCCACGTCGAGGTCGTTCTGCGCGAACGCCAGCGCTCCGACGCCCGCGCCGGCGTCGCCCACCGCCGCCTCGCCCGCTATCTCGCCGACCGGAGCCGCACAGGCGCCGTCGCTTCACAAGCGCGGTAACGCGAGCGAAGTCCGAGTGACCTCAATGACTGTGGTCGATATCGGTCGCAGGCATCCCTCTACTGCACGTTCAGCCGACGATGTACCAATATGGTATGATCAGGTACCTGGGGACAGCCTCGGAGAAAGCTGCACTAGTAAGACAGGGAGGTTGGGGCATGAACGAGCACTTTCTCAACAACCATAGCTGTTTCGTAACCAAAGATTTGGATCATTCTCGTGAGATTCTTGGCCAAGCCTGGGAACGTCACGAGATAAATGTCCACAAGGGTTGGAAATACCAAGTAAGGTGGCATCAGGCTTATCTCAGGCGAACGAGCCTGAGCTACACGGATAGTCCCACCTCCCTACATATCGTCAGTGGTCCAGTCCGCGATATGTACCGGTTTGGGATGCATTTATCTGGATTTGCCATGCACAAGATCAACGGTCATGGCATGTTTTTATGTCCGGATACCGTCGCCCTACATGCGCCCGGCCAAGAGGTGGAGGTCGATACTCAGCCATTTCGCGGACTCATTTTGAATATCGACCGTTCTTTCGTAGAACCGGCACTTGCACGCCGCTTTGGGAAGCTGCCGCCGTTCGAGGTCTGGGCGCGAGACTTCTCTGTCCAGACGGGCCCGGCCGCCTGTCTGAGGTCCATGTGTCACTGGATGGCTTACGAGATGGACCGGCCTGACTCGTGGTTGCTAACCTCGTCGCGCACCGCCGATGGGTTGGAAAGGTTTTTGCGCGGCCTATTTCTCGATTGCCTTGAAGAACGCCGACCCGCCGGCAAAAAGCGGGAGAATGCAGCCGCGAGTCGGCAGGTCAAGCGCATCGAAGAATGGCTGGATGTGCATTTCGCGGATCCCGTCACTGTTGATGACATGGCCGACATCGCCGGGGTCAGCGTCCGCTCCCTGCAAACCGCATTCCGGCTTGCGCGCGGATGCACGCCGATGCAGGTCCTGCTCCAGAGGCGTCTCGCAGCAGCGCGGGACGCGCTCTGCGCTGCCGAACCCGGCACAACGGTGACGACAGTCGCCATGGACTGCGGTTTCTTCCATCTCGGCCGCTTCTCTCGCGACTACCGGCGAGCCTTCGGCGAAACCCCGTCTACGACTTTGTCCCGGGCGCGGCCGCGGTAGCGGCCGCACGCACTGCCCCAGCTTGAGGCCAATATCCATATAGCGCCAGCCGATGATTTCTTTCGTTCTTTGGCTAGCTAGTAGTTTCCTCACTCCTATTATCGATGCGGTGCTTGTTGTCAATACAAATAGCGGGAACAAAAGCGATGCCAAACATTTCTTCACTAGCTTCCGAGCTAAAGAACGTCGAAGAGAGGCTAGATGCTATCGAAACCCGGCAGACTAGACCTGTAAACGCGGCGCTTAAAAATTTAGACCGCAGCTCTGAATGGATCCCAACAATAAGAGATGATAGAATAAACATGGACAGTATAAACTTGAGACTGCTCCAAGGCCGCATTGACGGTCTAGACAATCAAGGAGTGCAATGGAGAGAAGAGTGGAGGAGCAAGGATAGTAGGACGGGTCTTACTGCTCCTGACACTTCATTCGCGCCAGCCGCGGCGGTCGAAAGGTTTGTTGAGACAAACCTCCAGCGAGGAGAGTGGATGTCGACTAACGTAATTGTGTCGTCATCAGGTCGCGTAGATGGCATCGACCGCACTTGGTGCAATAACGAATTGGCAGGTTTTACCGGAGGGAGGGGAGTCTTATATGCCGATGTTGGTTGGAATATTCTAGCCCACACGCCTGTAGTTAGCTACGGTGTGGACGGTAAGTGGAACTGGTGGAGCCAAAGTGACCGAACCGACTACTGGAATACTTACCTCCCCACTGAAGTAGCTGGGCTTATCCAGGGCGTGTACATTTTCCATATCCCAACTCCACGCAATCGCCTTCCGGAAATCATTCAACAAATCATCAACCTTATCAACTCGGTGGTTGATGCGGTTATATCGGTAGGCGGTACCGTAAGAGATGCGCGAGAACGCCTATGTAGAGAGCTGCCTGAGCTTTGCGCGGTTTTTAGTGGAGCGCTGGCTGGTTAGATCGGTCCGATTGGAAGCAAGCGACCGTGGGATCAGCCTAGAGGCAGCTTTGCCTCCTGACCATTGAAGTGTCGACGCCTC